>NZ_JBAKHP010000020.1:0-110669 GCF_036902745.1 Micromonospora sp. CPCC 205554 | reverse complement strand
GACCCACTTCACCGGCGGCAGCTCGCTGCCCGGCAACTTCCAGACCACGCTGCAGAACTTCGCCGCCCTCGGCGTCGACGTCGCACTCACCGAGGTCGACGTCACCAACTCGTCCACCAGCCAGTACGCCGGGCTGACCCAGGCGTGCATCAACGTGCCGCGGTGCATCGGCATCACCGTGTGGGGTGTCCGCGACAGCGACTCCTGGCGTTCCAACGAGAACCCGCTGCTGTTCGACGGCAGCGGCAACAAGAAGGCCGCGTACAACTCGGTCCTCAACGTCCTCAACTCCGCGTCGCCCAACCCCACGCCGACGGCGACCGCGACCCCGACTACGACCCCGACCGCCGGACCGACCACGCCGCCGCCGACCACCGGTGCCAGCCGCATCGTCGGCAGCCAGTCCGGCCGGTGCATCGACGTACCGAACTCGTCGCAGAGCAACGGCACCCGGGTGCAGCTCTACGACTGCCACGGCCAGACCAACCAGCGGTGGACCCACACCTCCAGCCGGCAACTGACCGTGTACGGCTCGATGTGTCTGGACGCCGCCGGCTCCGGCAACGGCTCGGCAGTCCAGATCTACAGCTGCAACGGGCAGACGAACCAGCAGTGGAACGTCAACTCCAACGGCACCATCACCGGAGTCCAGTCCGGCCGCTGCCTCGACGTCTGGGGCACCGGCAACGGCCAGCAGGTGCAGATCTACGACTGCAACGGCCAGGCCAACCAGCGGTTCCAGCTCGTCGCGGCGAGCTGACCTCCTCGTACGGAAGGCGCGCGACGGGCGGGCCCGGTGTGAACGCGATCACCGGGCCCGCCCGTCGCGTCTCTGCGGTCGCGACCCGAGTCCACACAGGATGAGGACTAGGCTGGACCGAATTGTGTCAGACGGCCGGCGCGCGGGGGAGCGGAGACGGCAATGATGATCGTGATCTTCGACGCCGACCGGGAGTGGTACATCCAGGGCCGCGTCTACGCGGACATCGTCAGGGCGGTGCCCGCCGGGATGCTTCAGGACGACGACCTGGAGACGTATCTGTGGCCCGCCCGGGCGATGAGCCTGCTGAGGCTGCCGCACCTGGAACCGGACCGAGCCGAGCGAATCGCCGCCGCGCTCGCGGAGGGCGTGTCCCGCTGCCTACGGGCGATCGACCCGAGCGACACCGAACTCGTCGAGTTCTACGAAGGTCTGCTGGAGGTCGCCGCCCGGCACGACTGATCCGTGTCGGGAGGTCATGGGACGAGCAATTCGGTGCGGTACTCGGCTGCCAGCGCGGCGGCCCGGTTCCGTCGCTCGTTCGATCATCCCGCCAACCAAGATCATGCCTGAGTTGTGCCTGGTTGTGCCCGATGATCTTCGGCCGAGGTTTTCGCAGGTCAGATGTGCTGCTGAGTGGGCCGCCAGGGACTCGAACCCTGAACCTATGGATTGCCGGCAAGGCGGCCGGATCGGGTGCGGTTCGAGGTCATCCGGCCTGCTGATGCGCTTCTCGGTCTCGTTTGGCTGACATGGTTGCTGTATTTCGCTGCTGTACTGCTGGCGTTAGATCAGGCGTTGGATGCGGACCTTGGGACGCTCGTTTCGGAGGTGGCCTTGCTTGTGCTGGCGGACCTGTTCCTCCCAGACCTCTTGGTCGTAGTCCGGGTCTGGCGGGGTCCATTTGTGAGAGCCGTCGCTGTAGTGGAACTTCTCGTCGCCGGATCGCAGGATGCTCATCGGGTCCAGCCGAGGAATCGGTGATGCAGGTGGCCGGCGGGCACGTGGGCCAGGTCCTGGGCGGCGTTAACGAGCTGGGCGGCCAGGTAGAGGGCAAGCGACACCGGGGCACGGTGGTATTCGGCTCGCAGCTCGCGCCGTCGCGTCTGACAGGGCCAGTCGGCAGCGCAGCCGCCGCAAGTCCATGCCGGTGTGACTGGGAGGTGCGTCGTCATCGGGGTGCGTCCTGGCTCGGCCAGTGGCCGCGGTTGATCGGGATGGGATGACGGATCCGGCAGGGCAGGTCGCCGCCGCAGCGGCAGATGCGCCGCCAGTGCTGCCATGACCAGACAGGTCGGTGCCGGCGGGCTAGGGTGAGCGCCACCGCCAAGACGTACTCGTCGTAAGAGACGCGCCGCCGGCTGTTGTCCTGCCTCTGGTGGTAGGGGGTATCCGGCAAGGCGCCCGCGATCGCATCAGTTGCATCGTTCGGTCTGGTCATCACGCCTCCCGCCGACGCTTGGGATCCCGTGGGCACCCGGTCAGCCGTGTCCGGAGACAGGGCACCCACGGCAGGACGACCCGGCCGCCAAGCTGGGTAGCCCCACGAGCAACTTAGGACGCAATGTGCACAGGGTCAACAGCTACGACACATAGCGTTGTAAGTCGAGCGGGAGGTGTGGTCTGCTTGCACCAGCCGCCAAGCTGGGAGCACCACCTATGTCTGAAGCTGCCTACCTACAGGTTGCCCGAGATATCCGCGAGCAGGTCAGCTCCGGTCAGTTGAAGCCGGGCGACAAGCTGCCCTCGTTCGCCGCCCTTTGCGAGCATTACGAGGTCAGCAACACCGTGATCCGGGCCGCGATGCTCCTACTCAAAGCCGAGGGCCTGATCGACGGCCGGCAGGGTAAGGGCGTTTACGTCGCTAATCCGCTTCCGTGATAAGTCTGGTTCGCTTCCGCGTGACGCCCTGCTGACAAGCTCTATGCGTCGCTACGGCAGGGCCACCGAGACTGGGCCCTGGGGCGGTTGTCTGCGGCTGCCCTCGCCTCCAGGGTCGCACCTGTAAGCCCGGGTGCTGGAAGGCATAGCGCCTAATAGCTTGCCCTTCGGGCCAGCGGCACCAACGCCTAGCGCTCCGTGGGGTGCTTGCTCCGTCCGCGATCCTGAGGGTTTTGGTGGCTTGGCAACTCGCCAAGGGTCCGCGCTACAGGACCGCTGCGGAGCAGCCCTCTCGCCGCTCTGCGCCGCACCACCGGCACCTCAACCACGCAAAGTACTGCAGACTTTTCACTGAGTCATGAATGGGTTACGGTCATGTCTGTCTAGCGTGGAGCCTCGGAGGACGCATGGCGCGACGTAAGGGACTCATAGCGCAGGTGCTGGACGCTCGAAAGCAGGCCAAGAAGCTCCAAGCGCAAGCAGAGGCGCGCTGGCACCGCGAGTCAGTTGCCGAGCAGAAGCGCCAAGAAGCGGAGGCACGCCGCGAGGCTAAGCAAGCCGAGGCCGAGGCAAAGAAGGCTGAGGCAGCGCGGCTCAGGCATGAGGTACAGGCGAAGCGTCTGGCCGATCAAGCAGCGGCGAAGGCGGCCCGTGAGGTCGCCCAACGCGAGCGTGCTGAGGAGCGACGCCAAGCCGCTGATGCCCGCGCGAAGGCGCAGGGGGCGACCGCCGGGAAGCGCCTGGCGGAGCGGGAAGCACACGCCCGCAAGTTGACCGAGGCTGAGTTTCGGACGGAGGCCGTCAGCGCAAGGGTTGCCGAGTATGCGCAGTTGCTGAGCCGGAGGAACCGGCGGGCTGCCGCGTCTGTCCTCGAACTTACGGCGGTGTTAGCGAACGGCGGACCAACCGCGTTTGTCGAGCGTCTACAACACGTCCTCGCGCAGTCTCAATACCCGGAGGGGTTGACAGGCAAGGCCGCAGCGCACTATGACCCAGCTTCCCGCGAATTGTTGATCGAGTACGAACTACCGCTCCAAAATGTCGTGCCAACCGTCGTTGCCTACCGCTACACGACGGCGAAGGGAATGGTTGCCGTACCCCGCAAGGAAACTCAGACTAAGAAGCTGTATGGCGATCTACTTGCACGGTTGACGCTGCGGACCATTGCTGAAGTTTTTGACGCGACGTCTCCGGACCTCGTGACCGGCATCGTCTTCAATGGCTACGTCTCAACTAAGGACAAGGCGACTGGCCGTGCCATGCGTCCGTTGCTAATGAGCGTAGGCGCCGAGCGGGACAAGTTTGCCGTGGTGCAGCTCGACGAGCCGGAACTGGACCCGGTGCTGTGCCTCCGCAGTCACCTGAACGCCATTGTTTCCCCGCATCCTTACGACCTAGAAGGCGTCAGACCAGTGGTGTCCTTTGACCTTTCAAGGTATAAGTTTGTTGACGAGATGGACGTCGTCGCCGGCCTGGATAGCCGTACGGACTTACTTACACTTTCACCTGGAGAGTTCGAGCACCTGATCCGCCGACTCTTCGAAAACATCGGAATGAAGTCCTGGGTAACGCAGGCTTCCAAGGATGAAGGCGTCGATGGCGTCGCTGTCAATGAAGATCCAATCGTTGGCGGGCTTTGCATCATCCAGGCTAAGCGCTACAGCAAAATCGTCGGCCTCGAAGCCGTCCACGCACTTGCTGGAGTAATGGATCATAAGCGGGCCGCCAAGGGTGTATTAGTAACTACCTCATGGGTGGGCAAGGCGAGCCGCGACTTCGCCGCCGCGAATGGTCGAATCGAAATTATTGAGGGTCGCAACCTCAAGCACATGTTGAAAGAGCATCTCGGCCTGGACGCCCTAATCGGTTTGGAGAAGCTTCCGCCAGGCTGGGACAGGGCCGACTTGACATAGCGGCATCCTCATCTGAGCCGGATGGTGTGTCCACGCTCATGAGTTCTATGCGCTCCACCCGGCAAGTCCGATGACGTCTGCGACCTTGGGCCGCTGCCCTCGTCGCGGCCGGCTGCTGTCAGGCACTGCTGCCGCGCACGGTTCACGAATCTGCCGCAGCAGAGCTAACCTGCTTGCTGCCCAGTCGGTCGCGATTGTTGATCAACGCCTGATCCTCGCGGCCCATCCTGAGAGCCCGCGTCCCGCGATCGTCCGCTCCAGTCGCTGGCTGGCCTCTTGGCTAACTGCCCAGCCTTCAACTGCTCCATAACGCTGCCGACACGCCGACCCACCTCGGGCGTCACTTGCTGCCGTAGTTACTACTCGATTCGGCACTCAAGCCGCGTCGATCACATGACGTACATCACACTAGACGCGCGGCGCGCCTGCTGCTATCCGCGCGGCGGGCACCGCTACGCTCGCGCAGTTCACTGCGTTGCGCGAGCGTAGCGGTGCCCGCGCTGCGAGGCTTCATGCTGCCCAAAATTCCCGAAGCACCTGGGCGGAAGCGGTCAAGAGGGCCGACTTGTCGCTTGACATCCGGGTTACGCTCACCGTCGCTGCGCGATGCTTCGCACCCAACGGGCGGTGAGCGTAACCCGGATGTCCCGAGACTTGACACTCGTACTATGCTTCTCGCGTCGCTACGCGATGCTCCGCACCCAACGGGCGCGAGAAGCATAGTACGAGTGCGACCGATCCTCGCTGTCCGCTTTCACCTGGACGGACTTCCTCAACTGGCACCGAAGGCCGGCGTCGAGCAGGGCCGACTTCAGGCCGCGATGCCGCTGCCTCATGCCTGGATCCCATGTGTGGCGCAGATCCTTGCAACCCGGTCGCCGCATCTGCTCATACTCGGTATCGTTGGATCGTTAGATGGCAGGTGTTGCCGGGTACTTTGGTACCGAGGTACTGTAGGTCACTGGAAGGGGGCCCCATGGCTGCTACGTCCGCTCCCATCAAGGTCGACGTTGGTACTGATCAACTCATCTCTCACGCCGCTCACTTCCTGGGCAAGGCCAAGAAGGATGTTGTAGACGCCGCAGTGCGCGAGTACATCGAGGCGCACCGCAGTGAGATCAACGAGGGCGTTCGAGCCGCTCTAAGCCGACTTGACGGCTCATCGAAGTCCGCTGTCTCACTCCTTACTGGTGTGCCAGTCGAGCAGCTCGATGAGTACGGCGGCATGCCTGACGCTAGCTGAAAACACATGTCTGGCTTTGGACGGGCTTGGGCTCTAAACTCACGGAATGAGCGGTGAGACCAAGCCCGTCCGACCAACGCGTGCCTGCATGGCGGATCTCGAGCTTCGAGTGCCACCTATCACCGAACCCCTCTGCGACCTTGATCATGACCTAATAGCAGAGGCTCAACGCTTGCCCGAAGCGCACGCGGCTGGAGGCGTCGAGAGGGTCGTCACCCTGAAAGACCGCGTGTGGTTCAAAGTCAAGACAGGCCGCTGGCGCGGGGCCGCAACTCGTCTTCCAGAAGCGGACCACACGGATGCGGGTCCGCAGGTCCGCGCTGCTCCGTGGTGGGTCGGCGCTGCCGGATATCGACGCGAAGGCGATCCCGCCGACTTCTACGCAGCCCTTACTGCCGCTGTCGAGCGCGAGGGCGGCTCATCCGACAAATGGCTGCCCGCAGACTGGGACTGGAAACGCCTAGAACTAGAACATGCGTCCGCCTGGGAAAAAGAAATCCGTAGGATCGTCTGTGAGCTAATCGCGCGATCCCTTCGTAGCGGTTACGCCTACCAGGCAGAGTTCCATAACTACAGCCTGACGGCCTTGGCCAGGGCTGCTGATGGCGAGACCTATCTAGTAGTCGGCACCGAAAACGTCGCGGACCCTAAGATCTTCGCCGTCATCATCAACGCGGTCCCTGGCGTAGATCCCAGTAGTTGGATGCCGGAGCCTAGTGGCGTGGCAGGCTTGGAGCCTGATCCCGGTGAAATTATCTGGTCAACCATCCTCCCGCCAGCCGTAGCCGCGCAGCTCCTTGACAGCTATTCCGAGGACTGAGCGGAGCACGACGAGTCGCACTTGCTCCATCCCGATGCTCCTATGGAGGTCAAGGGGCGAGGGCGGCGAAGTCGGCGCGTAGGGCGGTGTAGACGTCGCGGACGATGTAGCGCTTCAGGCAGCGCAGGATCTCTTGTTTGCTAAGGCCTTCGGTGATGCGTCGTTGCTGGTAGGCGCGGGTGCGTGGGTCGTAGCGCAGGCGGCAGAGGGCGATGGTGTGCAGGGCGTGGTTGGCGCCGCGGTCGCCTCCTCGGTGGAGGCGGTGCCGGCGCACCCGTCCGGAGCTGGCGGGGATGGGTGCGGCGCCGCAGAGGTGAGCGAGGGCCGCTTCGGAGTGCAGCCGGTCGGGGTTGTCGCCGGCGGTGGTGAGCAGTTGGGCGGCGACGTCGGGGCCGACGCCGAATAGGGCCGTGGTGTGGGGTGCCGCTTTCTGGACGATGGGGGTCACCTGCCGGTCGAGGGTGGTGATCTCCTCGGTGAGGGTGGTGACCCGGCGGGCGAGGCCGACCAGGGCTGCGGTGGTGGCGTGCTCGGGTTCGTGGAGTCTGGCTGGGTCGTAGGTCAGTGCAGCGGACCGGCTGACCAGCGTGGCGGCGCTGACCTTGGTCAGGTGGGCTCGCAGGGGCTCGGGGGCGGCGGCGACCAGGCCGCGCATCTGATTCAGGGCGGCGGTGCGGGCCTTGACCGCGCCTCGGCGGGCGACCCTGAGGGCGCGGATAGCCTCGACCGGCCCGGTGCGGGTCTTCGGGGTGCCCATGGCGGTGCCGGCAAGGGTTGCCCGGGCGGCGGCGATAGCGTCGATCGGATCGGACTTGCCTTGTGCGCGACGAGCGCGGCGGTCCGGCCGGTCCACCTCCATGACGGGAGTCTTCTTGCTGGTCAGGTAGCGGGCCAGGCCGGCGCCGTAGCTGCCGGTGCCCTCCACGCCCACGGCCGTGACCCGGCCGAAGGAGCGCATCCAGGCCAGGAGATCCGCGTAGCCGGCGGTGGTCGCGGGAAATTCGGCGTCGCCGAGGAGTCCGCCGGTGCTGTCGAGTACGGCGGCGTGGTGGGTGTCGCGGTGGGTGTCGATACCCCCGATGACCGATCGCTTCTTGGCTGCCATGCTGGTGAGGTCCGCCCTTCTCGGTCGAGTCGAGAACACGTGGACACGTCACCGGTCAGGCGATGCGGACAACACAGTGGTGGGCGCCTCTCGCACAGGCTCCTATTAAGTCACGACGCCTGACCGGTGACATGCAGCTGCCGGGGCCACCGAGCCGGCCGACGAATCGGGATGAGGACAGCAACGTCGGTCTGCCGGTGAGTCAGACCAACCCGGCGACCCACCTCACCATCCTCACTGTCTGCCGTCGACCCGCCCTCCTGGGGAGCGGGCCGCCGCCCGGCCCGCCATGTCAAGCGGACATTGACGCAGGTTCGGACGCTGGCGGGTCGGGCGGCGGTCTGCTCGGCTTGCCCGGGTCGAGGGCAGGCGGGATGGCCTACGCAACCACCCGCGGACCTGGACCCGCCGGCGGAGCCCCGCCATCCTGGAGCCGGAGTGCCCCCGCCGGAGGCGCACTAACGGCAACCCCGTGACCGCCGCCAGCTCGCCGACGCGGCCGGCGTGCGCTCCCCCACGCCGCGCGGGCTCGTGGCCGCGCGGCCCGCCGGCTGCCGGCCCACCCCCTCACCAGTCGACGGTCTGTCGTTCTGCGGCGGCCCTACGGGCTCCCCGCTCTCCGCGCGAGCCGCCGGGCATCAGGCGCGATGGCCACCGAGCGACAGCGGCAGCGGCCGACGCGCGCCCAGGCGGCGGCGCGTGCGGCCCGCTCAGGGCCGCCTTGATAGACGTACAGAAAGTCCTCCCACACTGGTCGGCAGCCGGCAGGTCGGCAGCCGGCAGCCGGTCGGTCCGCCCTGGCTGCGGGGTCACGGCGGGTTGACGTGTCGGTACCCGGTGCTAGTCTGGCGCTCGTCGAGCATGCCAGCGCGGCCTTCCTGCCGGATCGCTGGACTCGATGTCGGAGATGCCGAGCGGCCTTCCTGCCGCTGATGCAGGCCACGTCCCGCCGGCTCTCAATCGCGCCGGCCGCTGTGCCGGTTCCCCGAATCCGCTGAGCGGCCCAGTACGGCCTTGCTGCCGTCCACGATGGCCCGGATTCGTTCACCTCCACGGGTGGGGGCAGCCTGCGGCAACCCGCCGGATGCCGACATCCCAGGCTCCCCACCTGTGCCGGCCCTCATCACCGAGTCCACGAGAGCAAAGGACATGACCTTTCGGCGGGAACTGGCATCACCAGCCATCCGCCCTCCGGCGTCAGCCGCCCTTTCGGCGGTGCCAGGAGACACGACGAACACCACCAGCGGACAGACGTCCACGGCTGGTGGTGCTTCGTCTTTCGTCCCTGCCACCCCGTGAGGAGAGAGTCGTGTCCACACCCCTCGACCTGTTCCGTCCCGGCGTTGCGAGCGGCCGTGACGCCCAAGCCCTGCACCGTGCCGCAATGCCTGAGTTCTCCGGTTGGATGGAGCACACCCGCACCGCCGGCGGCTGCGCCCGTCCGGTCCGCCTTACCGGCACGATCGCCGCTGTCGAGCGAGCCACCGGCCGGGTCTTGGGCGAGCAGCACACCGACGAGCTGCCCGACGGGGCGCTCTACAAGGCGTGCGGCAACCGCCGCGAATCGCAATGCCCCGACTGCGCCTGGGTCTACCAGGGCGACGCCTACCAGGTCGTGCGCTGCGGCCTGACTGGCGGCAAGGGCGTCCCTGCCTCGGTAGGCCGGCACCCGGTCGTCTTCGCCACCTTCACCGCGCCGTCCTTCGGCGCGGTCCACAACCGGCACGTTCCCCGCCACACCTGCGCTACCCGGCAGCGCTGCGACTGCCGTCCGGCTCCCTGCCGTGCCCGCCACACCGTCGGCACCTGCCAGCATGGGCAGCCCGCGGCGTGCTTCGCCCGTCACGACGCCGACGATCCGCGGCTTGGGCAGCCGTTGTGCCTGGACTGCTACGACCACGGCCACCAGGTCGTCTGGAACTACTTCTCGGGCGAGCTGTGGCGGCGCACGAAGCAGGCCATCGAACGGCACCTCGCCGGCCTCTGCCGCAGACGCGGCATCCCCTTCGTCCAGGTCGTCACCGACTCCGGCAGGATGCGCCGGCTGCCGCCGGTTCGGGTGTCGCACGGGAAGGTCGCCGAGATGCAGCGCCGGGCAGCCGTTCACTTCCACGTCCTGCTGCGCCTCGACGGCGTCGCCCCCGACGAGCCGGACGCGCTCGTGCCACCGCCTGTGGGGATCACCGTCGGCGACCTGGAGGCAGCCGTGCACGCCGCCGCACGTCAGATCACCGTCACCACGCCCCCGCACCCCGACCAGCAACGCGGCTGGGTGGTGACGTGGGGCGAGCAGGTCGACGTCCGGCGTATCAACAGCGCCAGCGGCGAACTGACCGACGGCAAGGTGGCCGCCTACCTGGCCAAGTACGCCACCAAGGCGACCGAAGCCACCGGCCACCAGTCCACCCGCCTCACCCCCGCCACCGTCGACGACTACGCCGATCCGGAAGGTGACCACCTCGCCCGCCTCATCGACGCCTGCTGGCACCTCGGACGGCCCGCCGGCACCGACACCGCCAGCGGCGCCGCAACGGCCGACGACCGTCAAGGCAGCCTTGACACCAAACCGAACGCCTACGCTGGGCTGCGTCGCTGGGCGCACATGCTCGGCTTCGGCGGTCACTTCCTCACCAAGGCCCGCCGCTACTCCGTCACCTTCGGCCTGCTCCGGGATATCCGCGCGACCTTCCGCCGCGCCGAGGACGACGACCCCATCGACGCCGTGACGGTTGGCGTTCTCACCTACGCCGGCTCCGGGTGGCTCACCGAAGGCGACGCGCTTCTGGCCAACACCGCCGCCGCCCAGCGCCGGCAGGCCAGACGCATCGGCCGGGAAGAACTCGCCCACGAAGCCTGGCTCGTCGGGGCCGCCGCATGAGCAGAGACCTCACCCCGCGCTGGTACTCGCCCGCCGAGGTCGCCGTTCTGCTCGGCTTCGGCATCTCCAAGGTCAAGATGAAGATCGCCACCGGCGAGCTGCGCTCCATCAAGGACGGCAAGTACCGCCGCATCCTCCCCGAATGGGTCGACGAGTACATCCGTGACCAGGTCGAGCGGCAGGAGGCGGCCTGATGCCCGGACGCAGCAGGGCCAACGGCGAAGGCTCGATCTTCCCGTACCGCAACGGCTTCGCCGCGTACGTCTGGGTCGAGAAGCCCGACGGCAAGCGGGGCCGGAAGTGGGTCTACGGCAAGACCCGCGAGGAGGTCCACGACAAGTGGATCAAGCTGCACGGACAGGCCAAGGGCGGACCGGTGGCGACGCGCTCCCCGACCGTCGGGGAGTACGCCGGCTACTGGCTGCGGGAGATCGTCAAGCCGAACCTGGCCCCGGGCAGCTACGTCACCTACGAGGTGGTGGTCCGGCTCTACCTCGTGCCAGGGCTGGGCCGGAAGCGGCTCGACAAGCTCCGGGTGAGCGACGTCCAGACGTGGATTAACGAGGTCGGGCGGACCTGCCAGTGCTGTGCCCAGGGCAAGGACCAGCGGCGCAAGCCCGCCCAACGTCGCTGCTGTGCCCTCGGCCGCTGCTGCAAGGATCTGCCCTCGGCAACGAGCGTCACCCACCTGCGGACCGTGCTCCGGACGCTGCTGTCCCAGGCCATCACCGAAGGGCTGATCACCCGCAACGTGGCGTCCCTGGTGAAGCTGCCCCCGGTTCGGAAGCGCAAGCAAAAGGCGTGGACGAGCGACGAGGCGCGGCGCTTCCTGGAGTCGGCCCGAGCCGACGACGACCCGCTCTACGCCGCGTACGTCCTGGTCCTGGTGCTCGGTCTGCGCAAGGGCGAGATGTTGGGGCTCACCTGGGCTGACGTCGATCTCGACGCGGGGGAGTTGACCATCGATCGGCAGCCCCAGCGGGTCGGTGCCGAGCTGCTGCACCGGGAGACGAAGACGGCCGCCTCGGACGCCACCCTGCCGCTGCCGGACATCTGCACCGTGGCTCTCGGCCGCCGCCGTGTCGCGCAAACCGCCGCCCGCGACGCCGCCGGCCCCGCCTGGCAGCCGTCGGACCTCATCTTCACCACCCGCTACGGCCGTCCGGTCGAGCCGCGCAACTTCAACCGCTTCTGGGACCGTCGCTGCGACACGGCCGGCGTCCGGCGGATTACCGTACGGGACGCCCGGCGGACCTGCGCCTCACTCCTGGCGGACCTGGACGTCCACCCCCGGGCGGTGATGCAGATCCTCCGGCACGCCCAGTTCGCCATCACCATGGAGATCTACACGGTGGTCTCCTCGGCGGCCACCCGCGACGCCCTCAAGCGGCTCGGCAGCGCACTCGACCGGTGAGGCGGCTACTGCTGTACTTCGCTGCTGTACGAGCCGTGCCTACAAGACAGCGGCCCTATGAAGGGCCGCTGAGCTGGAACGGAGTGGGCCGCCAGGGACTCGAACCCTGAACCTATGGATTAAAAGTCCACAGCTCTGCCATTGAGCTAGCGGCCCGCACGCCACAGGTTACCCGAACCCGATCAGCCCGGCGTGCGTCGCGCACCGACCCTCCCGACCACCCTCCGGCACCACACGACCCCACTTCGGGGCCCTCCGCTGCGTCCGCGGACCGCTACGCTTCGGCAATGTCGAGCTGGCGCCGACACGGCCTCAAAGCGGAAGCCGCAGTGGTGCCTGCCGTCGCCCTGGTGGCCCTGCTCGGCCTGATCGTGCAGTCGGACGGCATCGACACCACCGCCGAACTCGTCGCGTTGCTCGTGGTCCTGGCCTCCTCCGGCGCGCTCTACCTGCGCCGCCGATACCCGGTGACGGTGGGCGTGGTGGCGCTGGCCGCGGTCGCCGCGTACGGCGCTCTGCTGCACCGGCCTGGGCCGATCATGCTGGTGTTCGTCGTGGCGCTGTACACGGTCGTCGACGAGGGGCACCTCGCGGTCGCGGTGGGGCTCGGCCTGGCCTCGGTCGTCTCCTTCGCCGTCGCCGACAGCTACACGCGGACCGGTGTCAGTGGGAACGGCGCGACGCTGCTGCACGCCGGCTGGCTGGTCGCGGTCATCGTCGGCGTGACCCGTAACCGGCGGGCCTATCTCGCCGAGGTGCAGGCCCGGGTGCTGGCGGCGGAGCAGCGCAAGGAGGAGGAGGCCCGTCATCGGGCCACCGAGGAGCGACTACGGATCGCCCGCGAGCTGCACGACCTGCTCGGCCACCACCTCTCGCTGATCAGCGTGCAGGCGAGCGCCGCGTTGCACCGGCCCGATCCGGAGCGGTCGGCGGAGGCACTCGCCGTGATCAAGCAGACGAGCCGGGAGACGCTGCGGGAGCTGCGGGCGGCGCTCGGCGTGCTCCGGCAGGAGGGTACGACGCCGAGCCACCCCGCACCCGGCCTGGACCGCCTCGACGAGCTGGTCACGACGGCCGGGCGGCGCGGGCTGACGGTGCGTACCGAGGTGACGGAGACCGGGCCGCTCCCGCCGGAGGTGGATCTGTCCGCGTACCGGATCGTCCAGGAGGCGCTCACCAACGTGAGCCGTCACGCGGGCGCGAGCACGGCGGTGGTCCGGGTCGTGCCGGACGGCGACGAGGTGCTGGTGGAGGTGGCGGACGACGGTGCCGGTCCCGCCGGCCCGCCCGGGAACGGGATCCTCGGCATGGGAGAGCGGGCACGGGCGCTGGGTGGCTCGCTCACCACCGGACCGGGGCCGGGCGGCGGGTTCCTGGTGCGGGCCCGCCTCCCGCTGCGGCCCGCCCCGCTGCCGGTCCCGGCGCCACGCGGGCAACGGGGGGAGACGACATGATCCGGTTGCTGCTCGCCGACGACCAGACCCTGGTACGCGCGGGCTTCCGCTCCATCCTCGACGGCGAGGACGGCATCGAGGTGGTCGGCGAGGCCGCCGACGGCGCCGGTGCGGTACGGCTGGCGCGGGAACTGCGGCCGGACGTCGTCCTCATGGACATCCGGATGCCGCTGCTGGACGGCCTGGCCGCCACCCGGGAGATCGTCGCCGGCACCGACGCCCGGGTGATCATCCTGACCACCTTCGACCTGGACGACTACGTCTACGGCGCGTTGCGGGCCGGCGCGAGCGGCTTCCTGGTCAAGGACACCGAGCCGGCGGAGCTGATCCACGGGGTACGGGTGGTGGCGCGGGGCGACGCGTTGATCGCCCCGGCCGTCACCCGCCGGCTGATCGCCGAGTTCGCCGCCCGGACCCGGCACCCGGACCCGGGCCCTCGCCTGAACGCGCTGACCGAGCGGGAACGGGAGGTGCTCGCCCTGGTCGCCGCCGGCCTGTCGAACGACGAGATCGCGGCCCGGCTGGTGCTGAGCCCGGCCACCGCGAAGACGCACGTCAGCCGGATCATGACCAAGACGCGGGTACGGGACCGGGCCCAGCTCGTGGTGCTCGCGTACGAGTCGGGGCTCACCGTGCCCGGCTGGCTCACCGCCTCCTGACAGAGGGCCGGGCAGAGTGGGTGACCGGTCAGGCGGTACGCCGGGAACGGGCCAGCGCCAGCCCGCCCAGCACCGCCCCGATCAGCCCGAACGCCACCCCGGCGATCGCGCCCGCCCGTCCCTGGCCGGTGCCGAAACCTTCGGTGGTCAGCGCCAGGTGCCACACACTGAGGACGAGGCTGACCAGTCCGGCCGCCACCGCCACGAGGGCCTGGACCCGCCCCTCGCCCGGCCCGCGACGGGAGCGGCTCAGTGCCAGCCCGCCGACGACCACACCGGCCAGGCCCACCACGGCGATGACAGTGGCGCCGGCCCGCCCGGAGCCGCCGATGCCCCCGGCGGCCAGCGAGGTGTGCGCGGCCGGGGCGAACTCTCCGGCGACTGTGGCGACGAGCAGGTGACGGATGGACATTCTGGGACTCCCTCGGGTCGCGGCAAGTGGTGACGGCGGCAGCGTATGGACGCGCATCGCCGCCGGTCGTCGCCCCGGAGTCGTCGATCGGGCTACCACCACGGGGGTACGCGCTCCGCCCGCGTACCCCAGGGGTTGTCTTCAGGCGTGAACGGTGGCGACCGGGGAACCTGGGCGACCATGCGAGTCACGACCACCGCCGCCGTGGCGGCGTCCCGCGAGGTGCCGGGCGACGACGGCGTACGGCGGCCCGGCGGTGAGGTGCACGCCTGGCTGCCGGGCCAGAACCAGACGCTGTGCGGGCTGCCGCTGAGCCGGACCCGGCTGCGCCGCTTCCCGCACGTGCCGTTCGACTACTCCGGCACCGACGTGCTCACCGAGGCCGACCCGGAGAGCTGGCTCTGCCCGCGCTGCCTGGCCGCCACCGCCGGTCGCCGCGAACGGGAGAAGGGCTGGGTCCGCACGAACCCCCGTCCGTGAGCGGTTGCTGTCCGGTTCAGCGGGTACCGCACCCGTCATGCGCATCGTGATCGTGGGGGCGACCGGCAACGTGGGGACGGCAGTGCTGCGCCGGCTGCGGCAGGAGGCGGGTACCGAGCTGGTCGGCGTGGCCCGCCGGCTGCCCGGGCCCGAAGCCGGTGAACCGTACGACGACGTGGAGTGGCACTCCTGCGACATCGGCGCACCGGGCGCCGCGGACCAGCTCGTGCGGATCTTCGCCGGGGCGGGGGCGGTCGTGCACCTGGCCTGGCAGATCCAGCCCAGCCACGACCGCCGCACGCTCTACCGGACCAACGTCGGCGGCAGCCGCGCGGTGATCGAGGCCGCCGTCCGGGTCGGCGTCCCGGCCCTGGTGTACGCCTCATCGGTCGGCACGTACGCGCCCGGCCCGAAGAACCACCCGGTCAGCGAGAACTGGCCGGCGACCGGGGTGGAGACGTCGTCGTACAGCCGGGACAAGGCGGAGGTGGAGGCGCTGCTCGACGGCGTGCAGCGGGAGCACCCGAACCTGCGGGTGGTACGGCTACGCCCGGGACTGATCTTCCAGCGCGAGGCCGGTACGGAGATCAGCCGCTACTTCCTCGGCCCGCTGGTGCCGGTGCGTCTGCTGCGGTACGGCCGGATTCCGCTGGTGCCGTCGAACAAGCGACTCCGGATGCAGGCGGTGCACGCCGACGACGTGGCCGACGCGTACGCCAGGGCGGTCGTGGGGGACGCGAGCGGCGCCTTCAACGTGGCGGCCGACCCGGTGCTGACGCCGGAGCTGGTGGCCCGGCACTTCCACGGCTGGACGGTGCCGGTGGCGACGCCCGTGCTGCGCGCGGCGGCGGCGGTGACCTGGCGGGCGCGGCTGCAGCCGGTCGACACCGGCTGGGTCGACCTGGCGCTGAACGTGCCGCTGATGTCGAGCCACCGTGCCGAGACCGAACTCGGCTGGACGCCGGCCGTCGACACGGTGACCGCCCTGAAGGAGCTGTTCGCCGGTATGGCCACGAGAGCGGGCACCGACTCCCCGCCGCTGTCCCCGGACCCGGCGCTGCCCGGCCGCCCGGCCGCCCTGACCAGAGGTCACCTCCCCGGCCACCCCAACCCCTACTGACCCCACCCCGCCCCCGCCCTGCCCCGCCCCTCCCCGCCCTGTTGATCAAGGAGTTTGTGTCCCTCCCAGAGATCGACCAGGACGCAAACTCCTTGATCACAAAGTCAAGGGGTCACGCGCGAGGTGAGGCCGGCGGGGCGGGCGCCATCGGGTCGGGGCCTGGCTGGTGATCATGAAGTTGGCGGGGCGACACGCCGATGATGGAACCGTCAACTTCATGATCGACGGGGTGGGGTGGGAGCGGCGTGGCGCAGGCCGAGGGCTCAGGCGGTGATCATGAGGTTGACGGCGCGACACGCCGACGGGGAGGCCGCCAACTTCATGATCGGCGGGGCGGAGCCCTCGGGGGCAGCGCAAGGGAGGGAGGGAGAAAAGAGGTCAGGAGATCTGGGCGCCCAGGAAGAAGATGCCGGGGTGGCCCTTTGTCTCGAAGCCTCGGCTGGGGTTGCGCCGCAGGGTGCTGCTGTCGATCTTCAGGGTGCCGGTGCGGTTGTTGCTGACGAAGAAGATCGCGCCGCCGCCCTCGTTCGCGCTGTTGTCCTCGATCACCGTGCCGGCGATCCGTACGGCGAACTCGTTGCCGTCGCAGTAGATCGCGCCGCCACTACCGCCACCCGGTGTGCCGCCCCGCGCCGGGTTCGCGCCCGTGCCGACCGCGCGGTTGTCCCGGAAGACGCTGTTCAGCACCGTCCAGGAGACGCCGATGCTGCTCAGCGCCCCGCCGTTGGCGCACACCCCGCCGGTGAAGGTGCTGCTCACCACGTACACCGGATTGTTCTCGAACTGGCTGAGCACGCGCAGCGCGGCGCCCCCGAGGTCCGGGCCGGTGCGGTCGCAGCGGTTGTCGACGAACCGTGAGTTGATCACGGTGAACCGCCCGCCGCGTACGAAGATCGCGCCGCCCCCACCGCCCTCGGTGCGATCGCCCGTGGCGTCCCCGTCGGCGAACGTCAGGTTCTGCACGGTGAGCCGCGGGTGGTCCTGGTTCTGGCAGTGCGAGGTGGTCCAGCCCTGTGCCTCGTCGCAGGTGTTCATGTAGAGGATGCGGCGTTTGCCGCCGCCGCTGAGCGTGACCTTGCCGCCGCCGTCCAGCACGACGCGCGGGCCGTGCGAGTTCACCACCTTGGCGGTGGCCTTCATGGTGATGGTCACCGGCGCGGGGCCGCAGTCGAACGTGATCACGCCACCGGCCGCGACGGCCTTCACCACCGCCTCCGAGGTGCAGCTCGCCGGGGTGCCGCTGCCGACGGTACGGGTCGGGCGCGAGGTGTCCACCGGACGTGCCTCGGCCGGTACGCTCGCCCGGCCTGCGGGGTTGCCGGCGCGGAACGCCACGGTGGCCGGGGTGGGGCTCGGTCGGGCGCTGCCGAGGCCGGAACGCCCGCCCGGTGCGGACGCCGGGGCGGCACCCGGCGTTCCAGGCGTGCCACTGGCCACGGCGGAGACAGGGGCCGGATCCTCGCCGCCGCAGGCGGGCAGCGTCGCCGTCGCCAGGGCGAGGACGAGCAGAGTGACAGCCGACTTCACGCGCACCGCCCGATGCTAGGAGGACCGGCCGCCCCGGCACGACTCCACAGCCGATCCTTAACCCGCCGCTAAGCCGGCGTCGCAGCCGCAGCCGCAGCCGCAGCCGGCACCGGAGCCGCAGCCCGAGCCGCAGCCGCAGCCGGCACCGGAGCCGCAGCCCGAGCCGCAGCCGCGGCCGGCACCGGAGCCGCAGCCGGCACCTGAGCCGGCGACCGCGCGGCGGCGGGCAGCGCCCCCGGCACCGCGTGCGGCGGTCAGGCGTGCGACAGCGCGAACGCGACCAGGAAGCCGAGCACGGTGATCAGCCCGACCAGCAGGTGCGCGTCGGCGAACGCCTCCGGGACCATGGTGTCGGTGATCATCGCGAGGATCGCGCCCGCGGCGAGCGCGGTGATCGTCGCCAGCACCTCGGGCGGCGCGCCGCCGAGCAGCGTGTACCCGGCCAGCGACGCCGCGCCGGAGATCAACGCGATGGCCGTCCACAGCCCGAAAACGTAGCGCCGGGTACGCCCGGCCTGCCGCATCCCGGCCGCGCTGGAGAGCCCTTCCGGCACGTTGCTGAGGAACACCGCGATGACGGTGACCAGGCTGACCGGGCCGCCGGCGAGCAGGCTCGCACCGATCACCACCGATTCGGGTACGCCGTCGAGGAGCGCGCCGACCGCGATCGCCGTACCCGAGCCGGGCTGCTCCCGCTCGGAGGGCTGCTCGTCGCCGGAACGCTTGCGGTGCCGCGCACCGTGCCGGGCCAGCAGCACGTTCGCCCCGGTGTACGCCAGCGCGCCGGCCGCCGCGCCGATCGCCACCGGCAGCAGGCCGCCCTGCTCGTGCGCCTCGTCGATCAGCTCGAACGAGACGGCGGACAGCAGCACGCCCGCGCCGAACGCCATCACCGAGGCGGTCACCCGGCGCGGTACGCGCGCGAAGAACCCGACGGCCGCCCCGATCAGCAGGGCCGACCCGGCGAGCAGGCCCCAGAATCCCGCTTCCAGCCACTCCGGCACGCGCTGGACCCTACCCCCGGGCGTGCGCCGTCGACCGGGTCAGAAGTCGGCGAACAGGTGCGGCAACTCGCGGGGGAAGAGACGTCGCAGCTCACCCGCCGCGTCCACCGGCACCTCACCCAGCCCGCGTACGACCACCTCGGCCGGGTCGAGCACCCCGTACGCCAGGGCGGACAGCCCGGCGGCGGTGAGCCGCGCGGCCGGCACGCGGCCCCCGGCGGCGGTCTGCGCGGGCAGCACCGCCAGCTTGCCCGTGGTGCCGTCGAGCAGGTGCCGGCCGGCGAGCCAGCGGTCACCGACCAGCTCGACCAGCACCCGGCCGACCCCGACCGGCTGGTCGGCGAGCGCGTCCAGGCTGAGCAGCCGGGCCATCGGCGCGGTCGGGTCGGGCCGGGCCACCCGCGCCTCCACCTGCACGTCGAGGTCGGTGAGCCACAGCTCGGGCAGTTCGTCGGGGGTCACCTGGACGCTGATCCGGGCCACCTGGTCGACGTGCCGGGCGAAGAACTGGAGCACCGACGTGCGGGCGTACGCGTCGTCGGCCAGCAGGTCGTCGGCGAACAGCGTGCCGGCGTGGTCGTCGATCCGGTAGGTCACCGCGCCGACCGTCTCGCCGCCGCGCACCACGCTGACCAGCCATCGGTCGTCCCGGTCGCGCAGGCCGACCGCGCGGAAGTCCGGGAAGACCGCGAAGCCGTGCCGCTCGCGCAGGCACCGCTCGGTGTACGCGCGCCACCGCGCATATCCCGCGCCGATCCGCTCCCAGACCAGCTCGTCGGGCAGCTCGGCCCGCAGCAGCGGCGCCAGGTCCGCCGGGTTGAAGACCGCGGTACGCCGCCGGGGCAGCCCGATGTAGCCGAAGCGCTCGTAGAACGAGGCGCGGAACGGGTGCAGCGCGGTGAGCTGGTGGCCCTCGTCGCGCATGCCGTCGAGAAGCTGCTGCATCAGCGTCCGGACGTGGCCGCGCCGGCGGGCCAGCGGATGGGTGGCCACGCCCGCCACACCGGCCATCGGCAGCACCGCGCCGCGCAGGTTCTGCCGCATCGGTATCGCCGACACGGCCGCCGCGGTGACCCCGTCCTCCTCGGCCACCAGCGTCGTGTTCCCGGCGTTGTACGGCAGGTACGCGCGGAACTGGTCGGTCCGGGAGTCCGCCATCGGCGATGCCTCGAACGCGTACGCCTGGAGCGGGAAGCTGGTGGTCAGTCGTTCATCGGCGGCCAGCCGGCGGATGTGCATCCGTTCATCCCAACCGCACCGGGCGTGGTCCGCAACCGGAAAGGACGCCCGCTCACGCCTCGGTAACGTCCGAGATGACCACAGTCACGTTGTCCGGCGCGCCGGCCTGGTGGGCCAGTTTCACCAGTTGCTCGCCGCACTGCTGGCGGTCGCCGTAGGTGGCGAGCGCCGCCGCGATGGCGGCGTCCTCCACGTAGTCGGAGAGGCCGTCACTGCACAGCAGCAGCCGGTCTCCGGCGAACACGGTGAGCGCCCCGACGGCGGGTGGCGCGTCGGAGCCCTGCACCGCGCGGGTGACGAGCGAGCGCTGCGGGTGGTGCCGGGCCTGGTCGCGGGAGAGCGCGCCCTGGTCGACCAGCGCCTGCACGAACGTGTCGTCACGGGTGAGCTGGGTCAGCTCGTGGTCGCGCAGCAGGTAACAGCGGGAGTCGCCGACCTGGGCCAGGACCAGGGTGTCGCCGGCGAGCAGGGCGGCGGTGAGCGTCGTACCCATGCCGTCGCGGGCCGGGTCCACCGTGATGGCCGCGCGGATGCGCTGGTTCGCGGTGCTCACGACGGCGCGCAGCGCGTCGGCCGCCTCGTCGGCGCCGGTGGGCGGCGTCAGCTCGTCCAGGATCCGGATGACGATCTCGCTGGCCACCTCGCCCGCGGGGAGCCCGCCCATGCCGTCGGCCACCGCCACGAGGCGGTCACCGGCGAGGGCGGAGTCCTCGTTGTTGGTCCGGACGAGGCCGACGTCGTTGAGGATGGCCGAGCGGAGGATGAGCGTCATGAGGACAAGCTTGCCAAGAAGAACGGCTCCGCGTCTGCACGCGCTGGCGGGTCTGCTGAAAGAAATGTCATCAGCTTGCATCCTGGGTATGCGTCAACTGTCCAGTGTGGATGGACGAGGATAGCGCAGCAGGAGGCTCGCGTGGACCTCCTCCTCGCCCACCGCCGCGTAGGTGTGCGGCACGTCGGAGGTCCATCGCAGGTAGCCCCCGGGGCCGGCGGTCAGCGGGGCGTCGGCCGGCCCGGCGCGGAGCACGCCGGAAAAGACCGTCACGTGTTCGGTCACGCCGCTGGAGTGGGCGGGGGAGAGCTGCGCCGGCCCCGGGGTGACCCACATCCGGTACAGCTCGTAGGTCGCCTCCCGGTCGCTGAACACCTCCAGCAGCGTGCCTCCCACCGCGGCCCCGCGCAGGGTCGGCGCCTGGTCGGGCGTGGCGAGCACGGCGGTCAGCGGTACGCCGAGCTGCGCGGTGATCGCGTACAGGGTCTCCAGCCGGGGATTGCGCACGCCGTTCTCCAGGCCGGAGAGCGTGGCCTTGCCGACGCCCGCGAGGCGGGCCAGCTCGGACAGGGAGATGCCCCGCTCGGTGCGGAGCGAGCGGATGCGCAGGCCGACCTCCCGGGCGCCCCGGTCGTCGGCTGGTGCGGCGGCTGTCATGAGGGCTATCGTGCTACACCGTGCCGTTCCGTAAACGGAACGGTCGGAGGAGGAGAGCATGGGCGGTCGGCTCCAACCCGTCCTGGCCGGCGTGGTGACCGCCCTGGTCGGCTTCGCCAGCTCGTTCACTGTCGTCCTGGCCGGGCTGCGCGCGGTCGGCGCCGAACCGGACCAGGCCGCCTCCGGCCTGCTCGCGCTCTGCGTCGCCAGCGGCGCCTGCGCGGTCTGGCTCGGCCTGCGGCACCGGCTGCCGCTGTCGATCGCCTGGTCCACGCCGGGCGCGGCGCTGCTCGTGGCCACCGGACCGGTCGCCGGCGGCTGGCCCGCGGCGGTCGGCGCCTTCCTGGTCGCCGGACTGCTGATCATCGCGGCCGGGCTGATCCCCGCGCTCGGCCGCGCGGTCGCCGCGATCCCCGCCCCGATCGCCTCCGCCATGCTCGCCGGGGTGCTGCTGCCGCTGTGTACGGCGCCGGTACGCGCCCTGGTCGAGGTGCCCTTGCTGGCCGGGCCGGTGGTGCTGGTCTGGCTGCTGCTGCACCGGTTCGCCCGCCGCTGGGCGGTGCCGGGCGCGCTCGCCGTGGCGGTGGTCGCGATCGCGCTGACCACCTCCGGGCCGGCCCGGCTGGACGCCGCACCGGTCGTCGCGTTCACCGCGCCGGCCTGGACGCTGCCCGCCGTCGTCGGGCTCGCGCTGCCGCTGTTCCTGGTCACCATGGCCGCGCAGAACGTGCCCGGCACCGCGGTGCTCGCCGGGTACGGCTACCGGGCCCCGCTGGGCTCGGCGCTGCGGGTGACCGGGCTCGCCACCGCACTCGGCGCCCCGGCGGGCGGGCACGCGGTGAACCTGGCCGCGATCACCGCCGCCCTGGCCGCCGGCCCGGACGCCCACCCGGACCCGGAACGGCGCTGGATCGCCTCGGTCACCGCCGGGATCGGCCTGGCCCTGCTCGGCCTGGGCGCCGGCGTGGCGACCGCCCTGGTGCTGCTCTCCCCGCCGGTGCTGGTCGAAGCCGTCGCCGGGCTCGCCCTGCTCGGCGCGCTCGCCGGAGCCGTCACGGCGGCGGTCGCCCAGCCGGACGCACGGGAGGCAGCCGTGGTGACGTTCGTGGTCACCGCCTCCGGGGTGAGCCTGCTCGGGGTGGGCGGCGCGTTCTGGGGACTGGTCGCGGGCTGGCTGATGCTGCTGCTGTTCCGCCGCCGGACGGTTGCACCGGCGCCGGTCGAGGCGGATCCCACCCCGTCCGTTCCCGCCCGGACCGGGTGACCAGTCACTCCTCGGCGGGTAGCTCCGCAGCCGGGACGGTGAGGCGTACCGCGCCGTCGCTCACCGCGGCGATCCGGTCGGCCAGCACGTAGACCGCGCCGGTGCGGACCAGTTCGGTGGAGACCTTGAGGTAGCCGTCGCGCAGCAGCCGGGCGGCCAGGTCGGCCGGTACGTCCGGCTCCTCGGCCGCGGCCGACTCGATCAGCTCGTCCAGGCTGCTGCCCGGGTCGACCGGGGCGGGCGCCTGCACGGTCACCGCGACCGGGTCGCCACGCTGCACGAGATCGACTGTGCCCACCTCGACGCCTGCGGAGTCGACCACCCGCATGCCGGTGGTGACCCGGGAGACGGTGTCCTGCTGCTGGCTCATGCAGAAGCGGTTCCCGGGGCGCGCGGGCGCTAAACGGAGGGGGCCCAGCCGCCCGGTGGGCGGGGGGACAGCTCGCGCCAGGTGTCGGTGCCGTCCAGCAGCGCCCGGACCGTCTCCTCGGCCTCTTCGACGCTGGCGTGCTCGTAGAACCGGGAGACCCCCTCGGCGCCGCCGGCCCGCTGCTCCACGTGCCAGCGGTCGCCGTCCACCCGGAGGAAGACGTCACGCCGGGCGAGGCGTCCCCATTTCCCGTTCCACCAGTGCCTACGCTGCTCCATGCCCGGACTCTATCGAACATGTGTTCGATACACGTCGGCCCCCGCGAGATCGTCGCGGGGGCCGATCGGCTATGGCGTTCAGCGCGGCGCGGGCGGCTCCTGCCGGCGGCCGAGCACGTCGTCCAGGGCGCTGCGCTGGCCGGGCGTGCCGTGGTTGCCGGCGAGCAGCGCGTCCCGGATCTCGGTGAGCAGCTTGACCTCCTCGCTCGGGGCCGACGGCGGCGGCTCCTCGCCGCGCTTGCGCCGCTCGGCGAGCCTGTTCATCGGGTAGACGACGAGGAAGTACAGCGCCGCCGCGGTGAGCACGAACGTGATCAGCGCGTTGACGAAGGCCACCCAGTCGAAGGGGATGCCCCGGAACGCCGGCGTCGAGCCGGTGAGCCCGTTCTCGCTGCCGGTGATCACCGCGATGAACACGCGTACCAGCGGTTCCAGGAACGACTTGGTGAGCTGGGTGACCACGCCGGTGAACGCGGCGCCGATGACGACACCGACCGCCAGGTCGACGACGTTGCCGCGCATGATGAAGTCTTTGAAGCCCTTGAGCATCCGTACTCCCGTGCCCTGATGAGTCTGCGTCCGGGACAACCTATGCCGTTACCCATCGCCGGCTCTAGTGAGCTCGCGATCGGTAGTCCTGCCTTGCGGCGGGACGGTCCCGGTCTGACCCGCTGAGGCGGCGCCGGGTTGACGCTTCACTGCCACCAGCCCAGCATGCTGGGTCTTACGGTCGGCTCCACGTCCAGCCACCGGACCACTCCCGGTGGTGTGACTCGCGACTAGGGCGGCCAGATTGCGGGCAGCGTTGAGATCTCTATCAAGCGCCAGGCCGCACTTTGTGCAGATGTAGGTCCGCTCGGCTAGGGCCAGCTTGGCTTTCGCCGCACCGCAACCCGAGCAGGTTTTCGAGGAGGGATACCAGCGGTCGGCCAGAATCATTTGGCCGCCGTACCACTCAGCTTTGTATGCCAGTTGCCGGCGCAGTTCGGCAAAACCGGCATCGGCGATATGCCGCGCCAGCCGTCGATTGCGCAGCATCCCGGCGACGTTGAGGTCTTCTAGCACGATCGTGCCGTGTTCTCGGGCGAGGCGGGTGGTGAGTTTGTGCAACCCGTCGCGACGCAGGTTTCTCACCCGTGCGTGAGCCCGGCTGAGGCGGGCGGATGCCCGTTCCCACCGGCCGGACGGGTGGCGGCTGGCGCACCGATCCGGTCCGGCCTTTCGGGTCAGCGCCCGGCTGAAACGCCGCAACCGCGCCTGTGCACCAATCAGGTGCTGGGGGTTTGGTGCCTTCTCACCGGTCGAGAGCACCGCGAGATGCTTGATGCCAAGGTCGACACCGACCACCGACAGGGGTTGGGTCGGGCGGCGATCGGTTCGCTCGACCTCGCAGGTGAAGGCCACGTGCCACCGGCCGCCGTCACGGCGCACGGTGGCGGACATGAGTCGGGCGGTCCCGCTGTCGATGCGGCGGGCGAGCTTACGGGCGGACTCGTGTAGCTTCAGCCGGCCTAGCCGTGGAAGCACTATATGCTTCCGGTCCAACTCCACCCGGATCGTGCCAGTGGTGAAGCGAACGCTCGGCGCAGTGCGTCGGCGGGACTTGAACCGGGGGAAACCGGCGGGTCGGCCGGCCCGGTGCCCGCTGCGGGAACGTGTCCAGTTCCTCAGTGCTCGGGCGAGTGCGTCGAGACCCGTATTGAACGCTTCTTTGGAGCACTCCGCCCACCATGGGGCGACCTGGCGCTTAGCGGCGTTCCATTCCTTGCGCAGCCCTGGAAGCGACCACGACAGCGCCGGGGTGAGTTGATTATCCGGGATGCCGTAGGTGCGCTCCGCGGCCCGTTGACACATCACTGCTCTGACTCGTGCGAGCGCCCAATTGTGCGCCACGCGGGCGGCTCCGGCGTGCGCAAGTGCTGCGCGTTCCTGCGTCGGGGTGAGATCGAGGGCGTATCGGGTACGCCTGGATCGTCTTCACGCGGAACCATCGGGAGGCGACGGCGCCGGCCAGGATGCCGTGGCCACTACTTGCTCCTTCGGGTCTCCCGTCATGTCAGGAAGCTAGCGGGTGCCAGTGACATTTTGCGTGCGTCAGCAGCCGCTGCCCCCGGCGGGCCCTTCGAGAAAAGCACCGGCCTCGATCGCCGCCCGCTGCGGGTCGGCGGCCCGGATCGCCTCGACCAGCCGGCCGTGGTCCACGTACCGCTCGGGGGTCAGCGCCTCGCCCATCGCCTGGGCCACAGTGCTGCGCAGCGCCGCGCCGACCGAGGCGTACAGCTCGGCGAGCATGGCGTTGTGCGCGGCCGCCACCACGACCGTGTGCAGCGCGGCGTCCGCCTCGACGAACTCGTCCACCCGGCCGCCGCGCCACGCGGCCTCGCGGGCCGCGAGCGCGCCGTCGAGCGCCACCAGGTCCTCGGGGGTACGCCTCAGCGCGGCGAGCCGGGCGGCCTCCACCTCGAACGCGCGCCGGACCTCGATCACCTCGGTCATCCGGTCGTCGGTGAGCCGGCGGGCCACCACCGGCGCCAGCTCGTCGGTCGACACCACGTAGGTGCCGGAGCCCTGCCGGCACTCCAGCACCCCGGCGTGCACGAGCGCCCGGACCGCCTCGCGGACCGTGTTCCGCCCCACGCCGAGCGCGGCGACCAGTTGCGGCTCGGTGGGGATGCGCCCGCCCACCGGCCACTCGCCGCCGAGGATCCGCTCCCGGAGCTGCTCGATCGTCTGCCGGACCCGGTGACCGCGCGGAGGCACGGCGACGGAATCCCGGGCGGGTGTCACCGGTTACAACTCGTGCCGAAATTCATCCCATGATTGTAGGTTCGAGGTCATGACTCCGCCACCTGCGCCCGCCGCGACAGTGCCCGCCCCGGGCGTCACCCCCGCGGCGGGGCCCACCCCGGCCGCCGGCCCGGTCCGGGGCGGCCTGCTCGTACTGGCCGGGATGCTGCTCGTCGCGCTGAACCTGCGGGCCGCGGTGACCAGCCTCGGTGCGCTGCTCGACGAGATCCGGGTCGGGCTCGGCCTCTCCGGCGCGATGGCCGGCCTGGTCACCACGCTGCCCACCATCGCGTTCGCCGGGCTGGGCGCGCTCACCCCCTGGCTGGTCCGCCGCTGGGCCGCACCCCGGGTGCTGGTGCTGGCGATGCTGGCGCTCACCGTCGGGCAGGTGCTGCGCGCGGTCACCGGCTCGGCGGCGGTCTTCGTGCTCACCAGCGCGCTCGCGCTGGCCGGCATCGCGGTGGCGAACATCCTGCTGCCGATGCTCGTCAAGCAGCACTTCCCGCACCGCACCGGGCTCGTCACCGGGGCGTACACGATGGCCCTGACGGTGGGCACGACGGTGGCCGCTGCCGCAGCCGTGCCGGTCGCGCACGCGTTCGGGTCCTGGCGGGCCGGACTCGGCATCTGGGCCGGGCTGGCCGCGCTGGCCGTACTCCCGTGGGTGCCGCTGGCGCTGCGGGCCCGCGCCGCGCGACGGGCCGCGCCCCCGGCGGTGACGGTCGCCGCCCCGGCCCGGGTGCAGCCGGCCCGGACCCGGCTCGGCTGGGCCATGGCGGTCTACTTCGGGGCGCAGTCGCTCAGCGGGTACGCGATCATGGGCTGGCTGGCCCAGCTCTTCCGGGACGCCGGATACCGGCCGGAGGCGGCCGGGCTGCTGCTGGCGGGCGTGACCGCGCTGGGCGTGCCGGTGGCGCTGATGATGCCGGCGCTCGCCGGCCGGCTGGCCACGCTCCGGCCACTGGTGTTGTCGCTGACCGTCTTCTCCGCCGCCGCGTACACCGGTCTGGCGCTGGCCCCGCACGGCCTGGCGCCGCTGTGGGTGCTGCTGCTGGCGCTCGGCCAGGGCGCGTTCCCGCTCATCCTGACCACGATCGGGCTGCGCGCCCGGACCGCCGAGGGCACCGTGGCGCTGTCCGCGTTCGCGCAGAGCACCGGGTACGTGATCGCGGCGCTCGGACCGCTGCTGGTGGGCATCCTCTACGAGGCGACCGGCGGCTGGACCGCCCCGATCGGTTTCCTGCTGGTGGCGCTGGCCGTGCAGACGGCGGCGGGCATGGTGATCGCTCGTCCCCGCTACATCGAGGACGAGCGCTGAGCGGGATCGGTCAGGAGGAGGCCGGGGTGGGGTCGCCCGCGACGGCCTGCTCCACGGTCGGGTACGTGTGCAGCACCTCGACCAGGCCGCTGACCTCGAGGATGCGCAGCACGCCGCGCTGCGGGGCCGCCAGCCGGACCACGCCGCCCGCCTCGTCGCAGTTGTTCTTCGCCCGGACGAACACGGACAGGCCGGTGGAGTCGCAGAACGACACCTCGGCCAGGTCGAAGACCAGGCGGCTGCGCCCCTTGTCCAGCAGATCCGTGATCTGGTCCTGCAGCTGCGGTGCCGTGGCCATGTCCAGCTCGCCCGCGACCGACACGACGACCACGTCGCCGCGCTGTTCCGTGTGCACCGTCAAGGACATACGTCGACCTCCTGTGTTCGGGGGAAACGGTATCCCACGACGGGCGCGCCGCGCAGAACGGGAGCGGTCACGGGTGCGGTCGATCATTCTTTGCCCCGCGACAAGTAACGCCTCAGCCTCCGGTGATAGAGTCCGCCCGTCCAAATCAGGGAGGTCAGCATGGCGTTGAGCGCCGAACAGGGTGATCGGCTCGCCGACGTGCTCAGTCAGCACGCGGACCGGTTGACCAACCGCTGGACGGAGATCGTCGCGAGTTCGCTGCGCGGTCGCCTGAGCCGGGCCGAGTTGGCCCGGCAGGTCCAGGAACTGCACCGCGCGCTGGTCGACGCCGGCCGGCAGGGCGTCTCCGACCTGGCCGACGAGCACGGCGGTGAGCTGCGGGCGGTGCTGTCCGAGCTGTCCACCAACCGGGCCCGGCAGGGGTTCTCCGCCACCGAGACCGCGATCAGCGTGTTCGCGCTCAAGGACGCCCTGCTGGAGCTGATGGAGGAGGAGAAGGGCGCCGAGACCCTGCGCGACTTCGTCGCCTACTCCGCACTCGTCGACCAGATGGGGCTGTTCACCTTCGAGACGTTCGTCCGGGCCCGCGAGAGCCTGATCGCCGACCAGGCGGAGCAGCTGCTCGAGCTGTCCACGCCGGTGGTCAAGCTCTGGGAGGGCGTGGTCGCCGTCCCGCTGGTCGGGACGCTGGACTCGGCCCGCGCCCAGGTGGTGATGGAGCGGCTGCTCCAGACGCTCGTCGACACCGGCTCGCCGTACGCGATCATCGACATCACCGGCGTGCCGGCGGTGGACACGCAGGTCGCGCAGCACATCCTCAAGACCGTGGTGGCCGCGCGGCTGATGGGCGCCGACTGCATCATCTCCGGCATCCGCCCGCAGATCGCCCAGACGATCGTGGCCCTCGGCATCGAGTTCGGTGACATCGCCACCAAGGCGAGCCTCGCCGACGCGCTGCGCCACGTGCTGCGCCTGACCGGCGTCGAGACCACCGCTCGCCGCCCGCGCCGGGAGTCCTGATGGAACGGGTGCCGATCCTCAAGATCGGCGACATCCTGCTGGTCTCCATCCAGGTCGACATGTCCGACCAGACGGCGATCCAGTTGCAGGAGGACCTGGCCGAGCGGATCGTCGCCACCGGCTGCCACGGCGTGATCATCGACATCACGGCGCTGGACATCGTCGACTCCTTCGTCGGCCGGATGCTGTCCACCATCGCGTCCATCTCGAAGGTGCTGGACGCCGAGACGGTGGTGGTCGGCATGCGCCCGGCCGTCGCCATCACGCTGGTCGAGCTGGGGCTGTCGCTCAACGGCATCCGTACCGCGCTGAACGTCGAGCGCGGCATGGAGCTGGTTGCGGCCAGCCGCGCCGACGAGTGGGACGAGACGGCCGACGACGAGGACACCGAGACGACGGCGACGTCATGACCACGGGCGTCGACCTGGGTGTGCCGGCGACCCAGGCGATCCGCAGCGACGAGGACGTGGTGCGGGTCCGGCAGTTGGTGCGTACCACAGCCGTCGCGGCCCGGCTCTCCCTCGTCGACCAGACGAAGCTCGTCACCGCCGCCAGCGAACTGGCCCGCAACACGCTGATCTACGGCGGCGGGGGCAGCGCCGAGGTGAGCACCGTGGAGGACGGCCGCCGGCGTGGCGTGCGGATCGTCTTCGCCGACGAGGGACCGGGCATCCCGGACCTCGACCTGGCGCTCACCGACGGCTACACCACCGGCGGCGGGCTGGGCCTGGGACTGAGCGGCGCCCGCCGGCTCGTCGACGACTTCGACATCCGCACGGCTGTCGGCGAGGGGACGCGGATCACCGTCACCAAGTGGTCGCGATGACCGCCGACGTGGTGCCCGACCACGGCCTCTGGTTCCGGGTCGACACCGGGGCGACCGCCGGCAGCGTACGCCGGGCGGCCGAGCGTCTCGGCCGGCAGCTCGAACTGAGCGCGCCGCGCGTCGCGGACCTGGCCATCGTCACCGCCGAGATCACCAGCAACCTGGTCAAGCACGCCCGCGAGGGCACGCTGCTGATGCGCCCGGCGCGCCGGGGCGGCCGGGCCGGGGTGGAGCTGGTGGCGATCGACTCCGGCCCCGGCATGGCCGACCTCACGCTCTCCTCCGTCGACGGCCACTCCACCGCCGGCACGCTCGGCATCGGGCTCGGCGCGATCACCCGGCAGTCGAGCCGGTTCGACGGCTACTCGTCGCCGGGCCGGGGCACGGTCCTGGTCATCCAGGTCTGGGACGGCGTACCGCCGGAGCCGGACTGGGCGGCCGGGCTGGCCCGTCCGATCACCGGCGAGCAGAGCAGCGGCGACGGGTACGCGGTCCGCCAGGTCGACGGCCGCCGCCAGGTGCTGGTCTCCGACGGTCTGGGCCACGGTCCGCTGGCCGCCGCCGCGACCGGCGCCGCCGTGTCCGCGTTCCGCTCGGCGCCGGACGGGCCGCCGGACGTGGTGGTGCGGCACCTGCACGCCGCCATCTCGCACACCCGGGGCGCCGCGCTCGCGGTGGCGGAGCCGGATGCGGTCGCCGGAGTGCTCCGCTACGCCGGACTGGGCAACATCGCCGCGATGATCGTCGCGCCGGGCGAGCGGCGGCGCGGGCTGGTCTCGCTGCCGGGCATCGCCGGGCACCAGCGTCCGGCGATCCGCGGGTACGACTACCCCTTCTCGCGCGACGCCACCCTGGTCATGCACAGTGACGGGGTGGTGGATCGCTGGGACCTCGACGACTACCCCGGGCTGGCCGGGCGCAACCCGTTGCTGGCCGCCGCGACGCTGCTGCGTGACGCCGGCACCCGCCGCGACGACGCCTGCGTCCTGGTGGCCCGGGGGGCGGCATGACCGAACCCCTCCTGCACCTCGCGCTCCGGGTGGAGCAGGACATCTTCCTGGTCCGGCAGCGTGGCCGGGAGGTGGCCGCTGCGGTCGGGCTGGAACACCAGGACCAGGTACGGATCGCCACCGCGCTGAGCGAGGTGGCGCGGGAGCTGTTGCACGGGGTCGACGGCGCGGACGTGACGTTCGCCCTCGACCGCGACGCCGTCGGCCGCCGGGTCCTCCAGGTGGACCTGTCGCCGCTGCGCCCGCTCCCCGGTGGACGGTACGAGCCGCAGTCCGGCGCCGTCGCGCGTCTGGTGGACACGTTGCGGGTCGTGGCCGTCGAGGGCGATACGGTCGTGAGGATGTCCCGACGAGTGCCCGACCACGCCGAGGAGCTGACGCCGGAACGCGCCGGCCGGCTCCGGGCCGAGCTGGCCGAGCGCGCTCCGGGGTCCGCGCTGGACGAGCTGGCCGCCCAGAACGCGCAGCTCATCGCCGCCCTCGACGAGGTACGCAGTCAGCGCGACGAGCTGGCGGTGCTCAACTCGGAACTCCAGGAGACCAACCGGGGCGTGATGGCGCTCTACAACCAGCTCACCGAGGAGCTGGAGGAGACCAACCGGGGCGTCGTGGCGCTCTACGCCGAGCTGGACGAGAAGTCCGCCCAGCTTCGGGCGGCGAGCGAGTCGAAGAGCCGGTTCCTGGCGAACGTCAGTCACGAGCTGCGCGCCCCGGTGACCGCGATCATCGGCCTGGCCCGGCTGCTGGCCGACTCCGCCTCCGACCCGCTCACCGGCGAGCAGGCCCGCCAGGTGGGGCTGATCCGCTCCTCGGCGGGCGACCTGCTGGGGCTGGTCAACGAGCTGCTCGACCTGGCGAAGGCGGAATCGGGCCGGATCGAGCCGGACTGGTCCGACGTCGATCTGCGCGCCGTGTTCGGGCAGCTGCGCGGCACGCTGCGGGCGCTCGCCTCGCGCCCCGAGGTGGAGCTGGTGGTCGAGGAACCCCCGGCACCGGCCACGCTCCGCTCGGACGAGGTGCTGCTCGCCCAGGTGCTGCGCAACCTGCTGCACAACGGGCTGAAGTTCACCGAGCGCGGCGAGGTACGCCTGCGCGCCGAGCGCCGCGGTGAGCAGTGGACGCTGTCGGTCACCGACACCGGCGTGGGCATCCCGCCGGAGCTGCACGAACGGGTCTTCGAGGAGTTCTACCAGGTGCCCGGCACGACCCGGGTCGGTGGCACCGGGCTCGGCCTGCCGTACGCGCGGCGGCTGGTCACGCTGCTCGGCGGCACGCTGGAGCTGACCAGCGAAACCGGCCGGGGCAGCACGTTCACAGTGGTCCTCCCCGCGGGCGGAGCGTGACGGTGGACAGCGGGCCGGTGACCGTGCTTGTGGTCGACGACAGCGGCCCCAAGCGATACCTGCTGGTCAACTGGCTGACCCGGGCCGGCTTCGTCACCTTGGAGGCCGAGAACGGCACGGCGGCGCTGGACCGGGTGGCCCGGGAACACGTCGACCTCGTGGTGCTCGACGTGCGGCTGCCGGACATGAGCGGCTTCGAGGTGTGCGAGCGGATCAAGGAGGAGTACCCGTACATCCCGGTCATCCACGTCTCCGCGCACGCGGTCGACGTGGTCGACCGGGCGCAGGGTCTCACCCGGGGTGCGGACGCCTACCTGGCCGAGCCGATCGAGCCGGAGGAACTGGTCGCCACCGCGCACGCGGTGCTCCGCTACTACCAGGCCCGGCTGCGGGCCGAGCAGCTCGCCGAGCGGCTCGCCGCGCTCGCCGACGCCACAGTGGAGATGCACGCGACGCCGAACTTCGTCCGGCTGCTGGAGGCCGCCGCGAGCGGCGCGGCGCGGATCTTCAAGGCCCCGGCGGCGGTGGTCGCGGAGACGTTCGACGGGGACTGCCTGGCCGGGGTGGCGGACGACCCGCACACGCCGGCCCGGATCGTGCCGTGGGTGGTGGACGACACCGGAGTGCCGATCGGCACCCGGGTGCGGGTCGACGAGCCGGGCAACTGGGCGGTGGCGGGCTGGCCGGACGGCGACACCGTCACGGTGGCCGCGTCCCGGCTGCGCGAGGACCGGGCCCCGCTGTACGTGGTGGTGCCGACCGCCACCCAGACCGTACGCACGCCGGTGCTGGTGCAGCTCGCCCAGGCGGTCGCCTCGGCGGTGGAGGCGCAGCGGTCCTTCGACGAGGAGCACCGGATCGCGGTGACGTTGCAGCGCAGCCTGCTCCCGCAGCGGCTGCCCGACGTCGTCGGCCTGGACCTGGCCGTCCGGTACGAGCCGGCGAGCGCGCAGACCGAGGTGGGCGGCGACTTCTACGAGCTGGTGATGCTCGACGGGCACCTGCTGGTGGCGATCGGTGACGTGGCCGGGCACTCGCTGCACGCCGCCACCGTGATGGCCGAGCTGCGGCACGCGGTGCGGGCGTACGCGGTCGAGGGGCACCAGCCGGGCGTGATCCTGGACCGGGTCAACGAGCTGATGCGCAACCTGCTGCCGACCGAGCTGGCGACCATCTGCGTCCTGCTGCTCCACCCGTCGACCGGGCTGGTCCGGCTGGCCAGCGCCGGGCACCTGCCGGCGTTGCTGAGCCGGGACGGGCGGGTCGAGTTCGTGACGCAGTCCGCGCCGCTGCTCGGCGTGCGCGCGCCGCGCCCGCCGGATCTGGAGTTCGTGCTGCCCGCCGGGGCCACGCTCGTGCTCTACACCGACGGGCTGATCGAGCGGCGGGACGCCACGATCGACGACGGCATGGCGGCGCTCGGGGTGGCCGCCACCCGGGTGGACGACGACCTGGACGACTTCTGCCGGCGGTTGCTCGTCGAGCTGGCGCCGCCGGAGATCCACGACGACGTGGCGGTGGTGGCGGTCCGCCGCCGCTGAGCGATCGGCGCGGTCGTCGCGGCGGCCGGCCGGCGCCGGAACCGGACCCTGCCGGTTCGTGCCCCGTCTCCTCGTGACCGTCCTCATAGGCTGTCCCTATGACTACGAAGACCAGTGAACTGCTCGCCGTCGCCGCGCCGCGTACGGCCGCGGTGGTGCGCGGCATCTCCGACGACCAGCTCGTCCTGCCCACCCCCTGTCCCGACTACACCGTGCGCGACCTGCTCGGCCACCTGTTCGACGTGGTGGTCAACTTCCAGGCGCTGGCCCGCCGGGAGGAGGTCGACTGGTCCGGCAAGACCGACCACCTGACCGACGGCTGGCGGGACCGGTTCGCGACCGAGGCGGCCCGGCTGACCGAGTCCTGGTCCGACCCGGCCACGCAGGAGGGGATCTCGCCCGGCATGGGACTGCCCCAGGAGACGGTCGGCATGATGGCCCTGATCGACCTCACCATCCACGGGTGGGATCTGGCGCGGGCCACCGGCAAGGATCTGAGCGTGGATCCCGCAGTGGTGGCGGCGGGGCACGAGTTCATGGACCGGATGGGCGACACGGGGCAGAAGATGGGCGCGTTCGGCCCGCCGGTGCCCACCGACGCGGCGCCGGACAGCATGGACGCGCTGCTCGGCCGGGCCGGTCGCGATCCGGCCTGGACCCGCTGAACCCCGACGGCCCGCGTGGTGCGCCGCGCGGGCCGTTCTTGACACCGCTATTCGCTCAGCGAATAGTAGGGCCGTGTCCACGTCGCACGTCCTGCTCGGGCTGCTCGCCGCCGGCCCGCGCCACGGCTACGAGCTGAAGCGCGCGCACGACGAGCGGCTGCCCCGCGCCCGTCCGCTCGCCTTCGGGCAGGTCTACGCGACGCTGGCCCGCCTGTGCCGCGACGGCCTCGTCGCCACGGCCGGCCAGACCCGCGAGGGCGGCCCGGACCGCACCTCGTACGCGCTCACCGACGACGGGCGTGCGGCCCTGGACCACTGGCTCGGCACCGTCGAGCCGCCGATGCCGTACGTGGCCAGCACGCTCTTCGCCAAGGTGGTGGTCGCGCTCCTGGTAGCCGACGTCGACCAGGCCCGCGCCTACCTGATCGCGCAACGGCAGGCGCACACGCAACGGCTGCGCGAACTGACCGCGCTCAAGACGGCCCCCGGCGCCCGCCTCGACGAGGTGGTCGCCGCCGACTTCGCCATCGCCCACCTCGACGCCGATCTCCGGTGGCTGCACACCACCCTGGACCGGGTCGCCGACTGGCACCGGGAGGTGCGCTCGTGACGTTCCTGCAAGCGCGCGGAGTCGTCCGCGCATACGGTCACACACCCGCGCTGCGCGGTGTGACGCTCGACGTGGCCGAAGGCGAGATCCTCGCGGTCACCGGCCCGAGCGGCTGCGGCAAGTCCACGCTGCTGCACTGCCTCGCCGGCCTCCTGCGCGCCGACGCCGGTCAGGTGACCTGGCGCGGGGAACGGATCGACACGTGGTCGGAGGCGGCCCGCTCGCGGCTGCGCCGTACCGAATTCGGGGTGCTGTTCCAGTTCGGTCAGCTCGTCGCCGAGCTGACCGCCGCGGAGAACGTCGCGCTTCCGCTGTTGCTCGCCGGCACGGGGCGGCGAGCGGCACGGACCGCGGCGCTGGCCTGGCTGGACCGGCTCGGCGTGGCCGACGTCGCCGACGCCCGGCCCGGTGAGATGTCCGGCGGGCAGCAGCAACGCTGCGCGATGTCCCGGGCGCTCGTCACCGAACCACGGGTGATCTTCGCCGACGAACCGACCGGCGCGCTCGACACGCTGGCCGGAGAGCAGGTGCTCGCCCAACTGGTCCGGCTGGCCCGCGAGCAGCGCACCACGGTCGTGCTGGTGACGCACGAGCCGCGCATCGCCGCGTACGCGGACCGGGAGGTGAGCCTGCGCGACGGCATGGTCGACCACACCGGGCTCGGGCTCGACCCGGCGCTGCCGAGCGGGTCACGGTGAGGCCGGGGACGCTGCTGCGTCTCGTGCTGGCGGGCACGCGCACCGACATCGCACGGGTGGTGCTCACCGCGGTGAGCGCGGCGCTCGCGACGCTGGCCGGGCTGGCCGCGCTCACAGTGCTGTCGGTGGTCAAGCCGCCCGGCGACGCCTGGACGCAGTCCGAGCAGTACACCAACGCCCTGCTGCGGGAACCCGGCCTGCGCCCCGGCGTGGCGTTCGCGTTGCTGCTGCTCTGCGTACCCGTGCTGGGGCTGGCCGGGCAGTGCGCCCGCCTCGGCGCGCCGGGCCGGGACCGGCGGCTGGCCGCGCTCCGGCTGGCCGGTGCCACCCCCGGGCAGGTCACCCGGGTCGCGGTCGCCGAGACCGGCGTGGCGAGCCTGATCGGCACCCTCGCCGGCCTGGCCGTCTTCCTGGCCGGGCGCCGGCTGCTGCACCGGCCCGACGCCGACGGGCGGCTGCCGCTGCCCACCGACGTGCACCCGGCCCCGGTGGTGGCGGCCGCCGTCGTGCTCGGCCTGCCGCTGGCCGCCGCGCTGGTCAGCGCGTTGCTGCTGCGGCGGGTCGCCACCACCCCGTTCGGCGTCGTGCGCAGGGTCCGCACCCGGGCGCCCTGGCCGTGGCCCGGCGTGCTCATCCTCGCCGCACTGGCGATGTTCGCCGCGATCCGCCCGCTCCTGCTCTGGTACGAGCGGCGTGGCGCCGTGGCACCGGACTGGCTGGTGCCGACGCTGCTGGTCGTCGGCGGGCTGACCGCGATGATCGGTGTCGTGTCCGGGACCGGCTGGATCTCGTACCACACCGGGCGGCTGCTGCACCGGCACGGACGCGGCCCGGCCGCGCTGCTCGCCGCCCGCCGGCTGGCCGCCGACCCGTGGGCCGGCAGCCGCACCTTCGCCGCGTTGCTGGCCGCGCTGATCTTCGGCGCCGGTGCCGCGGGGATGCGCGCCGACTTCCGGGCCCAGGCCGAGCTGACCCGCCGCACCGGTTCCGGACTGGCCGACCCGGACTTCTTCCTCGGCGCGATGGATCTCGTCGACCTCGCGGTCGTGGTGGCGATGGCGATCGCCGGCGGCGGGCTGCTCGTGGCGGTGGTCGAGGGGATCACCAGCCGGCGACGGGCGTACGCGGCACAGGTGGCGACCGGCGTGCCACGCGCCACCATCGGCCGGTCGCTGCTCTGGGCCGCGCTCGCCCCCGCCGTACCCGCGATCGGGCTCGCGTTGACGGTCGGCTACCTGCTGGTCCGGGGCGTCATGCCGGCACCGAGCAACGGTGGCTTCGCGCAGACGGTCTGCGACGCCGGTACGGAACTGTGCGGCGACCCGGCCACCGCGGCGCGGTACACCCGTACCGAATGGGTGCCGGAGACCACCATCCCGCCGGACGTACCGTGGGATCAGCTGGCCTGGCTCGCGGCCGGTGGGCTGGCGGCGGTGCTGGGCACGGTCGTGGCCGGCCTGCTGTTCCTGCGCGCCGCGACCTCGGTGGAGGAACTGCGCAGCACCTGAGCGGTCAGCGGCCGAGCAGCCCGGCGGAGCCGGCGACGGCCAGGCCGATCACCGTCGAACAGCAGCAGACCACGAGCGCGCCGGCGACCACCACGAGGAGCAGCCACGCCGGCGCACGTCGGCCCGGCTGCTCCTCGTCGCTCATCTGATCCGGAACGGGTCAGGCCCGGCCGACGCGGTCGAGGATCCAGGCGTTGACGAACGCCTCCTCGCGCCAGGAGTCGTACCGGCCGCTCGGGCCGCCGTGGCCCGCGCCCATCTCGGTCTTGAGCAGGTAGTCACCGGTCGGCGCGAGCGACCGCAGCCGGGCGATCCACTTGGCCGGCTCGTGGTAGAGCACGCGGGTGTCGTTGAGGCTGGTCACCGCCAGGATCGCCGGGTAGTCGGCGGCGGTGACGTTCTCGTACGGCGTGTACGACTTCATGTACGCGTACACCTCGGGGTCGTCGAGCGGGTTGCCCCACTCCTCCCACTCGGTGACCGTCAACGGCAGCGACGGGTCGAGGATCGAGGTGAGCGCGTCGACGAACGGCACCTGCGCGACGATCCCGGCGAACGCGTCCGGGGCGAGGTTCGCCACCGCGCCCATCAGCAGACCACCGGCCGAGGCGCCCCGGGCGACCAGCCGGTCGCTCGCCGTCCAGCCCGCCTTCACCAGGTGCCGGGCGCAGGCCACGAAGTCGGTGAACGTGTTCTTCTTGGCCAGCAGCTTGCCCTCGTCGTACCAGCGACGGCCCAGCTCACCGCCGCCCCGGATGTGCGCCACCCCGAAGATCACGCCACGGTCGAGCAGGCTCAGCCGGGCGATCGAGAACCACGGGTCCATGCTCGCCTCGTACGAGCCGTAGCCGTAGATGACGGCGGGCGCCGAGCCGTCGCGCGGGGTGTCGCGGCGGCAGACGAGCGAGATCGGCACGCGGGTGCCGTCGTCGGCGAGCGCCCAGTCCCGGTGCTGCTCGTAGTCCGCAGGGTCGTACGCGCGCCCGTCCGGCCCGGGGCGGACCGGCTTCTGCCGGCGCAGCGTCAGCTCGCGGGTCACCAGGTCGTAGTCGTAGACCGAGTCCGGGGTGACCAGCGAGGTGTAGCGCAGCCGGACCTCGTTCGTGCGGTACTCCGGGTTCGCGTCCAGCCCGACGCTGTAGATCGGCTCGGGGAAGTCGATGTCCCAGCTGTCGTCGCTGCCCACCGGCAGCACCCGCAGGCCGGTCAGGCCGTTGGCGCGCAGCGACACCACGAGGTGGTGCTCGAACGCGTCGACCGCCTCCAGCCGGGTGCCCGGTGTGTGCGGGATGAGCGGCTCCCACTCACCCGGCGCGTCCGCCGAGGTGTACGCGAGCGCGAAGTCCTCCGCGCCGTCGTTGTGCAGGATCAGGAAGCGGTGGCCGTGGTGCTCCACCGCGTACTCGATGCCCTGACGCCGCGGGGCCACGACGGCGGGCTCGCCGGTCGGGTTGGACGCCGGGATCACCCACACCTCGCTGGTGATCTTGCTGTGGACGTCGATGACCACGAAGCGCTCCGAGCGGGTCAGCTCGACGCCGACCCAGAACCGCTCGTCGTCCTCGGAGTAGACCACCACGTCCTCGGTGGACGCCGTGCCGACGGTGTGCCGCCAGACCCGGTTCGGCCGCCATGCCTCGTCCACCGTCACGTAGAACAGCGTGGACGCGTCGCTGGACCAGGCCGTGCCGTAGAACGTGTCCGGCACCTCGTCCGGCAGCGACTCGCCGGTGGTCAGATCCTTGATCCGCAGCGTGAACCGCTCGTCGCCGGAGAAGTCGGTGGAGTAGGCCAGCCAGCGTCCGTCCGGGCTCACGTCGAACGCGCCGAGCGAGAAGAAGTCGTGCCCCTCGGCGAGCTGGTTGCCGTCGAGCAGCACCTCCTCGCCGTCGAGCGGGGCGCCGTCCGCGCTGACCGGGGGCGCCGTCTCGCCCGGCCGGACCGCGCGGCGGCAGTGCACGCCGTACTGCTGACCCTCGACCGTGCGGGTGTAGTACCAGTAGCCGTCCTTGCGGGTCGGCACCGACAGGTCGGTCTCCTGGGTGCGCCGGCGCGTCTCCTCGAACAGCTCCGCGCGCAGCCCGGCCAGGTGGGCGGTGCGCGCCTCGGTGTACGCGTTCTCGGCGTCCAGGTACGCGATCGTGTCCGGGTCGTCCTTGGCGGCGAGCCAGGCGTACTCGTCGAGGACTGTGTCACCGTGATGGACGCGCTCGGTCGGGACGCGCTTGGCGACGGGCGGTGGGGTTTCGGTCACGGCGCCACGTTACCGGTCGCCGGGCCGCCGCCGGGCTCGCCCGCCGACCGAATCCCGCGACTCGCCGCCAGGCCTTTCGAACATGTGTACGATAACCGCCATGGCGGATGCGGCACGTTCCACCCACCGACTCGAAGCCCTCGACATCACCCGGAAGCTGGCCGCGATCTGCGGTGACCCGTTCGCCCGCTTCGCCGGCCCGGCCGACGAGGTGGCCGGCCGTACCGCCCGATGGGTGGCCGTGCCGGGCGGCCCGCACGCCGCGGCGGAGGTGTTGCGGCTGGCCGCCGCGCACGACCTGACAGTGGTGCCCCGCGGCGCCGGCACGAAGATCGACTGGGGTGCCGCCCCCGCGCAGGTGGACATCATGCTCGACACCGGCCGCCTCGCCGGGGTGTGGCACGAGCCGCGCGACGCGGCGGTGGCCGAGATCGGCGCCGGTACGCCGCTACGCGCGGTCCAGGCCACGCTCGCGCGCACCAACCGGCGGCTGCCGGTCGACGCGCCCTCGCCGGGCGCGACGCTCGGCGGGGTGCTCGCCGCCGACGAGTCCGGTCCGCTGCGTCACCGGCACGGCAGCCCGTGCGCCCAGCTCGTCGGGGTGCGCTACCTCGACGCCGACGGCGAGTTGGTGAGCGTCGGCGAGTCCGGCACGCAGGCGCTCGGCCGGGCCACCCCGGGCGGCGGTGGCCGGGCGAGTGGGCGCGGTCCGGCGGGCGATGGTGGCGGCGGTGCCGCCGGTGCCGGCGGTTCGGCGGGTGGTGGCGGCTTTGGACCCGGTGGCCCGGCGGACGGTCCCGGGTGGGGTGCCGGCGGTCCGGCCGGTGGCGCGGGCTGGGGTGCCGGTGGTGCGTTCGGCGACGGTCCGGGTGGCGGGGCCGCGATCCTCGGGCGGGGCGACGTGCCCGGGCTCGACGTGGCGCGGCTGCTCTGCGGCTCGCAGGGCGGGCTCGGCGTGCTGGTCTCGGCCACCATGCGGGTGCACGCCGTGCCGGCCGGGCGGCTCTGGGTGTCCCGTCCGGTGTGGACACCGCTCGAGGTGCACGACCTGGTCCGGGCCGTACTGGCCGCGGGCGTCGATCCGGCGGCCGTCGAACTGGACCTGCCGGTGCCGGTGCCGCTGCCCCGGCGTCGCATCCCGGCCACACACCCGTCGGTGGTCAACCGTCCCGACCATCCCGCCGTGACCGGACGACCCGCGGCGGGCAGCCTGGTGGTGTTGCTGGAGGGCGGCCCGGCCGACGTGACCGAGCGGGCCGAACGGCTCACCGCAGTCCTCGGCGCCGAGGCGATGGTCAGTCACCACGCGCCGGAATGGTGGGGGCGTTACCCGTTCGCGCCCGGCGACACCGCGCTGCGCATCGAGGTGCCGATCAACGACCTGCACGCGGCCGTCTACGCGTTGCGTGACGCCACCGGCGGCCCCGTGCCGGTACGCGGCTCAGCGGGCTCGGGCACCGTCCACGCCGCCCTGTCCGGCGCGCTGCCGCCCGAGCGGGTCGCCTCGATCCTCACCGCCGTCCGCAGTGTGCTGATCGCCCGGCGGGGCCGGTGCGTCGTGGTGGCCGCGCCCGCGGCGGTACGCCGTGCCGTGGACCTCTGGGGCGAGCTGCCCACGTTGCCGCGCCTGCGCAGCGCGAAGGCCCACCTGGACCCGCACCGCCGCCTGGCCCCCGGCCGCCTCCCCGGCGGCCTCTGACCAGCCCTCACGGCGGCCCGCTCTGCCTGCGCTACGGCGGATTCGCCGAGCTCTGGTGCGTCCTCCCCAGACGCCGGCCTGCCGACGTCCGCCCGCACCCGTGCCGGCACCTCGCTCGACGGCGCCACCCGCCGGGCGCCCCCGCCTGGCCGGGCGACCCGCCTGTCGGGGCGCCCCGGAACCGCACAGCCTCGGCGCCACCCGCGTCCCCGCCTCCCGTCCCGCGCGCCCTACCTCGCCCTGGTGATCAAGGACTTTGCGTCGGATTTCGCGCCCCCAGAGAACACAAACTCCTTGATCACCGCCGATGGGCGGGCGGGAGGGGGGCGAGGGCGGGCTGGAGCGCGACGGGAGGCGGCCTGAGGCGTCCGTGGCGTGCCGGAGGGCGTTGATCATGAAGTTGGCGGGGAGGAATCGGGCGAAGTGAGCGGTTAACTTCATGATCGACGGGGCCAGGCTCGGGACCGTGCGCGGGACGGGACCGGGACCGGGACCGGGTGGGAGCGCTAGGGGGTGTCGTTTCGGAGGACCAGGATGGCTATGTCGTCGCGCGGGGGCTCCACCGAGAAGGCGATGGTGGTGGCACGCAACCGGGCGGCCACGACGTCGGCCGAGTACCCGGCCAGCGGCGCCGCCGACTCGCGCAGCCGGTCGGTGCCGAACAGCTCCCGTCCGCGCCGCCGCTCGGTGACCCCGTCGGTGTAGAAGATCAGCGCGTCGCCGGGCTTGAGCGTCAGCTCGGCGGTCGGCGTGGTGATCGAGTCGAGCAGGCCCAGCGCCGTACCGCCGGCACCGACGAACGTCGCGCCGCCACCGCCGTGCAGCAGCACCGGGCGGTCGTGGCCGGCCAGGTGCAGCGAGACGTCGAGCTGGTCGCCGTCGCCGGGCGCGACAGCCGCCAGCGCCAACGTGCAGTAGCGCCCGCCGCCGCGCTCGACGAGCGTCTCGTTGAGCCGGCCGAGCACCTCGGGCAGCGGTTTGCCGTCGCCGACGAGCACCCGGATCACGTCCCGGACCAGCCCGGTCACGGCGGCGGCCTGCACGCCCTTGCCGGACACGTCGCCGACCACCACGAGCCAGCGGCCGTCCGGCAGCGGGAGCACGTCGTAGAAGTCGCCGCCGACCTCCGCGTCGTCGCCGGTCGGGACGTACTCGGCGGCGAAGCCGATGCCCTCGACCACCGGGAGCACCGGCGGCAGCAGCGACTGCTGGAGCGTCTGGGCGACCCGGCGGCGCTCGGCGTGGATGCGGGCGTTCTCGATGGCAAGGGCGGCCCGGCGGGCCACGTCCTCCAGCACCGACACCTCGTCCGGGTCGTGCCGGTGCCGCTGGTGCCGGCCCACGGCGAGCGTGCCGAGCCGCTGGCCACGGGCGATCAACGGCACGGCGAAGCCCTCCATCGGCCCGCCGAGCGGCACCTGGGCGGCGTTGCGGGACGCCTCGCGCAGCCGGGACTGGATCGAGTCCGGGCCGGTCTCCTGGAGGATCCGGTGCAGCTGCGGCAGCATCGCCTCGTCCGCGTGACTCGACGCGGCGAGCCGCAGCCGGCCCCACTCGTCGGTGGTGTGCACGGCGCACCACTGGCCGAGCCGGGGCACCACGAGCTGCGGGACGAGCGCCATGGTCAGCTCGACGTCCAGCGACTGGGCGAGCAGTTCACTGGCCTCGGCCAGGAACGTCAGCCAGGTGGAGCGGCGTACGTCGGCGCGGCGCAGCCGGTCGTTCTCCAGGTGCAGCGACAGCCGTTCGGCGGCCAGTACGGCGAGCGGCCGGGCGTACGCCGAGGGCGCCGCGTCCAGCTCCAGCTCGCCCGAGTACGGGCGGTGCACCGCCAGCGGTACGCGCAGCAGTTCGTTGCCATCGCGCGGCGGCCGGCCGTACCGGGCGAAGACCTGGGTGCCGAGTCCGTCGCCCCGGTCCAGCCGGACCGTGCCACCGGCGGCGCCCACCATCTCGGCGACCCGGGTCAGCAGCCCGGTGGCGAACTCGGGCAGCGGCTCGTCGGCGTACGCGTCGGGGGTGAGCTGCATCAGATCGCTCATGGCCGCGGCGCTCGGCGTACCGTCGCCGGTGCGTTCCGGTTCGGCGACCCGCAGCGGGCCGGCCGACGGCCGGGCGGACCCGCCGGGGCCGGACCGGTCCAGGCGGAACCAGACCCCCTTGCCGGTGGGCAGGTAGGTCGTGCCCCACCGGCTGGAGAAGTGGTCGACGAGCAGCAGCCCGCGCCCTCGGGCGGCCACCTCGGTGATGTCGGACGTGGTGTTGCGCACACCGACGATCAGCTCGTCGACCGGGCCGGAGGCGAAGTCGGTGACGGTCACGGTGAGGCCGTCGCGGTCGGTGTCGACCTCGATGTCCAGTTCGGTCCGCGCGTGTTCGACGGCGTTGGTGGTCAGCTCGGTGGTGAGCAGCAGCGCCTCGTTCAGCAGTTCGGGCAGCCGCGCTTCGAGCAGCATGGTGCGGACCAGCGCGCGGGCCGCAGCGGGGGTGCGGCGGTCGGCGGGGAGGCGGACCCGGCGGACGCGCTCGTCCGCGCCGCCGCTGGCCGGCCCTGCCTCCGCTGACACCTTCATATCCTCCACCGCGCCCACCCCGGGTGCCAAGCGTCCCGGCGAACCCGCCACCCGGGTTGATACCGCACGTGACGCGCGATCACACGCGGTGACCTCGACGGATCGCGCGGCACAATGATGGGATGGCCCGTGTGACCGCACGAGCCCGAGCGGAGCGAGGAACGATGGCCACGGTGAATCAGTCGGTGACCGCTGACCCGTCCGCGTCCGACCACGAGGTGCTCCTCGGCGAACTGGTCGAGGCGTTGCGCCGGGTGGGGCGCGGCGATCTGCGGGTGCGCCTGCCCCGGCGGGCGGGACTGCCCGGTGAGGTCGCCGACGCCTTCAACGACGTGGTGTCGTTGCAGGAACGGCAGCACCTGGACCTGCGCCGGATCAGCCGGATCGTCGGCCGCGACGGCCGGCTCACCGAGCGCCTGGACGACGAGGGCCTGGACGGCTCCTGGGCGGAGGGGCAGCGGGCGGTCAACTCGCTCATCGACGACCTGGGCCGGCCGACCACGGAGATCGCCCGGGTCATCGTGGCGGTGGCCGACGGCGACCTCTCCCAGCACATGGCGCTGGAGATAGACGGTCGCCCGCTTCGCGGTGAGTACCTGCGCATCGGCCGGACCGTGAACACGATGGTGGACCAGCTCTCGTCGTTCGCCGACGAGGTGACGCGGGTGGCCCGCGAGGTGGGCACCGAGGGCAAGCTGGGTGGCCAGGCCGACGTGCGTGGGGTGGCGGGCACCTGGAAGGACCTCACCGACTCGGTGAACACCATGGCGTCGAACCTCACCGGGCAGGTGCGGTCGATCTCCCAGGTGGCCACCGCCGTCGCGAAGGGCGACCTGTCGCAGAAGATCACGGTCGGGGCGCGCGGCGAGGTGGCCGAGCTGGCCGACACGATGAACTCGCTCACCGACACGCTGCGGCTGTTCGCCGAGCAGGTGACCCGGGTGGCCCGCGAGGTGGGCACCGAGGGCAAGCTCGGCGGCCAGGCCGAGGTGCCGGGCGTGGCGGGAACGTGGAAGGACCTGACCGACAACGTCAACTCGATGGCGTCGAACCTGACCGCTCAGGTCCGCAACATCGCGCAGGTGTCGACCGCTGTCGCCAAGGGTGACCTGTCGCAGAAGATCACGGTGGCCGCGCAGGGCGAGATCCTGGAGCTGAAGGACACCGTGAACACGATGGTGGACCAGCTCTCGTCGTTCGCCGACGAGGTGACCCGGGTGGCCCGCGAGGTCGGCATCGAGGGCAAGCTGGGCGGCCAGGCGCAGGTGCGTGGCGTCTCCGGCACCTGGCGCGACCTCACCGAGAACGTCAACCAGCTCGCCGGCAACCTGACCAGCCAGGTCCGCAACATCTCCCAGGTCTCCACGGCGGTCGCGAAGGGCGACCTGGGTCAGAAGATCACGGTGGACGCGCAGGGCGAGATCCTGGAGCTGAAGAACACCGTCAACACGATGGTCGACCAGCTCTCGTCGTTCGCCGACGAGGTGACCCGCGTGGCCCGCGAGGTGGGTACCGAGGGCAAGCTGGGTGGTCAGGCCCAGGTCAAGGGCGTCTCGGGTACGTGGCGTGACCTGACGGACAACGTGAACTCGATGGCGTCGAACCTGACCAGTCAGGTGCGGAACATCGCCTCGGTCACCACCGCCGTGGCGAAGGGTGACCTGTCGCAGAAGATCACTGTGGACGCCCGGGGCGAGATCCTGGAGCTGAAGTCCACTGTCAACACGATGGTGGACCAGCTCTCGTCGTTCGCCGACGAGGTCACGCGGGTGGCGCGCGAGGTGGGTACCGAGGGCAAGCTCGGCGGCCAGGCCCAGGTACGCGGCGTCGCCGGCACCTGGCGCGACCTGACCGACAACGTGAACTCGATGGCGTCGAACCTGACCGCGCAGGTGCGCAACATCGCCCAGGTGTCGACCGCCGTCGCCAAGGGTGACCTGTCGCAGAAGATCACCGTGGACGCGCAGGGCGAGATCCTGGAGCTGAAGTCCACTGTCAACACGATGGTGGACCAGCTCTCGTCGTTCGCCGACGAGGTCACGCGGGTGGCCCGTGAGGTGGGTACCGAGGGCAAGCTGGGTGGTCAGGCCCAGGTCAAGGGCGTCTCGGGTACGTGGCGTGACCTGACGGACAACGTGAACTCGATGGCGTCGAACCTGACCAGTCAGGTCCGCAACATCGCCTCGGTCACCACGGCCGTGGCGAACGGCGACCTGGGCCAGAAGATCACGGTGGACGCGCAGGGCGAGATCCTGGAGCTGAAGAACACCGTCAACACGATGGTCGACCAGCTCTCGTCGTTCGCCGACGAGGTGACCCGCGTGGCGCGCGAGGTGGGTACCGAGGGCAAGCTGGGTGGTCAGGCCCAGGTCAAGGGCGTCTCCGGTACGTGGCGCGACCTCACCGAGAACGTCAACCAGCTCGCCTCGACCCTCACCACGCAGTTGCGCGCCATCGCGCAGGTCTCCACGTCGGTGACCCGCGGCGACCTGACCCAGCGGATCAACGTGAAGGCGCAGGGCGAGGTCGCCGAGCTGAAGGACAACATCAACCAGATGATCGTCACCCTCCGGGAGACGACGAAGAAGAACGCCGAGCAGGGCTGGCTGGACTCGAACCTGGCCCGGATCGGTGGTCTGCTCCAGGGCCAGCGCGACCTCGGCGAGGTCTGCCGGATGATCATGCAGGAGGTGACCCCGCTGGTGGACGCGCAGCTCGGCGCGTTCTTCCTGGCGGACAGCTCCGAGGGCAGCATGCGGCTGCGGCTCACCGCCTCCTACGGGTACGTGGCACGCGGCCACGACGTCACGTTCGGCCCGGGTGAGGGACTGGTCGGGCAGGCCGCGCTGTCGCGCCGGACGATCCGGGTCAAGGCGCAGCCGGACGGGCGCCTCGTCGTACGGTCCGGGCTGGCCGACACGCCCCCGGCCGACCTGGTGGTGCTGCCGGTCCAGTTCGAGGGCGAACTGCTCGGCGTGATCGAGTTCGCCGGCGTGGCCACGTTCTCCGAGCTGCACCTGGCGTTCCTGGAGCGGCTGGTGCTCACCATCGGCGTCGCGGTCAACACCATCCAGGCCAACCGGCGTACGGAGGAGCTGCTGGCGCAGTCGCAGCGGCTGGCGCACGAGATGCAGGACCAGTCGGCCGAGTTGCAGCGCACCAACGCCGAGCTGGAGGACAAGGCGAAGCTGCTGTCCGAGCAGAAGGCCAACATCGAGACGCAGAACCGGGAGATCGAGCTGGCCCGCCTCGGCCTGGAGGAGAAGGCGCAGCAGCTCACCCGCGCGTCGGCGTACAAGTCGGAGTTCCTGGCGAACATGAGCCACGAGCTGCGTACGCCGCTGAACTCGCTGCTCCTGCTGGCCCGGCTGCTCGCCGAGAATCCGGAGCGCAACCTCAGCGCGAAGCAGATCGAGTTCGCGCGGACCATCCACGGCGCCGGGTCGGACCTGCTGTCGCTGATCGACGACATCCTCGACCTGTCCAAGATCGAGGCGGGCCGGATGGACGTGGAGCCCACCGAGATCCAGTTCGCCGAGATCCGCGGCTACGTCGAGCAGGCGTTCGCGCCGCAGGCCGAGGAGAAGGGCCTGGACTTCCAGGTACGGGTCAGCCGTGACCTGCCGCCCGCGCTGGTCACCGACGCCCAGCGGTTGCAGCAGATCCTGCGCAACCTGCTGTCCAACGCGGTGAAGTTCACCGACAACGGCGCGGTGACGCTGCGGATCGGCCCGGCGGCCGAGAACGCCGTCTTCGACGTGCCGGCGCTGACGAACGCGCAGCGGGTGATCGCGTTCACCGTGATAGACACCGGGATCGGGATCTCCGACGACAAGCTGTCGCTGATCTTCGAGGCGTTCCAGCAGGCGGACGGCACCACCAGCCGGCGCTACGGCGGCACCGGCCTCGGGCTGTCCATCAGCCGTGATCTGGCCCGCCTGCTCGGTGGCACGATCACCGTCTCGTCCGCGCCCGGTCAGGGTTCGACGTTCACTCTCTTCGTACCCGATGTGCTGGCGCCGGACGCGGTGGTGGCGCCGGCGCCACCGTCGCCGAGCCGCGCGGGCCTGCCGTCGTCGCTGCTCATGCCCATGGAGCTGCCGCAGCCGCAGGAGACGCCCGCGACCCGGCGCCTGGACGGCGTGACCGTGCTGATCATCGACGACGACGTGCGGAACGTGTTCGCGCTGACGTCCGCGTTGGAACTGCACGGGATGACCGTGTTGTACTCGGACAACGGGGCGGACGGCGTCCGCCAGCTCGCCGAGCACCCGGAGGTGGACATCGTCCTGATGGACGCCATGATGCCGGACCAGGACGGGTACGAGACGACCGCGCAGATCCGCCGCAACCACCGGTTCGCGGACCTGCCGATCGTGTTCCTGACCGCGAAGGCGATGCCCGGCGACCGGGAGTCGGCGCTCGGCGCCGGCGGCAGCGACTACATCACCAAGCCGGTGGACCTGGACGAGCTGATCGAACTGATGGCGTCCTGGATCGGCCGGAGCCGAGGCGAGGAGAACGCGTGACGCAGACGGCCAAGGCCCTGCTGGTGGACGACCGGCGGGAGAACCTGATGGCGCTGGAGGCGATCCTCCAGGGTCTCCCGGTGCAGTCGGTCGCGGTGGAGAGCGGCGAGGCGGCGCTCAAGCAGCTCCTGGTGGACGACTTCGCGGTGATCCTGCTGGACGCCCAGATGCCGGACATGGACGGCTTCGAGACCGCCACCCACATCAAGCGGCGCGAGCGCACCCGGCACGTACCGATCATCTTCCTGACCGCCGCGGACAAGGACGCCCAGCTCGCGCTGCGCGGCTACGCGGCCGGCGCGGTCGACTACCTGACCAAGCCGTTCGACCCGTGGGTGCTGCGGGCGAAGGTGACAGTCTTCGTCGACCTGTGGGTGAAGACGCGGCAGCTCGCCGCCCAGTCGGACCTGGTGCGGGAGCGGGATCTCCAGTGGCGGCACCTGACCGACGCGGTGGACGAGGCGACAGCGCTGCTGCGCTCCGACGACGACCCGTCGGCCCGGGACCGCGCGGTGGAGCTGCTGGAGCAGGCGCGCTGGGGCAACACCCGCTGACGGTTCAGCCGCCGGCCGGGCCGCCGTGCCCGGCCGCGGCCCGCCGGGCCCGCCAGCGGTCGCCGAGCGATTCCAGTTCCTCCTGTACGAAGAGGAAGAAGTCGCGCATCTCGGCGACCCGTTCACCGGCCGGGGTGCTGCGGCCGTGCAGCGCGTCGACCCCACCGGCGGCGATGTCGATGAAGTTCTTGTAGATCGTGGTCTTGGTGATGGTCGCCTCGTACCACGGGTTGTCGGGCATCCGGTAGCGGTCGCGCCGGGAGCCCTTGACCGGCTCGCGGACCAGCATGGCGAACTGGGTCAGGTAGCGCACCGCGCCGCTGACCGCCGCCGCGCTGACGCCGAGGCGCTCCGCGATCTCGCCCGCGGTGAGCGGGTCGTCGGCGCTCATCACCGTGAACAGGACCCGGGCGGCCATCCGGGGGAAGCCCACGTCGGCGAAGGCCATCGCCATCCGCTCGACGAAGAGGTGGACCTCTTCCTCGTCGTGGTGGGGCGGCACGTTCATGGTCGGCTCCTCGACGCTCACCCCGTGACCCTACAGTCTTCACAAGTTTGTGAAACGAGCGTAGCTTCTGAAGTATGGAAACGGCAATCGATGTGTCCGGCCTGGTGAAGACCTTCGGCCGCACCCGGGCTCTCGACGGGCTCGACCTGACCGTCCGCACCGGAGAGGTGCACGGCTTCCTGGGCCCGAACGGCTCCGGCAAGTCGACCACCATCCGGGTGCTGCTCGGCCTGTTGCGGGCGGACGCGGGGGCCGTCCGGCTGCTGGGCGGCGACCCCTGGCGGGACGCGGTGGCGCTGCACCGCCGCCTCGCGTACGTGCCCGGCGACGTGACGCTCTGGCCCAACCTCAGCGGCGGCGAGGTGATCGACCTGCTCGGGCGGCTGCGCGGCGGGCTCGACCCGAGACGCCGCGCCGAGCTGCTGGAGTCGTTCGAGCTGGACCCGCGCAAGAAGGGTCGCACCTACTCCAAGGGCAACCGGCAGAAGGTCGGCCTGGTCGCCGCGCTCGCCTCCGACGTCGAGCTGCTCATCCTCGACGAGCCGACCTCCGGGCTCGACCCGCTGATGGAGGAGGTCTTCCAGCACTGGGTCCGCCGGGCCCGGCAGGACGGGCGCACAGTGCTGCTCTCCAGCCACATCCTCGCCGAGGTCGAGGCCCTCTGCGACCGGGTGACGATCATCCGGGCCGGCCGGACCGTCGAGTCCGGCACCCTCGGCGACCTGCGCCACCTGCACCGCACCGCGATCGACGCCGAGGTCACCGCGCCGCTGGACGGGCTGGCCGACCTGCCGGGTGTCCACGACCTGCGGGTGGACGGGCAGCGGGTCCGCTTCGACGTGGACAGCGCGTCGCTCGACGCCGCGCTGCGCCGGCTCACCGAGCTGGGGGTACGCAGCCTGGTCAGCACGCCGCCCACGCTGGAGGAACTGTTCCTGCGGCACTACGAGACGGCGCCCGCCTCCGGCGTGGCGTCCTCCTCCGGCGTGGCGCGTTCCGAGACGGCGGACCGGTCATGAGCGCGCTCACCGGGACGCGCCACCTGGTCCGGCTGATCCTGCGCCGGGACCGCCTCCTGCTGCCGCTGTGGGTGCTGGTCCTCGCGGTGCTGCCGATGACGTACGCGGCCAGCTACTTCGAGCTGTTCCCGACCGCCGCCGAGCGGGCCGCGTACCTGGAGGGCACCGCCCGCAACCCGTCGATCGTCGCGCTGCTCGGCCCGGCCTACGGCGACAGCATCGGCGGGCTGACCGCGCAGCGCAGCGGCTTCCTGCTGCTCATCGTCGCGCTGGCGAGCCTGCTCACGGTCATCCGGCACACCCGCACCGAGGAGGAGGCCGGGCGGCGGGAACTGCTCGGCGGCAGCGTGCTCGGGCGGCACGCCGGGCTGACCGCCGCGCTGCTCGTCACGTACGCGGCCGGCCTGGTGCTCGGGCTGCTCACCGCCGCCGGCCTGGTCTCGACCGGGCTGCCGGTGGGCGGCTCGCTCGCGTACGGGCTGGTCACCGTGCTGACCGGTGTGGTCTTCGCGACGCTCGGCGGGCTGGCCGCCCAGCTCACCGAGACCGCCGGCGGGGCACGGGGCATCGGCCTCGCCGGTCTCGGCGCCGCGTTCGGGCTGCGCCTGGCCGGGGACACCGCCGGCAACGACTGGCCGAGCTGGCTGTCCCCGCTGGGCTGGGGTGCCCGCGTCCGGCCGTACGAGGGGGAGCGGTGGTGGGTGCTGCTGCTGCCGCTGGCGGCCACGGTGCTGCTCGCCGCGCTCGCGTACCCCGTCTCGGTCCGCCGCGACCTGGGCGCCGGCGTGCTGCCACCCCGGCTCGGCCCGGCGACTGCGCCCGGCGCACTGTCCGGTCCGTTCGGGCTGGCCTGGCGGCTGCACCGGGGGCAGATCCTCTGGTGGTCGGTCGGCTTCGGCCTGCTCGGGCTGATCCTCGGGGGCGCGGCCGAGGCGGCGGGCCGGTCGGTCGAGGGGAGCCCGCGGATGGAGGAGATCGTGGCCCGGCTCGGCGGGGCGTCCGGGATGGCCGACGCGTACCTGGGGGTCACGCTGAGCCTGGCCGGGCTCGCAGCCGCCGGGTACGGCATCCAGGCCGCGCTGCGGATGCGCGCCGAGGAGTCCGCCGGGCACGCCGAGCCGGTGCTCGCCACCGGGACGCGGCGTTCGGCCTGGCTGCTCTCACACGTGGCGTTCGCGTTGCTCGGCCCGGTGGTGGTGCTCGCGGTGACCGGGCTGACGACCGGCCTGACGTACGGCCTGAGCACCGGTGACGTGCCCCGCCAGCTGGGCCGCATGTTCGCCGCCGGCCTGGCCCAGGTGCCGGCCGCGTGGGTGCTGGCCGGGCTCGCCGTGCTGCTCTACGGCCTGCTGCCCCGGCTCGCGTCCGCCGCGTGGGTGGTGCTGGCGGTGTGTGTGCTGCTCGGGCAGCTCGGCGCCGTGCTGGAGCTGGACCAGTGGCTGCTGGACGTGTCCCCGTTCACGCACACCCCACAGGTGCTGCGCGACACGTGGACCCCCACCCCGCTCTACGTGCTGACCGCCCTGGCGGTGACCCTGGCCACAGCCGGTCTGCTGACCTTCCGCCGCCGCGATCTCCCCGTCCTCTAACCGCGTTGATCTTGCGCTTGCGGCCCCGACGAAGGGGACGAATCGCCCGAGCAAAGGGCCGCAAGTGCAAGATCGCGGGGGAGAAGCCCGAGGCTCAGGGGGTGGCTTCGTTGCGGATCATCAGGGCGCTGCGGAGGCCGGTGATGTCCAGGACGCGGATCAGGAAGTCGCCGACGTTGGTGAGCATCAGCAGGCACTGGGTGTGACTGGCCTTGCGGCTGAGCACCACGAGCGTGCCGAGGCCCTGCGAGTCGCAGAACGTGACCCCGGCCAGGTCGAGCACGATGCGCGGAGGCGGATCCGCCAGCACCTCGTTGACCACCGTCGAGAGCTGGGCGGCCGTGAGCATGTCGATCTCACCGGCCAGGCGAAGCACGGCTTCGTCACCCGTCCGGTGTACGGTGATGGACAGTTCGGCACGATCCACCCGGTCACCCTATCGCGATCTCGACCGACGGGCCTGTCGAGCGGATCGCCGTCGGCCCGCCGCGCCGCTCAGGCGGGTGAGCCTGGTAACCCCCGTCGCGGGGTGCCTGCCAGGCAGCACTCCGGCGCTGACACAATGGCCCCATCGTGACCGAGATGCATTCCGCCGGATCCGGCCGCTACCCGGCCGACGCCCCGGCCTCCGAGGCCCTGTTCGACCGCGCCAAGGCCGTCGTGCCCGGCGGGGTCAACTCCCCCGTGCGCGCGTTCCGTGCCGTCGGCGGCACCCCGCGCTTCATGGTCCGGGGGGAGGGTCCGTGGCTCTTCGACGCCGACGGCCGTCGCTACGTCGACCTGGTCTGCTCGTGGGGTCCGCTGATCCTCGGCCACGCGCACCCGGCCGTGGTGGAGGCGCTGCGCGAGGCGGCGGCGCTCGGCACCAGCTTCGGCACGCCGACACCGGGTGAGGTCGACCTGGCCGAGGAGATCATCGCGCGGACGCCGGTGGAGCAGGTCCGCCTGGTCAACTCCGGCACCGAGGCGACCATGTCGGCGATCCGGCTCGCCCGCGGCTTCACCGGCCGTTCCAAAATCATCAAGTTCTCCGGCTGCTACCACGGCCACTCGGACGCGCTGCTCGCCGCCGCCGGCTCCGGCGTCGCCACGTTCGGCCTGCCCGACTCGCCCGGCGTGACCGGCGCGGCGGCCGGCGACACCATCGTGCTGCCGTACAACGACCTGCGCGCGGTCGAGGAGGCGTTCGCCGCCGAGGGGCAGCACATCGCCGCGATCATCACCGAGGCCGCCGCCGGCAACATGGGCGTGATCGCGCCGCGCGACGGTTTCAACTCCGAGCTGGCCCGGATCGCGCACGTGAACGGCGCGCTGCTCATCGTCGACGAGGTGATGACCGGGTTCCGGGTGTCCCGCGCCGGATGGCACGGCCTCGACCCGTCCGACGCGGACCTGTGGACGTACGGGAAGGTCATGGGTGGCGGCCTGCCCGCCGCGGCGTTCGGCGGGCGCGCGGAGATCATGGCGAAGCTCGCCCCGGCCGGCCCGGTCTACCAGGCCGGCACGCTCTCCGGAAACCCGCTGGCCTGCGCGGCCGGGCTGGCCACGCTGCGGCTGGCCGACGACGCGCTCTACCGGCGGCTCGACGAGACCGCCGCCGCGCTGGGCAAGCTCACCACCGAGGCGCTGTCCGCGGCCGGCGTGCCGCACCGCCTCTCCACCGCGGGCAACATGTTCTCGGTCTTCTTCACCGACGCGGACGTGCACGACTACGACAGCGCCCGCACCCAGGTGGTGCCGGCGTTCAAGGCGTTCTTCCACGCGATGCTCGCCGCCGGCGTCTACCTGCCGCCGAGCGCGTTCGAGTCGTGGTTCGTCTCGACCGCGATCGACGACGCCGCGTGGGAGCAGATCGCCGCCGCCCTTCCGGTGGCGGCGCGGGCGGCGGCAGCGGCGGGAAGCGGGGGGTAACTCATGGCGGAGACCGTGGTGCACGTGTTGCGGCACGGCGAGGTGCACAACCCGGACGGCATCCTCTACGGCCGCCTGCCCGGGTTCCGCCTCTCCGAGCTGGGCGTGCAGATGGCCAAGGCGGCCGCGCAGGCGCTCGCCGACCGGACCGTGGTGCACGTGGTGGCCAGCCCGCTGGAGCGCGCCCAGCAGACCGCCGAGCCGATCGCGGCGCAGTTCGGCCTCTCCGTCGGCGTCGACGAGCGGCTGATCGAGAGCGCGAACTGGTTCGAGGGCAAGAAGGTATCGCCCGGTGACGGCTCGTTCCGCGACCCGCGCAACTGGTGGGTGCTGCGCGACCCGGTGACCCCGTCCTGGGGCGAGGCGTACCGGGCCATCGCCGAGCGCATGTTCGCCGCGCTGCACGCCGCCCGGGTCGCCGCCGAGGGGCGGGAGGCGGTGCTGGTGTCGCACCAGCTCCCGATCTGGACGCTGCGCCGGCACGTCGAGCGCAAGCGGCTCTGGCACGACCCGCGCCGCCGCCAGTGCGGCCTGGCCAGCCTCACCTCGTTCCACTTCGACGGGGCCAAGATCGTCGGCATCGGGTACTCCGAGCCGGCGGCCCACCTCGTGTCGATCTCGCCGACCGCCCGGACGGCCAAGGGGGCCTGATGCTCACCCGGAGGCTCGCCGCCGCCCTGCTCGCCGCCGTCACCGCCGGTACGGCGCTGGTCGGCTGTTCCTCCGGCAGCCAGGAGAGCCGGTGCGCGGCCGACGGCTCCACCGTCACCTGTGCCCCCGACCAGCGGTCCAAGACGCCGAAGGTGAGCGGTGAGCTGCTCACCGGCGGCAGCTACGACATCTCCCGCGACCGCGGGCAGGTCGTCGTGGTCAACTTCTGGGGCTCCTGGTGCGCGCCCTGCCGGGCCGAGGCGGACGACCTGGAGGCCACCTACCAGGCCACCAAGGGCTCCGGCGTGACGTTCCTCGGCATCAACGTCCAGGACAGCAAGGACAAGGCGATCGCCTTCGAGGAGGGCCGGGTCACGTACCCGAGCATCTTCGACCCGGCCAGCCGGCAGGCGCTGAACTTCGACATCCCGCCGAACACCACCCCGGCCACCGTCGTGCTCGACCGCGAGGGCCGGATCGCCGTGGTGATCCGGCGGGCCGTCACCCGTGACGAGCTGCGGCCGATCGTCGAGGACATCGCCGCCGAGTCGCCGCCGCCGAACGGCTCCCGCTGATGGGCGAGACGTTCCGCCAGCTCGCCGAGTCCGGCCCGCTGCTGCTCGCGGTCGGCGCGGCCGCGCTGGCCGGACTGGTCAGCTTCCTGTCGCCGTGCGTGCTCCCGCTGATGCCCGGCTACCTGTCGTACGTGACCGGCCTGGCCGGAACCGATCTGGAGGGCCGCCGCCCGGGCGCGCCGCAGCCGCCGGACCCACCGCCGACCGGGGGCGGCGTCGCCGTGGCGGAACGGACGCAGGCCCGGACCACCGCCGCCGTCAAGGGCCGCGTGCTCGCCGGCACGCTGCTGTTCATCGCGGGCTTCACCGTCGTGTTCGTCGCCACCGCGATCCTCTTCTCCGGCGTCGGCAAGCTCTTCTTCCGGTACGAGCGCACGCTGGAGATCGTCATCGGCGTGCTCGTGGTGGTGCTCGGCCTCGGCTACCTCGGGGTGATCCCCGGCATGCAGCGGGAGTTCCGCATCCGCTGGCTGCCCGCCGCCGGGCTGCTCGGCGCACCGGTGCTCGGCGCGGTCTTCGCGCTCAGTTGGCTGCCCTGCACCGGCCCGACGCTCGGCGCGGTGCTCGGCATGGCCGCCACCGAGGGTGGGACGGACCGCGCCGTGCTGCTCGCCGTGGCGTACTGCCTCGGGCTGGGGATACCGTTCGTCGTCTTCGGGCTGGGCTTCCAGCGCCTGCTCGGGGTGTTCCGCGCCGTCCGGCGCAACAGCCGCTGGGTGACCCGGATCGGCGGCGCGCTGCTGATCGCGATCGGCCTGGCGCTGATCACCGGCGGCTGGGTGAACGTGGTGATCTGGTTGCAGACGAACGTGGGCGTGGGCGAGGTGAGCATCTGATGACGACCGTGGACGACCGGCCGTCGACCCCACCCGCCCAGGCGCCCCGGCGGCGGGTCAACCCGGTGCTGGCCCTGCTGCGCAACTCGTGGCGGCAGCTCACCAGCATGCGTACCGCGCTGATCCTGCTGTTCCTGCTCGCCATCGCGGCCATCCCCGGCTCGGTGCTGCCCCAGCGCGGCGTCAACCCGGAACGCGTCGACCAGTGGTTCGTCGACCACCCCGACCTCGCGCCCCGGTTGAACCAGATCGGCGCGTTCGAGGTCTTCGGCTCGGTCTGGTTCTCCGCGATCTACCTGCTGCTGTTCACCTCGCTGATCGGCTGCATCCTGCCCCGCGCCCGCGACCACGTCCGCGCGCTGCGGATGAGGCCACCGGCCGCGCCGAGACGGTTCGACCGGCTGCCGCAGCACGCGGTGCTGGAGGCCCCGGCCGCCGCCGACCCCGAGGCGATCGCGGCGGTGCTGCGCCGCCGCCGGTGGCGGGTCACCGTGCGCGGCAACGAGGTCTCCGCCGAGAAGGGCTACCTCAAGGAGACCGGCAACCTGCTCTTCCACGTGTCGCTGGTCGCCGTCCTGCTCGGGGTGGCACTCGGTTCCTGGTACGGATGGCACGGCAACCGCATCCTGGTGGCGGGCGAGGACAACGCGTTCTGCAACACCCGCCAGCAGTACGCCGAGGCGTCGCTCGGCCCGCGCGTGGACAGCTCCGACCTGCCGCCGTTCTGCCTGACGCTGGAGAAGTTCGAGGCCGACTACCTGCCGTCCGGGCTGGCGTCCCGCTACTGGGCCACCGTCAAGGTGGACGAGCCGGGCGGCGCGGAACGGACCGCAGGGTTCTCGGTCAACTCGCCGCTGCGGCTCGGCTCGGCGAACGTCTACCTGCTCGGCAACGGCTACGCGCCGCTGCTGAAGTACACCGACAAGTACGGCCGCAGCCAGACCAGCGAGGCGCCGTTCCTGCGCACCGGCGACTCCAACGCGACCGAGGAGGGCGTGGCGATCTTCCCGGACGCCAACGTCGACCCGAAGACCGGCGCGCGTGCCCCGGACCAGCAGATCGCCTTCGACGGGCTCTACCTGCCGACGGCACCGGAGAGCGCGCCGTACGTGGCGTCGCAGTACCCGGCCGAGCGGAACCCGGCGGTGAACCTGACCGCGTACCGGGGCAACCTCGGGCTGGACGCGGGCATCCCCGGCTCGGTCTACGCGCTGGACCGGCGGCAGATCGACGACGGCAAGCTCAAGGAGATCGGCACCAAGCTGCTGCGGCCGGGCGAGAAGTGGACCCTGGACGACGGCAGCACGCTGGAGTTCGTCGGCAGCAAGCCGTACATCACGCTCGCGGTCCGGCACGCGCCCGGGCAGACGTTGCTGCTGGTGGCGAGCGGCACGCTGCTGCTGGGCCTGATGGGCTCGCTGTTCGCCTGGCGGCGCCGGGTCTGGTTCCGGGTTTCGCCCCCCGAGGGGGGATCTCCGACGAGCGGTAGTAGTTTGGTGGAGGCCGGTGGGCTGCCGCGCACCGAGCACCCTGGGTTCGCCGACGAGTTCGCGCAGCTCGTCGCCGCGGTGAGCGGTGACGCGCCGGACGCACGGCGGGCGCGAGAAGGAGACGACTGATGTCCGCACTCTCCGACCAGCTGGTCGCGTTCGCGATCCTGGCGTACCTGATCGCGATGATCAGCCACGCCGTGGAGTTCGCGCTGGGCAACGCGCGGAAGGTGTCCGCGGCCGCACCGGCGCGGAAGCTGGTCGGCGCGGGCGTCGGCGGAGCCGGCGGCACGGTCGACGAGCCGGCCGCCCCGGCGACGCCGCCGCGCCCGGACCGCACCGGCGCGCGGGCCGTGCTGGCCGGCCGGATCGCCGCCTGGCTCACCGTGCTCGCCGCCGCCGTGCACCTGGGCGCCGTGGTCACCCGGGGCCTCGCCGCCGACCGGATGCCCTGGGGCAACATGTACGAGTTCGTGCTGACCGGCACCTGGATCGGGGTGGCGGCCTGGCTCGTGGTGCTCTGGAAGCAGCCGTGGCTGCGCCGGCTCGGGCTGTTCCTGACGCTGGTCATGGTGCTGCTGCTGGCCTTCGCCGAGCTGAAGCTCTACGTGCCGATCGAGCCGCTGATGCCGGCGCTGCAGTCGTGGTGGTTCATCATCCACGTCTCGACGATCATCTTCGCTTCGGGCATCTTCCTGCTGGGCGTGGTGCCCGCTGCCGCGTACCTGATGCGGAACGGCTGGGAGCAGGGGCGGCGCAGCTTCCCGTACACCCTGGCCCGCCGCCTCCCGGAGGCGGCCGGGCTGGAGCGGCTGACCTTCATGCTGCACGCCTTCTCGTTCCCGATCTTCACCTTCGCGGTGATCGCGGGGGCGATCTGGGCCGAGGCGGCCTGGGGCCGCGCCTGGGGCTGGGATCCCAAGGAGACCTGGGCGTTCATCTCCTGGGTGGTGTACGCGGGCTACCTGCACGCCCGGGCCACGCCGAGCGTGAAGCGCAACGTGGCCACCTGGATCGCCGTCGTGGGCTTCCTGACCGTGATGATGAACCTGTTCGGGGTCAACTTCTTCTTCACCGGTCTGCACTCGTACGCCGGGGTGGAGTGACCGGGCGACCGCTCAGCACCTCGTCCACCCGGCGCGTGACCTGGTAGGCCACCTCCGGAAGGTCGGCCAGTTCGAGGCGGTCCGCCCGCAGCGCGAACTGGGCGTGCAGCTCGCGGGCCACCGCGTCGCGGATCTCTGCCTGGAGCGGGCTGAGGCCGTCGGGGTCACCCACCACGTACGCGTCATCCATCCGTCGATGATGAACCGCCGTCGGCGAAGCTGTCAGTGACGAAGTCATCCGCCGAACCAGCCGGGGACGTCGAGGCGGAACACGTCGGCCGGGACCATCCGGCGCAGGTCGTCCTCGATGGCGGCGACCCGCTCCGCGCCGAGCGTGGCCGCCCAGCGGTCGCGTAGCTCGTCGAAGACGACTGCCGAGCGGTGCAGGCCGTCGCGGCCCTTCGCGGTCGTCCGGACGAGCTTGCGGCGGGCGTCGGCGGGGTCGTCCACGCGTTCCAGGTAGCCGAGCGCGACCATCCGGTCCACCGTCTTGCCCGCGGCCTGCTTGGAGACGCCGAGGCGTTGCCCGAGGTCGGAGGCGGTGGTGCCGGCCGGGCCGACGGCCTGGAGGACGAAGCCGTGGGCGGGGCGCAGCTCGGGGTGCCCCTGGCGGGCCAGCTCGGCGTGCAGGTCGTCGATCAGCGTACGGAAGCCGGCGAGCAGGAGCAGCGGCAGCGCGAAGCCGGGGCGGTCAGGCGTTGCCATGTTCGACAACCGCGTTTACTATTTCGTCAACCACGTTGACCATCTTACGAGAGGGGCCCCGTCATGTCCCGCTTCACCGCGTACGAGCCGGACACCGCGCCCGCCGCCGCCCGCCCGGTCATGGCCGGGGTACGCCGCACACTCGGCCACCTGCCCGCCGCCGTGAGCCTGATGGCCGGCTCGCCCGAACTGCTCAAGGGCTTCCTCGCCGCCAACGCCGCGTTCGAGGCCACCGACCTCGACCCGGTCGCCCGCGAGGTGGTCGTGCTGACGGTCGCCACGCGCAACGGCTGCCACCTCTGCGTGGCCATGCACACCGCGACGCTGGTCCGGCACGGCGCCGCGCCGGAGCTGATCGAGGCGCTGCGGACCGGTGCGGCGCTGCCCGATCCCCGGCTGGAGGCGCTGCGCCGGTTCACCGTCGCCGTCCTCGACCACCGGGGCGCGGTCCCCGACGCCGACCTGGACGCGCTGCTCGCCGCCGGATGGCAGCCCCGGCACGCGCTGGACGTGGTGCTCGGCGTCGGCACGTACACGATCTCCACGTTCGCCAACCGGCTCACCGATGCGCCGCTCGACGCGCCGCTGGCCCCGTACGCCTGGACGCCCGCCCTCTGTTGACCGGGGGCGCGCCCGGCCCGGGGAAGGGGGTACGGGAGGATAGGGGTATGGCGGCTCGCTTCCCGTACACCGATCTGAAGGACTTCCTCGCGGCGCTGGAGCGTGCGGGCGAGCTGCGGCGGGTGAGCGCGCCGGTCGACCCCACGCTGGAGATCAGCGAGATCGTCACCCGCACCGTCCGGGCCGGCGGGCCCGCGCTGCTGTTCGAGCGTCCCACCCGGGGCGAGATGCCGGTGGCGATCAACCTGTTCGGCACCGAGAAGCGGATGGCGATGGCGCTCGGGGTGGAGCACCTCGACGAGATCGGCGAGCGGATCGGCGACATGCTCAAGCCGGAGCTGCCGCAGGGCTTCTCCGGGATGATGGGCGGCCTCGGCAAGGTCATGCAGCTCAAGTCGATGCCGCCGAAGAAGGTCAAGACCGCCCCCTGCCAGCAGGTGGTCTACCGGGGCGACGACGTCGACCTGAACCGGCTGCCCGGGTTGCAGGTGTGGCCCGGTGACGGCGGGATCTTCCACAACTTCGGGCTGACCCACACCAAGCACCCGGAGACCGGCAAGCGCAACCTCGGGCTCTACCGGCTCCAGCAGCACAGCCACAACACGATCGGCATGCACTGGCAGATCCACAAGAACTCCACCGCGCACCACGCGGTCGCCGAGCGGCTCGGCCAGCGGCTGCCGGTGGCGATCGCGATCGGCGCCGACCCGGTGGTGGCGTACTCGGCCAGCGCGCCGCTGCCAGCCGACATCGACGAATACCTGTTCGCCGGGTTCCTCGCCGGTGAGCGGGTCGAGATGGTGGACTGCCTGACCGTCCCGTTGCAGGTGCCGGCGCACGCGCAGATCGTGCTGGAGGGCTACATCGAGCCGGGCGAGCGCCTGCCCGAGGGGCCGTTCGGCGACCACACCGGCTTCTACACACCGGTCGAGCCGTTCCCGGTGATGCACATCGAGTGCATGACCATGCAACGCGACCCGGTCTACCACTCGATCGTCACGTCCCAGCCGCCGCAGGAGGACCACGGCCTCGGCAAGGCCACCGAGCGGATCTTCGCGCCGCTGCTGCGCTTCCTCATCCCGGACATCGTCGACTACGACCTGCCCGCCGCCGGTGTCTTCCACAACTGCGCGATCGTGTCGATCCGCAAGCGCTACCCCAAGCACGCGCAGAAGGTCATGAACGCGATCTGGGGCGCGCACATGATGTCGCTGACCAAGCTGATCGTGATCGTGGACGAGGACTGCGACGTGCACGACTACAACGAGGTCGCGTTCCGCGCCTTCGGCAACGTCGACTACGCCCGCGACCTGATGGTCACCGAAGGGCCGGTGGACCACCTCGACCACGCGTCGTACCAGCAGTTCTGGGGTGGCAAGGCGGGCATCGACGCGACCCGCAAGCTGCCCGAGGAGGGCTACACCCGGGGCTGGCCGGAGGAGATGCGCATGGCGCCCGAGGTGGTCTCGCTGGTCGACAAGCGCTGGAAGGAATACGGGATCTGATGACGGCGGCAGTCCAGGAACGGCCCGGCCGGGTCTCGTCCTTCCTCAAGCTCGTCGCCATCGAGCACTCGGTCTTCGCGCTGCCGTTCGCGTACCTGTCGGCGCTGACCGCCATGCAGCTCAACGGCGGCCGGGTGCGCTGGCTCGACCTGCTGCTGATCACCGTGGCGATGGTCGGCGCGCGGACGTTCGCCATGGCCGCGAACCGGATCCTCGACCGGCGTATCGACGCGCGGAACCCGCGTACCGCGAACCGGGAACTGGTCACCGGCGCGGTGAGCGTGCGGACGGCCTGGACCGGCGCGGCCGTCGCGCTCGTGGTGTTCCTGGCCGCCGCCGCCCTGCTCAACCCGCTCTGCCTGGTGCTCGCGCCGCTCGCCGTGGTGCCGCTCGTGGTCTACCCGTACGGCAAGCGGTTCACGAACTGGCCGCACGCCATCCTCGGGGTCGCCCAGGCGGTCGGCCCGGTCGGCGCCTGGCTGGCGGTCACCGGCACGCTCGACGGCTCCGGCCCGGCCTGGCTGCTCGGCGCCGCGGTCGGCCTCTGGATCGGCGGCTTCGACCTGATCTACGCCTGCCAGGACGCCGACGTGGACCGCGAGATCGGGGTGCACAGCGTCCCCGCCCGGTACGGGCTGCGCTTCGCGCTGCACGCCTCCACTGTCGCTCACGTGGTGACGTTCGCGCTGTTCATCTGGTTCGGCGCGTGGGTCGGCTTCGGCTGGCTGTGGTGGATCGGGCTGGCGCTGACCGCTGTCGCCTTCACCTACCAGCACATGGTGGTCAGCCCCACCGACCTGAGCAAGGTCAACCGGGCGTTCTTCACCGCCAACGGCTTCGTCGGCATCGCGTTGTTCGTCCTCGCGCTGCTCGACCTGGTGATCCGGCTCGGCCTGCGGCCCTGAGCCGGGACGCCGAGGGCCCGGCCGCCGTTGACGGCCGGGGCGCCGGGCCGCACCCCGGTCAGGACACCGTGGCGACCGGGTAGCGGGCGCTCTCCAGCGTCCAGTCGACGGTGCCGCGCACGGCGGCGGCCAGCCCGTCGAGGTGGATGGCGACCGCGTCGTCGAGCGTCGGACCGAACGACGGCGCCGCCGCCAGGAGCGCCGCGAACCGGTCCATCTCCGCCCGCCAGTGCGCGGCCACCAGGTCGACCGCCGCCGGCAGCGGCACGCCCCGCTCGGCGGCCGTCGCCAGCACCAGGTTGTGCCCGCCGCCGGTGGCCCGGTCGCGCTCCAGCGAGGCGATGTCGTTGAACCAGGACAGCAGGTCGTTGGCGAGGCCGGCGAGCCGCCGCAGCGCCGGATGGTGGTAGACCGCGTCGGGCAGCGGACGCCCGGACGCGAACTCGATCAGCGGGTACGACACGTACGCCGCCGACGTGGCCCGGCGCAGCCGCACGTACTCGGCGACACCCGGTGGACGGCCGGACGTGGCGGCGGTGGCCTCCCGGTACACCCCGTCGAGGTGGTCGGCGACCGCGTCGGCGAAACGCAGCCGCCACCGGGCCGGCATCCGGCGGCGCGGCTCCCGCCACGCCTGCACCAGCAGACGGCGCAGCGGGCCGGAGAAGCCCGGATGACGGGCGCGCGGACCCTCGCGCAGCAACGCGAGCGCGCCGTCACGCAACGCCCGGATCTGCGGCGGGGCCAGCCCGTCCCGCCCGTCGCAGGCGTCGTCGACGAGGAAGAACCAGGTGAACAACGCGGTCAGCACCCGCAGGTCGGGCTCGCCGGCGTCCGGGTAGAGCCGGCCGGCGTACCGGGCGAAGCCGGCCCGCGCCAGCCGTCGCCGGGTGGCCGGGTCAGCCGGCAGGCCGAGCCGGTCGACGAGTTCCACCAGCCACTCCTGCACGTCGTCGGCGTACGGGGAGAGGCGGGGCGGGATCGGGCAGTCGGAGCGGAGCGCCCGCAGCACCGCTGCCGTCATCACCGGCCCCTCCGTGGAAGTGGATCGCCGGTCGAAGAATTTCATGTCGCGGGACGTTCCGTGAACCCTCTGGACATCCCGGGCGGGCCGACCGAACGGGGGTCGCCGCCCGCCGTCCGCGGCGACCAGGCACGCTTGAGGGCATGCGCGAACCATGGGTGGTGGGTGTCTCCGGCGCGTCCGGGACGCCGTACGCGGCGGCTGTCGTCCGGGGCCTGCTCGACGCCGGCCAGGCGGTGGACCTGATCGTCTCCCGGGCGGCCCGGCTGACAGTGCTGGACGAGACCGGCCGGCCGTTCCGGGACGCGCACTGGGCCGAGGACCTGGCTGCCTGGCTCGACCGTGACCTCACCGGCGCGGACCTGCGGCACTGGCCCGCCGGTGACCTGGCGGCCGGCCCGAGCAGCGGTTCCTACCCGGTACGCGGCATGGCGGTGGTGCCGGCGAGTACCGCCGCGTGCGCGGGCATCGCGATCGGGCTGTCGAAGGATCTGCTCCAGCGCGCCGCCGAGGTGAACCTCAAGGAGCGCCGCCCGGTCGTCGTGGTGCCCCGGGAGACCCCGGTGACCCGCAGTCACCTGGAACATCTGATCGCGCTGCACGACGCCGGCGCGGTGGTGCTGCCGGCCAGTCCGGGCTTCTACGGCGCCGGGGCGGCGGCGTCCGCCGGGCAGCTCGTGGACTTCGTGGCCGGGAAGGTGCTCGACGCGCTCGGTGTCGAGCACACGCTGTTCCGGCGGTGGTCCGGCGAGCTGGCCGCCGGTCGCCGGGAGGCGGATCCGGACTGACCGGCCCGGTTGCCGACGTGCGGGGCGCGGCCCTCGGCCGGACCGCGCCCCGCACGTTCAGTACATGCCGGCGTTCGCCGGTCCGGGGCCGGTGGAAGCGGTCGGGCCCATGTTGCGGGCCTTGCCCATGTCCTCCGCCTCGTCCAGCATGCCCTCCCCCTCGAGCAGGGCCCGCACCTCGGATTCCCGAAACCGGCGGTGCCCTCCTGGAGTCCGGATACTGCCGATCCGGCCGGCCGCTGCCCATCTGGTCACGGTCTTCGGGTCCACCCGAAACAGCGCAGCGACCTCACCCGGTGTCAGCAGGCGATCTCCAGTGTCCACAGCCCCCTCCTCGCGTCGACGAAGCCCCCGGCTGAACACACTGCCCCCGGCCGGTGCGAGCCCAGAGCCGTCATGAGGGACGTATGGCAATTACAGCACCGGCTACCGGACGTGTCCGCCAAACGCGAAAAACGCACACACTGGGAAGGATAGGAAATGGTACCGGCGGAGAACCCCCGTGATCGTACGTTTGTGAAGGGTTGATCCACGGGTACCGACAGTGTTCCGTGGTCGCCGAACGGATAGGGTCACTCTCCGTGGACACGATCGACCTGAGCCTCGTGGAGCTGTTGCGGGGCAACGCCCGTCTGTCGTACGCCGAGCTGGCCCGTCAGGTCGGCCTCTCCGCCCCGGCCGTGCACGAGCGGGTCGGCAAGCTGGAGTCCAGCGGCGTGATCCGGGCGTACCGGGCCGAGGTCGAGCCGGAGTCGATCGGGCTCGGCGTGACCGCGCTCATCGGCATCATCGAGGACTCCGACGCGGACACCGACGACGTGCTGGAGTCGTTCCGCCGCATCCCCGAGATCGAGTCCTGCTACTTCATGGCCGGCGTCGAGTCCTTCCTGCTCAAGGCGCGAGTCGGCACGATCGCCGAGCTGGAGCAGCTGATCGTCCGGCTGAACCGGACGGCCGGCGTGGCGTCCACCCGTACCAGCATCGCCCTGTCGACCAAGTGGGAGAACCGCCCGCAGCCGCTGGAAGCGCCCACCACCTGACGCCTCTGGCCCCGGGCCGGGGGTTGCGGTTACCGTGCGCCGATGACGAGCTCGGGACGCGGTGCCGCGGTGGTGACCGGAGCGGCCGGCGGGCTGGGGCGGGCGATCGCCGCCGCGCTGCACGCCGACGGCTGGAACGTGCTGCTCACCGACACCGACGCCGGGGCCGTGTCGGCCGCCGCCGCGCCGCTGGGTGGCTGGTCCCGCCCGCTCGACGTACGTGACGAGTCCGCCTGCGCGGACGTCGCCGCCGAGGCGGCGGCCGCGCCCGGCGGCCTCGGGCTCTGGGTGAACAACGCGGGCATCCTGGTCACCGGCCCGTCGTGGGGACACGACGCCCCGACCCGCCGCGCGGTGGTCGAGGTGAACGCGCTCGGCGCGATGAACGGCACGCTCGCCGCCGTCGCGGTGATGCGCGAACAGGGCCGCGGCCACGTGCTCAACGTCGTCTCGCTGGCCGGGCTGATCGCCGCGCCCGGCGAGACGGTGTACGCGGCCAGCAAGCACGCCCTGCTCGCGTTCAGCCTCGGCACCCTGAGTGACCTGCGGATGGCCGGCGTCCGGGGCGTACACGTGTCGTGCCTGTGCCCGGACGGGATCTGGACGCCGATGCTGCACGACAAGCTGGACGACCCGGGAGCGCTGGCGTCCTTCACCGGCTCGCTGCTCACGCCGGAGCGGGTCGCCGCGCGGGTCGTCCGGCTGGCCCGCCGGCCCCGGCCGGTGGTCAGCCTGCCGCGCTGGCGTGGCGCCCAGGTGCGGCTCCTGGACGCCTTCCCCCGGCTCGCCCTGGCCCTCACGCCGGTGATCCGGGCCACCGGACGGGCCGGTCAGCGGCGGCAGGCCCGCCGGGTCCGGGAAAACCCGAGCCCACCTCGCTTGTAACGTTGCCGACGTGACTCACTTCGACCGGTGCGACGAGGCCAGCCGGCGCTGGGTGACCGAGGCGATCGCCACGGTCGAGGCGGACGCCAACCGTTCCGCCGACACCCACCTGCTGCCGTTCCCGCTGCCCCGCGAGTGGGGGATCGACCTCTATCTCAAGGACGAGTCGGTGCACCCCACCGGCTCGCTGAAGCACCGGCTGGCCCGCTCGCTGTTCCTCTACGGGCTCTGCAACGGCTGGATCGGCCCGGACACCACGATCGTGGAGGCGTCGTCCGGCTCGACGGCCGTCTCCGAGGCGTACTTCGCCCGGATGCTCGGGCTGCCGTTCATCGCGGTCATGCCCGCCTCCACGTCACCGGAGAAGATCGCCCAGATCGAGTTCCAGGGCGGTCGCTGTCACCTGGTGGACGACCCGTCGAAGGTCGTGGTGGAGGCGCGCTGGCTCGCCGAGGACAGCGGCGGCCGGTTCATGGACCAGTTCACCTACGCCGAGCGGGCCACCGACTGGCGGGGCAACAACAACATCGCCGAGTCGATCTACGCCCAGCTCGCGCTGGAACGGCACCCGGTGCCCGCCTGGATCGTGGTCGGCGCCGGCACCGGCGGCACCAGCGCCACCATCGGCCGCTACGCCCGGTACCGGCGGCTGCCCACCAAGCTCTGCGTGGTGGACCCGGAGAACTCCGCCTTCTACCCCGCCTGGCAGGCCGGCGACTGGTCGGTGCGCACCGACCGCGGCTCCCGGATCGAGGGCATCGGGCGGCCCACCGTCGAGGCGTCCTTTCTGCCCAGCGTGGTGGACCGGATGGTGCAGGTGCCGGACGCCGCGTCGCTCGCCGCGATGCGGGCCGGCTCGGCCGTGCTCGGCCGCCGCGTGGGCGGCTCCACCGGCACCAACCTGTGGGGCGCGTTCGGGCTGATCGCGCAGATGCGCGCGGCCGGGCGTACCGGCTCGGTGGTGACGCTGATCTGCGACCCGGGCGACCGGTACGGCGACACCTACTACTCCGACGAGTGGGTGGCCGCGCAAGGGCTCGACCTCGCGCCGCACCTCGCCACCGTCGACCGGTTCCTGACCGACGGCACCTGGCCGGCGGCCTGACCCGGACCCCGGACGGTCAGCGCGGGTCGACCCGCTCGGCCAGCCCCGGATAGCGCACCACGAAACCGTCCGGGTCGACCTCCAGGTCGGCGGCGAACGTGTCACTGGAATACCGGACCCGGCCCGGGCCCAGCGAGGTGTAGACCTGCTCGGCGGGCACCACGGCCAGTCCGGGCAGCAGCACCCAGGCCACCGTCACGGCGGTGGCCAGGTCGGCGGGCAGCCGGCCCAGCCCGATCCGGCGGATCGGCAGCGTGTTCGTCAACGGGGAGCCGCCCAGATCCACGTCGAGCGCCTCGGCCAGCCGGCCCGGGTCGTCGGTGCCCGGCAGGCCCGCCGGTGGGTGGCCCGCCGCGCTCAGCGCCGCGTCCAGGTCACCCTCCTCACCGGTACGCACGCGCCACCCGTCCCGGCCCCGCTCCAGGCGTACGCTCCGCGACCAGCCCGCGCCCTCGGACTCGACCTCCAGCCGGTTCGTCGACCAGTCCGGGCCGACGGTCAGGCGGTACCGGCACGTGTACGGGATCGGATCCACGGCGAGCGCCACACCGTGCGCGGTCAGCCCCTGACCGTCGTCGAGCACGACGTGCTCGGAGCCGGCGGTGTCGGTCCGGGCCCAGAAGAGCGACTTCGGCATGGTCCGGACGTTACGCGACCCGGCGGTCGGCGGCAGCGGATGCGCGAACGCCGCCGCGAGCCGGGGCGTTACGACTACCCCTGCTCGTCGCGCCTCTGTGGGGCGGGGTGGCCGGTTGTGGCGGGCCCACTCGTCGACCTCGTCAGCGTCCCAGACGTTCATGCCGATCAGTCGGGCGAGCGGCTCGGGAAACCCGGGGCGGCGGGTGATCTGGAGGACCCGCTGACGCGATACGCCGAACAGGACGGCCAGCTCGCCGGGCCCGTACAGGCGTGGTGTGTTCATACGTCGCTGGGCTACTCGTCGTCGTCCGCCGGCCGGGGCGGCCGGTGCTCCCGGATGTACCGCTCGACGTCCCGCTTCAACCAGACCGCGCCGACCGACAGTTCTTGATACGGCGCGGGGAATGCGGGGTGCCGCCGGATCTCGCGGAATCTCGATCTGCCCACGCCGAGCATCTTCAAGATCTCACCGGCCGCGACAAGTTCGCCCGGTCCCGTCTCCTTGGTCACGACTTCGAAGGTAGGAGCGGGCAGACCCGACTATGGTGACGCGAACAAATCACCCCATCTACGTGGGCCCGTCAATGTTGACGAGGGGGGTAAGTGAGCGATCTGATGGATCAGGCCCCCGCCCGGTGGCGAGTTCCCGGCGGTATCCCGTCCGCGTACCACGCAGCTAGAACGGGAGCCGACATCACCCCAAGACGCACCGCCGCCGCCGAGCGGATGCTCGGCGGCGGCAGTGGGTGCGCTCAGATCAGTGGGTACGTGCCGGCGGGCGCCCGCCGAAGCCGCGCCGGTCGTCCCGGCCCCGCCCCTCGGCCCGGAAACCGCCCCGGCGCTCAGCCGGGCGCGCGTCGCCCCGGTCACCGAAACGCCGCTCGGCGTGCGGGCGGTCGTCCTGGCGCCGGTCGCCGAAGCCGCGCGAGCCGCCCGGCCGGTCGTCGTACCGCCGCTCGTCCCGGTCGTACCCGCGGCCGGCCGCCGGCCGCTGCCGGTCCCCGTACGGCCGCTCGCCGCGCTGGCCGCGGTCGTCGGACCGCTGCTCGCCGAAGCTCCGGCCGTCGGACCGCCGGTCGCCGAAGCTGCGGTCGTCGCGGTGCTCCGGCCGTCCGAAGCGGCGCTCGCCGCCGCCGGACCGCTCGCCCGAGTAGCGCTCGCCGGTCGGCCGGTCGCCGAACCGGCGGTCACCACCGCGGTCCGCGAACCGGTCGCCGGACCGCTCGCCCGCGGGCCGGTCGCCGTAGCGGCGCTCGCCCCGGCCGTCACGGTCGCCGAACCGGCGCTCGCCACGGTCGGAGAAGTCGCGTCCGCCCCGGTCGGAGAAGCCCCGGCCGCCGCGGTCGAAGCCCCGGCCGTCCCGGTCGCCGAAGCGGCGCGAGCCGCCGCCGCGCCGCGGCTCCGGCTCGTCCCGGACCGGTACGCCGCTGGGCTCGCGCGCGCCGGTCAGCTCGGCCAGCGCCTCGTCGCCCGCCCGGACCCGGGTCTCGGCCGGCTCGACGCCCGCCTTCTCCATCATGGCCAGCGTGGTGCGGCGCTGCTTGGGCAGCACCAGCGTCGCCACCGCGCCCGACTCGCCGGCCCGGGCCGTACGGCCGGCCCGGTGCAGGTAGTCCTTCGGGTCCTTCGGCGGGTCCACGTGCAGCACCAGCGAGACCCCGTCGACGTGGATGCCCCGGGCCGCCACGTCGGTCGCGACCAGCACGGGCGTCCGGCCCTCGCGGAACTCGGCGAGCGTCTTGGTGCGCATGCGCTGGGTCTTGCCGCCGTGCAGCCCACCGGCCCGCACACCGACGGCCGCGAGCTGCTCGACCAGCCGGTCCACGCCGAGCTGCGTACGGGCGAACAGCATGGTGCGGCCCTCACGGGCGGCGATGGACGCCGCGACCGCGAACTTGTCGTGCGGCGGGATCAGCAGCAGGTGGTGATCCATGGTGGACACGGCGGCGGTGGCCGGTGCGGTCGAGTGGGTGACCGGGTCGGTCATGAACCGCTTGACGAGCGTGTCGACGTCGTTGTCCAGAGTGGCCGAGAACAGCAGCCGCTGCGCGTCCGCCGGAGTCTTCGCCAGCAGCCGGGTGACCTCGGGCAGGAAGCCCATGTCCGCCATCTGGTCGGCCTCGTCCAGCACGGTGATCTCGACGTCGTCGAGCCGGCACACGCCGCGCTCGATCAGGTCGCCGAGCCGTCCCGGGGTGGCCACAATGATCTCCACGCCGCGGCGCAGCGCGTCGATCTGCCGGTCGTACGGCACACCGCCGACGGCGGTCTTCAGGAACACGCCCACCGACTTGCCGAGCGGCACGAGGGCGTCGTTGACCTGCATGGCAAGTTCACGGGTGGGGACCAGGACCAGGGCACGGGGGTGCAGCGGCCGGGCCCGGTTGCGGTCGGCGACCCGGGCGATCACCGGCAGGCCGAAGGCGAGCGTCTTGCCCGAGCCGGTCTGGCCCCGGCCGAGGACGTCGCGGCCCGCCAGCGAGTCGGGCAGTGTGGCCCGCTGGATCTCGAACGGAGTGGTGATGCCCTGCCGGGCGAGCGTCTCGACGACCTGCCGGGGCAGGCCGAGCGAGGCGAAGTCGACGCTCTCGGGCGTCGGGTCGACGGACGGGGACGTGCTGGATTCAGCGAACGTGGTCAAGAAATACCTCTCGAGCGGGGCGCATCTTCGCGATGGCCCGCCGCGGCCTGTCACGCCGCCGAATCGCCCGCAAGATCGCCCATGGGCGCGCGCAGTCGGGCGCGCCGGGTCAATGATCAGAGACAAGTGTACGGCGCATCGACGACTCCGCCACGGCAACGCGAGACCGTAGTGGGCGGGCTCACCCCTGTCACTCGATGAGCATGGTCCCGGTCAGGCCGCTCAGCGCGTCGTTGGCCAGGAAGACCACGAGCAGGCTGATCGCGATGAGCATGATCAGCGCTACCGCCAGCACGATGATCACCTTGGTGTTGCCGCCCCGGGCCGCCGGGCTCTCCTCGGACCAGCCCTGGGCCAGGATGTGCCCGGTCAGCGATCCGGAGTTCTCCAGCGGGTTGCCCTGCGGGAACGACACGGTGGCGAAACCGGGCCCGTCGGTCCCGCCGTACGCGGTGGTGGCGAGATCCGGCCCGCCGGGCTGCGGGCGTACCGGACGGGTCGTGTCGGCGTCGCGGGCGGGCGTGGCCGGCGGCGGCCAGGTCGGCAGCGCCGGGGCCGGCACCACGGGCGGCGGCGGTGCCGACACGGGCGCGGCGGCCCACGACGGCAGCGCATTGTCCGGCGTGCCGGGCGCGACCGGCGGCGACAGGGGCGCGACCGGCGGCGACAGGGGCGCGACCGGCGGCGCGATGGGCGCGACCGGCGGCGACAGGGGCGCGACCGGCGGGCCCGGTACGGCGGCCCGCGCGGGCGGGAACGAGGGGCCGGCCGCCGGGGCGGGGAACAGCGGCGCGGGCAGTGGGCCCGGCCCGCCCGTCATCGCCGGTGGTGGCGGGAACGGCGGTGCGGGCATCGGACCCGGCGGGGGCGGTGGCGGGGGTACGGGCGGACCCGGCGGCGGCACGGGCGGCCCGGGGACCGGTGGCACCGGCCCGGGCGTGGGCGTCGGCGGGGTGGGCGCGGGCGGCGTAGGCAGGGGTGGCGTGGGACGGAGCGGGGGCTCCGGCTCGGGCACCGGCGGCGCGGGCGACGGCGGCGTCGGACCCGGCACCGGGGTCGGCGCCGGCTCGGGCTCCGGGCCGTTCGGCGCCGGGGGCTGCGCGGGCTCCGGTGGCTGGACCGGCTCCGGCGGTTCCGGGTTCACCGGTCCGGCCCGGTAGACCGTGGCGGCGGCGGGCGGCGCGGCCACCACGGAGGCGGCGACCTCCTCGGCGGAGACGCGGCTCAGGCCGGGCACCGACGCGCTGGCCCGGGCGGGTGCGGGTCCGGCCTGCTCGGCGGGCATGGAAGCGCCGGTGAGCGGGGCCGGGCGGTCGGCCGCGGAGGCCGGCGGGGAGTCGGCGGACCCGTGCGGCGGGGAGTCGTCGGACCCGACCGGCGGTGCGTCGCCGGACGTGACCGGCGGCGCGCCTGCGGACCCGGCCGACGCTGCGGTGACGGGCGGCGAAGACTCGCCGGAACCGGCTGCCGAGGCCGCGGCGGATCCGGCGGAGGAGGTTCCGGAGCCGTCGTGCGGCTCGGAGGCGGCGTCCGCCTGCCGACCCGGGGCGGCGTCGTGGTCCGGGGCGGCGTCGGCGGGCGCTGCGGCGTCCACTGCCGCCGCGTCCACGGCCGGGGCGGCAGGAGCGGGTGCGGGCACGCGTGCGGAACCGGAGACGCGGGGAGCCGGGATTGCCGTGGAAGCACTGCCGGGCGTACCGGGGGAGGCGTCGCCGTCCGCTACCGGTGCGACGGCAGGCTCGGGCGTCGCCGGGCGCTCGGCCACGGCGAAGGCGGACCAACTGGACGGCGGCACTGTGGCGCCGGGGAGGCGCCGGTCCAGCGGCGGTGGGGTGTCCGCCGGAGTGCCCGCCCGGTACGTCGTGGGACCGGCCTGCGGAAGCGGCTGCTCGTCACCGGCGGGCGGCGGCACGGCCGAACCGGCGACCGACACCCGCGCCCGCGCGACGGCTACCGGCCCGGGTGAGGCCGAACCGTGGTCGTCGCCGGCCGGGTCGGCGGGGTCGGGCGTCGGTCCCGGGTGGACCTTCTCCGCCGGAACGTCCTGCTCGCCCATCTCGCCCCTCCGCACCCACGCTCGCCTCCAGCCGTGGCGCCGACCGGAAGTGCCTGGATCTCACCGTGCCATATTCCGGCCCGGGAGCACAGCCGGAGTGGCGGTTGGGTCAGTCGGCGCTGCTGCTCGGGCTGGCGGAGCCGCTGCTGGACGTGCTGCTCGACGGGGCGACACTGCTGCTGCTCGGCGCGGCGCTGCTGGTGTCCGGCTCGGCGCTCGCGCTCTGGCTCGGCGTCGGGTCGGGCGAGTCGGTCGGGCTCGCCGGCGGCGTGCTGGGCGCGGGGCTGGACGTCGTCGGCTTCGGCGTCGGCGTGGTGGGCTTCGGCGTGGTCGGCGTCGGCTTGGGCGTGGTCGACGGCTTCGGCGTGGTGGGCGTCGGCTTGGGGGTCGTCGACGGCTTCGGCGTGGCCGGCACGGTCGGCGGCGGGGCGGGGGTGGCCGGGGCGGGTACGGCTCCGATCACCCGGGTCGCGGCGTAGAGCCGGGACCAGCGGACCACCGAGATCTTGACGACGTCACCGGTCCGGGGCGCCTCCACCATCTTGCCGTTGCCGATGTACATGGCGACGTGGTGGACGCTGGTCCAGCTGCTGCCCGAGGCGAAGAACAGCAGGTCACCGGGGAGCAGGGCGTTCGGCGGAACGGTACGGGAGCGGGTGGCGAAGTACTGGTCCTTGGCGACGCGGGGCAGACCGCGGTAGCCGGCCGCCTGGTAGGAGGCGAGCATCAGGCCGGAGCAGTCGAACCGGTCCGGGCCCTCCGCGGCCCACAGGTAGGGGTCACCGAGCTGGGCGAGGGCGTAGCGCACGGCGGCGAGCGCCCGCGGATCGGCCACCAGGCCGTCGATGCTCTGGTCGACCACGTACGAGGTGCCGAGCCGCTGCTCGGCGGCGTCCGCCAGGCGCTCGATCTCCAGGAGCTTGGCCGCGTTCTCCTTGCGCAGGGCGACGAGCGCGGTTTCCTGCTTGCGCAGGTCGGCCTCGGCGCGGGTGAACGCCGCGGTCTGCTCGGTGGCCCGGCGCCGGGCCGACTCGTGTGCCTTCCGGGCGGCCTCCTCGGCGCTGGTGGCCCGGAGGAGTTCGCCGGTCACCGACGTGGTGGCGCCCTCGGCCTTGTCGCCCCGGGTGATGCGCTGGAGGTTGGCGAAGTCGCGCAGGCTCGCGCCGAACTCACCGGGCGGCAGCGCCGCGTCGGCCTTGACCGCGTCGGCGGCGGCGCTCTTGGCGTTGTCCTGGGCGCGGCGGAGCGCGTCCTGGGCCTCCTTGAGCCGGGCGGCGGACTGGGTCAGCTCGGTCTGTGCGGCGTCCCGCTCGGTCTTGATCCGGAGCAGTTCCTCGCCGAGCTGGGTGACCCGGGCGTCGAGCTGGTTGATCTGCGCGACCAGCGGACCGTCGGCCGGGTTGGTCACGCCGGTGGTGCCCGGCAGGCCCGCCGTGCCGCCCGGGACGGCCACGCCGGGCAGACCCGGGACGGTGCCGGGGAGGCCGGGAACGGTGCCGGGTACGCCGCGGACGGTGCCGGACGAGCCGGGCAGTTGCAGTGGGCCGGTGACCTGGGGCCGGGAGCCGGTGTCGGGCACGACGTCGGGCAGCGGGTCGGCCCAGGCGGGTGTGGCGAGCGCCGCGGCCGCGACCGCCCCCAGGAGGGCGGACCAGAGCGCCGGGCGCAGGATCGGTGAGATCACCGGCTGCCGTCCTCGTCGCCGTCGGGCCTTGGTGCTGTGAGCCATACCGCTCCCCGTCCGGTCTGGGGGTCCGCCACGCGTGGTTGGGGCGTGTCGGGACAGGACGGCCCTGGTGTGTGTTCCGCCCCACCCTGTCTTACCTCACGGGTGCGACGATGTCGATGTGCGGAGCGTGACGGCCGGTGAACCGGCGCGACCACGTCGGCGGCCGGTCGGACCCGCGACGTACGCTCGATCGGGAACCCAGGTGGAAGGACGTGGCTTTCGGATGGACGCCGGACTCAAGCGCGAACTCGAGGCGAAGGTGTACGCGGGGGAGCGGCTGACCCGCGAGGACGGCATCGCCCTCTACGCCAGCGACGACCTGACCTGGCTGGGCCGGCTGGCCCACCACAGGCGTACCGAGCTCAACGGCGACCGGGTGATGTTCAACGTCAACCGGCACCTGAACCTGACGAACGTCTGCTCCGCGTCGTGCGCGTACTGCTCGTTCCAGCGCAAGCCGGGCGAGAAGGACGCCTACACGATGCGTATCGACGAGGCGGTCCGCAAGGCCAAGGAGATGGAGGACGAGCAGCTCACCGAGCTGCACATCGTCAACGGCCTGCACCCGACGCTGCCCTGGCGCTACTACCCGAAGGTGCTGCGCGAGCTGAAGGCCGCGCTGCCGAAGGTCAACCTCAAGGCGTTCACCGCCACCGAGGTGCAGTGGTTCGAGAAGATCAGCGGGCTCAGCGCCGACGCGATCCTCGACGAGCTGATGGACGCCGGCCTGGAGTCGCTCACCGGCGGCGGCGCGGAGATCTTCGACTGGGAGGTCCGGCAGCACATCGTCGACCACAACTGCCACTGGGAGGACTGGTCGCGCATCCACCGGCTGGCCCACTCGAAGGGCATGAAGACGCCGTCGACCATGCTCTACGGCCACATCGAGGAGCCCCGGCACCGGGTCGACCACGTGCTGCGGCTGCGTGAGCTGCAGGACGAGACCGGCGGCTTCCAGGTCTTCATCCCGCTGCGCTACCAGCACGACTTCGTCGACTCGGCGGACGGCAAGATCCGTAACCGGATCCAGGCCCGGACCACGATGGCCTCGCCGGCCGAGTCGCTCAAGACGTTCGCGGTCTCCCGGCTGCTGTTCGACAACGTGCCGCACGTCAAGTGCTTCTGGGTCATGCACGGGCTGTCGGTGGCGCAGCTCTCGCTGAACTTCGGCGTCGACGACCTGGACGGCTCGGTCGTGGAATACAAGATCACCCACGACGCCGACTCGTACGGCACGCCGAACACCATGCACCGCGACGACCTGCTGCACATGATCTGGGACGCCGGTTTCCGTCCGGTGGAACGGAACACCCGCTACGAGATCGTCCGCGAGTACGACGGGCCGCCGTCGCTGGCGGAGCGCCGGTCCGAGCCGCAGCAGGTCTGGGCCTGACCTGGCGATGAGCGACGAGGAACAGCAGCGCGGCTTCCCCCGGCGGGACGCCGAGGGGCGCATCCTCACCCTCGGCGACCTGCTCGGGGTGAGCCTCGCCGGCCTGGTCATCGGGGTGCTGGCGCTGCTGGTCTTCGAGTGGGCGTTCGCCACCGTCGGCGACAGCGGCTTCGGTGGTACGAACGGCTGGCTCGCGGTGATCCTGCCGCTCTGGCTGTTCTGGGACGAGTTCCGGGCCTGGGAGTTCGGCGCCGCCCGGGTGGTGGCCGCGCTGGCCGGTCTCGGGCTCGGCGTCGTCGCCGGTCTGCTGGTCGCGGGCCTGGCCTCCGGGCTGCCCGCGTTGTTCACCGGCGCGTCGGCCGCGGCGGTGTTCACCGTGGTCTACGCCGTCATCTGGTTTCATGGCGTGCACTGGCTGGCCCGGCGTACGGGCTGAGGCACGGAGAGAGTGGGAATGCGGGAATGAGCGCGGCGGTCAAGTACACGCTGGGCCGGGTCGGGCTGTTCGTCGCAGTGCTGGCAGCCCTCTGGTTCGTCGAGATGAACATGTTCCTGCGGCTGATGGTGGCGCTGATCTCCTCCGCCGCGCTGTCGTTCTTCCTGCTGCGCAACTGGCGGGACGAGATGGCCGGGGAGATGGCGGAGGCGTCGGAGCGGCGTCGCGCCGAGAAGGACCGGCTGCGCTCGGCGCTCGCCGGTGACGACGAGCCGGACGCCGAGCGCCGCGACGGCTGAGCGGATGGACGAGGGGCCCGGCGCCGGACACGGCACCGGGCCCCTCGTCGTTCACCGGTCGGTCGAACCGTTCACCAGTTGGTCGAGCCCGGGACGACCGGCCACGGCCGGTCGGCCGGCTTGATCAGGTACGCGATGCCGCCGGAGCCGGAGGCCACGGTGCCGTTGGCCCGGTAGCGCTTGGTGCGCAGCCAGATCTGCTCGAACTGCTCCCGCTTGTAGACGTTGCGGACCGCGTCGTTCGACGAGGACGCCGGGTCGTTGACGATCACGTCGCCGTCGGCGGTGAAGCCGACGATCACGAACAGGTGCCCGGCGGTGCCGTAGTTGGCCCCGTCCAGCTCGCTGGCGAGGAACGACTGCGAGGTCACCACCGGGATGCCCGCCTTGATGAAGCGTTCCGCCTCGTCCAGCGAGTGCAGCCGGGTGACCCGCGCCTCCAGGCCGGGGAAGCTCGCCGCGTACGCGGTGTTGAACGGCCAGTTGCCGGCGCCCTCGTACTCGTAGTCGTAGGTCATCCGGGCGGCGTGGTCGACAGTCGGGTCGGGGTAGGAGGGGTCGACCCAGGAGGTGTCCTCGGCCGAGGGCTTGCGACCCCAGTACTCGACCACCATCTCCGTCGAGGTGGGCGAGCACCACGCCTCACCGCCGCCGTCGTACTCGGGGTACTCGCCGATGTGGATGTTCTGCGAGTAGCGCGGCACGGCCAGCTCGGTGCCCCAGGCGATGCCGCCCCGGCTCGGGGTGACGGTGAACCGGTCCGGCACGTTCGACGCCATCGCGCCGACCATCCGGACCTGCGGCGATGCGGCCTGGCCGGGCGCACGGTAGAGCGTCAGCCGCAACTGGTACGAGCGCAGCAGCACCCCGGCGTCGGCGTCGTCGACCGAGAACGTGTCGGTCCAGATGCTCGACCAGGGGTCGCCCTGGCCGTCCAGCGTGGAGCGCTTGATGTCCTGGTCGCCGGAGGCCCAGCGGCCCATGACGTACCACGGGGTCTGTGCCCCGGTGTTGTACTTGCCGTGCAGCTCGACCTGGATCCAGGTGCCGGCCGGGGTGGCGGCGTTCCACGACGCGACCATCTCGGTGGCGTCGAAGCCGATCCGCCGCTCGGGCGAGGTCCAGGTGGCGTACTCCCAGGTGCGGGTCGTGCCGGTGTGCTCGTCGGTGAACTCGGTGGTGCCCGCCGCGCGGCCGATGGTCAGCGCGGGGTGGCGGCCCGGTACGGCGCGGGTGCCCTGGTGGGTGCCGGTACGCCAGTCGGGGAAGCGGGAGAACTCCTGAAAGGTGATCTGTTCGTCGTGCGTGACGCCCGGTCGCGCGGCTTGTGCCTGGACCGGTGCGCTCGTGGCGAGGAGGGTGAGCGCGGTGAGGCCGGCGAGGGCGGCCGCGCGCATGGGTCTTCCGAACATGGCAGCTCCACAGGGAGACGGCATCGTTGCCGTTCACTGTCGCGCTTGGCGGGAAGTTTCGCCAGATGTTCAGGCATAGAAAATCATTGCCGAAGTGACGATCAGGTCGGGATGGCTAAAGAGAGAGACAGATATTGATATGACCATGTGTCTCCTGGTGGAGTGTGCGGACAACGGGATCTCCCGTACCCCCAGGAGGTTGTCCATGGCCTTCCGCACCTCTCCGCTCCGCCGCCGGCTGGCGCTCGCCGCCGCCGTCGGCCTGACCATCGTCCTCACCGCGGCCGCCGCGCCCGCCGTCGCCCGGCCCGCGCCGGAAGGCTCCGGCGAGCCGGCCACCGTCGCCTACCGGGTGCTCGGCCCGCGTACGGCGGCCGACCGCACCGCCGTCGCCTCCACCGGCGCCGCCATCGACTACTCCGAGCACGGCGTGCTGCACGTCACGGCGACGAAGGCCGAGGCCAACGCGATCACCCGGCTCGGATTCCGGCTCGAGAAGGACGTCGTGCCGGAGCACGACCACGCCGACGGGGACATGACCGCCAACGCGTTCCCGCCCGCCGACTCGAACTACCACGACTACGCCGAGCTGACCGCCGTGGTGAACAAGGTGGTCGCCGACCACCCGACCATCGCCCGGAAGCTGAGCATCGGCACGTCGTACCAGGGCCGGGACCTGATGGCGGTGAAGATCTCCGACAACGTCGCCACCGACGAGGCCGAGCCGGAGATCCTGTTCAACGCCCAGCAGCACGCCCGCGAGCACCTGACCGTGGAGATGGCGATCTACCTGCTCAACCTCTTCACCGACAACTACGGCAGCGACTCCCGGATCACCGGCATCGTCAACTCCCGGGAGATCTGGATCGTCCCCACCGTCAACCCGGACGGCAGCGAGTACGACATCGCCACCGGCTCCTACCGCTCCTGGCGCAAGAACCGGCAGCCCAACAGCGGTTCGACCGCCGTCGGCACCGACCTGAACCGCAACTGGGCCTACCAGTGGGGCTGCTGCGGCGGCTCGTCCGGCACCAAGTCGTCGGACACCTACCGGGGCCCGTCCGCCTTCTCCGCCCCGGAGACCGCGGCGCTGCGCAACTTCGTCAACAGCCGGGTCGTCGGCGGGGTGCAGCAGATCAAGGCCAACATCGACTTCCACACCTACTCGCAGCTGGTGCTCTGGCCGTACGGGTACACGTACAACAACACCGCCACCGGGATGAACGCCGACCAGTACAACACCTTCGCCACCATCGGGCGGCAGATGGCGGCGACGAACAACTACACCCCGGAACAGTCGAGCGACCTCTACATCGCCGACGGCACCAGCATCGACTGGATGTGGGGCGCCCACAAGATCTGGGCGTACACCTTCGAGATGTACCCCGGCTCGGCCTCCGGCGGCGGCTTCTACCCGCCGGACGAGGTGATCCCGGCGCAGACCTCACGCAACCGGGAGGCCGTGCTGATCCTGTCCGAGTACGCCGACTGCCCGTACCGGGCGATCGGCAAGCAGAGCCAGTACTGCTGACCTCACCACCGGACGGGAACCCCGGTTCCACCCCCGCCGGGGTTCCCGTCCACCCCTCCCGTCCGGACGATCTCCGCTGGTCGTGCGCTACCGTGGCACCGACCGTGCCACAGCGAAGCCGGTGTGAAACCGGCGCTGTCCCGCAACTGTGATGCCCCGTACGCGCGGCGCCGGCCTTCCGCCGGCGCCGACGGACGTGGGACGAGCCAGGTCGCCTGCGGCCCGGTCGCGACACGCGCTCTCGAGGAAGGGCGCCTCGCGGACGGGCCTTTCCCCTGTCGGCGAAGCACCACACTCCTCGACCGACAGGAGGATCAATGTCCCGACGTACCCCCCGGATCTTCGCCGCCGCGCTCGCGGCCGGCGTGCTGCTTCTCGGCGGCTGCGCCGAGAAGACCTCGACCGACACCCCCGCGGCAGGCGGCTCCGGCGGCGCGTTCCCGGCCACCGTCGGCAAGCTGACGCTGGAGAAGCGGCCCGAGAAGATCGTCTCGCTCTCGCCGACCTCCACCGAGATGCTCTTCGCCATCGGCGCCGGCAAGCAGGTCACCGCCGTCGACGACCAGTCGAACTACCCGGCCGAGGCGCCCCGCACCGACCTGTCCGGCTACCAGCCGAACGCCGAGGCGGTCGCCTCCCGCAACCCCGACCTGGTGGTGATCTCCGACAACCTCAACAAGATCGCCGACCAGCTCGTCGCGCTGAAGATCCCGGTCCTCCAGATCCCCGCCGCGGCCACGCTCGACGACACGTACCGGCAGCTCACCGACCTGGGTACGCTCACCGGCCACCGGTCCGAGGCCGACGCCGTGGTGCAGAAGATGAAGGACGACATCACCGCGCTCACCAAGGACCTGCCGAAGCGCACGGAGAAGCCGACCTACTACCACGAGCTGGGCCCGGAGCTGTACACGGCGACCAGCAAGACCTTCATCGGCTCCATCTACGCGCTCGCCGGCCTGGAGAACATCGCCGACGCGTCCGACGCCGACGGGAAGAACGGCGGCTACCCGCAGCTCTCCCAGGAGGTCATCGTCAAGGCGAACCCCGACTTCGTCTTCCTCTCCGACACCAAGTGCTGCAAGCAGAGCGCCGACACGGTGAAGGCGCGCAGCGGGTGGTCCGGCATCACCGCGGTGAAGAACAACCAGATCGTGGAGCTGGACGACGACATCGCCTCCCGCTGGGGCCCGCGCGTGGTCGACCTGCTCAAGGTGATCGTCGACGCCACCGCCAAGGTCCCGGCCTGACCGTGGCCGTACGACAGGCGGACTCCGCCCCTCGCCCGGCCGGGACGCCCGACGCGTCCCGGCCGGGTGCCCGGCTGCCCCGGCCCCTGCGGCGTGGGGCGCGCGACGCGGCCGGCGCCCCGGTCCGGCCCGCCGGACTGCGCAAGCGCTGGCTGCTCGCCGGAGTCGTGGCGGTGCTCGTCGCGCTGGTCGCGGGCGTCTCCCTCGGCCCGGTCAGCCTGCCGCCCGGCAGCGTCGCGGCCGAACTGCTCAACCTGCTGCCCGGGGTGCACCTGGACAGCGGGCTCACCGAGCGGGAAGTCGCCATCATCACCGAGCTGCGGCTGCCCCGGGTCGTGCTCGGCCTGCTGGTCGGCGCGCTCCTCGCCCTGGCCGGCGGCTGCTACCAGGGCGTCTTCCGCAACCCGCTGGCCGACCCCTACCTGCTCGGCGTGGCGGCCGGAGCCGGGTTCGCGGTCACCGCGGCGATCGTCCTCGGCGCCGGTGCGGGCGGCGCGCTGACCGGACTGCCGATCACCATTCCGCTGGCCGCGTTCGTCGGGTCGCTCGGCGCGGTCGTGCTGACGTACCTGCTCGGCGCGGCCGGCGGGCGGGACCGCTCCCCGGCCACGCTGATCCTGGCCGGGGTGGCGGTCTCCGCGTTCTTCGCCGCCGGGCAGACGTACCTGCTGCAACAGCACTCCGACAACATCCAGCAGGTCTACTCCTGGCTGCTCGGGCGGCTGGCCACCGCCGGCTGGCACGACGTGTGGCTGGTCCTGCCGTACTTCGTGCTCACCTCCGTGGTGGTGCTGCTGCACCGGCGTGAACTGGACGTGCTCTCCGTCGGCGACGACGAGGCCGCCGGTCTCGGCCTGCACCCGCAGCGCTCCCGCTACCTGCTGATCGCCGCCGCGTCGCTCGGCACCGCCGCCGCCGTCTCCGCGTCCGGGCTGATCGGCTTCGTCGGCATCATCGTGCCGCACACCATGCGACTGCTCGCCGGTTCCAGCCACCGCGTGATCCTGCCGCTGTCGATGCTGTTCGGCGGCGCGTTCCTGGCCCTGACCGACGTGGTCGCCCGTACCGCCGCCGCACCCGCCGAGATCCCGATCGGTGTGGTCACCGCGCTGCTCGGCGGCCCGTTCTTCGTGCTGGTGCTGCGTACCGCCCGCCGGGTGGCGATGTGAACGCCCCCGCCGTGCGCGTGCACGACCTGCGGGTCGACCTCGGCGGCACCCCGATCCTGGCGGGCGTCGACCTCACGGTCGCCGCCGGCGAGTGGGTCACCGTGATCGGACCCAACGGCGCCGGCAAGTCCACCCTGTTGCGCGCCGTCGGCGGCCTGCTCACCGGCCCGGGCGAGGTGGCCCTCTTCGGTACGCCGATCGGCGCGCTGCGCCGCCGCGACCGCGCCCGTGTCGTGGCCACCGTGGCGCAGTCCCCGGTCGTACCGATCGGCATGTCGGTGTTCGACTACGCGCTGCTCGGGCGAAACCCGTACATCCCGCCGCTGGGCCGTGAGTCCGCCGCCGACCTGGCCGCCGTGCACGAGGTGCTGGACCGGCTCGACCTCGGCCCGTTCGCCCACCGCGAGCTGGCCACGCTCTCCGGCGGCGAGCGGCAGCGCGTCTTCCTGGCCCGGGCGCTGGCCCAGGGCGCCACGCTGCTGCTGCTCGACGAGCCGACGAGCGCACTGGACATCGGGCATCAGCAGGAGGTGCTGGAACTGGTCGACCAGCTCCGCCGCGCGCACGGCCTCACAGTGCTGGCCACCATGCACGACCTCTCCATCGCCGGCGAGTACGCCGACCGCCTGATCCTGCTCGCCGACGGGCGGGTGGCCGCCGCCGGGCCACCGGAGGAGGTGCTCACCGAGGAGTTGCTGGCCCGCCACTACCGGGCACACATCCGGGTGATCCCCGGCGACCACGGCCCCTTGGTAGTACCCGTCCGCCCAACCTGACCCACCCCTCCCCTCCCCATCCCGCTTCTCCTCGTCCCGCTTCTCCTCGTCGATCTTGGACTTTCGGCCCGGGTGAAAGGTGCATATGCCGCGCCGAGAGGGCCGCAACCGCAAGATCGACCGAAGGTCGGCGTAGGGCCGGCGGCCCTGTCGGCCGTCGGCCTTGCCTGTCGGGCTGCCCGCTCGCAGCGTTCGCCGTCTCAGTCCCCGGATCGACGTTCCGGTTGCCGGGTCGACAAACAGATCTTGGTACGAATCAGCCCTCCTGGCGGCCACTCCGTACCAAGATCTCCACCGGCCCCCGCCTGTCCCCGTTGATCTTGGACTTTTGGTCCCGGCGAAAGGTGCTTATGCCGCGTCGGGAGGGCGGCAACTGCAAGATCGGCGGAGAGGGGCGGGGTGGGGGCGGGGCGGGGGCGGGCGGGGTCAGCGCAAGGTGGAGATGGAGAAGAGGGCGCCGGCCGGGTCGCGCAGGGCGGCGCTGCGGCCGGCCGGGTTGTCGCGCGGCGGGACGAGGATGGTGCCACCCAGCTCGGCGGCCCGGGTGGCGGTGGCGTCGGCGTCCTCCACCGCGAAGTAGACCGCCCAGTACGCGGGCAGGTCCGCCGGCATCGGCTCGGCCCGGGGCAGCATGCCGGCGACGATCCGGGCGCCGCACCGCCACCCGGTGTACGCGACCGGTCCGGCCGGGCGTTCCTCCGGATGCCAGCCGAAGACCAGCGCGTAGAACTCCTTCGCGCTCTCCGGGTCGGGGGTGACCAGCTCGTTCCAGCACATGGCGCCGGGCGCGTTGTACAGCTCGGCCCCGCGCATCGCCATCGGCTGCCACACGCTGAACACCGCGCCGGCCGGGTCGGCGAGTACCGCCATCCGGCCCTGCTGGGCGACGTCGAACGGGGAGACGACCACCTGCCCGCCGGCCGCCTCCACCCGGGTGGCGACCAGGTCGGCGTCATCGGTCGCCACGTACGTGGACCAGACCGGCACCTGGTCCGGCGTGCCGGGTGGCCCGGCCCCGGCGACCGCCTTCCCGTCCTTGCGGAAGACGGTGTAGCCGCCGGCGTCCGGCTCGGGGGAGATCTGCCCGGTCCAGCCGAACAGCTCGGGGTAGAACCGTCGTGCGTCGTCCAGACCGGGCGTGGCCAGGTCGGTCCAGCAGGGCGTGCCGGGCTCGACGCCGTTCACGGTGACCCCTCTCGCCGGGGGCGGCTCCGCTCGCCCGCCCTGTCGGCATCGTGGCACCGCCGGGTCGGCCGCCGGGCCGGAACCGGACAAAAGGTCAGCTGAAGCGACGGCCCTCGTCCCGCCGGTACGCCCAGCCGGCGAGCGCGGCGAGCCCCAGCACCCAGACCAGGAGCATCACCAGCGCCCGGGTGTCCGGCTGGAAGTCGGTGACCGCCGCCCAGATCAGTTCCACGGCGCCCCGGGTCGGCAGGTAGGGGGCGATCGCCTTGATGAAGCCGGGCGCGTCGTCCGGCCCGGAGAGCAGGCCACCGCCGAACGCGAGCGGGAAGAAGATCACCTGTGCCACCACGATCGCGGCCTTGCTCGGCAGCGAGTAGCCGATCGCCAGGCCGAGCAGCGTGAACGGCACCGAGACCACGGCGACCGCGCCGAGCCCGAGCAGGAACTGCACCGCGCTGACCCGGGCCTCGGTGGCGACCGCCGCGATCACCACCACCGGGATCATCGAGACGTAGGTCAGCACCACCCCGGCCAGGATCCGCCCGGCCAGCCGCGGGGCCGGTCCGGTCGGCAGGGTCCGGGTGTACGGGTTCCAGGGCTGGTCGCGGTCCTCGGAGACGCCCACGCCGTACTGGAAGATGTTGGCGGTCATCACCGCGAACGTCACCATGGCGGCGGTGGCATAGGTGGCGCCGGCCGGGTCGTCGCCGGCGAACGGCACCACGAAGAAGAGCATCGAGGCGGCGGGGAAGAACGCGCTGCCCACCACCGCCACCGGCACCCGGATGATCTCCAGGAGGTGGTAGCGGGCGTGGACGAGGGCGAGTGGCACGGCGGTCTCCTAGACAGGGGTGGGCGCGGGCCGGTCGTCGGCCGTGATGGCGAGGAACGCCTCCTCCAGCGAGGTGGGCCGGACCTCCAGGTCGCGGAACGCCACCCCGGAGGTGACCAGGTCGCGGACGAGCTGGTCGGCGTCGGTGGTGAGCAGGTGTACCCGCCCGTCGGCGCGTTCGGTGGCGACCACTCCCGGCAGCGCCGGCAGGTCGTCGGCGACCAGACTGACCCGGCGTACGCCGATGATTCCGCGGATCGCCGCCACCGAGTCGTCGGCGAGCACCCGCCCGTGACCGATCACCACCACCCGTTGCGCGAGCGCCTCCACCTCCTCCAGGTAGTGGCTGCTCAGCAGCACGGTGCCGCCGTCGGCGTGGAAGCCCCGGATCGCGTCCCAGAGCGCGTGCCGCGCCTCCACGTCGAGGCCGGTGGTCGGCTCGTCGAGCACCACCAGCCGGGGACGGCCGACGAACGCCAGCGCCACGGCGAGCCGCCGACGCTGCCCGCCGGAGAGACCACCGGTCTGCCGGCGTACCTGGTCGGCGAGGCCGAACCGGTCGAGCAGCTCGCCGCGCGGCACCGGGTCGGGGAAGTGCGCGGAGACGAAGTCGACCACCTCGCCGACCCGCAGCGTGCCGGGCAGGCCGGTCTCCTGCGGGGTGACCCCGAGCTGCCGTCGGCTCGCCGGGTCGCGCGGGTCGCCGCCGCACAGCTCGACCCGGCCGGTGGTGGGTCGGCGCAGCCCGACCAGCAGGTTGATCAGGGTGCTCTTGCCGGCGCCGTTCGGTCCGAGCAGGCCGACCAGCTCCCCGGCCCGGACGGTCAGGTCGACCCGGTCCAGCGCCAGCACCTCGCCGTAGCGGCGGCTGACCTGTTCGGCGCGGGCCAGGATCATCGGCGGTCTCCTCGGGCGGAAGGGCTGTGTCTCCCTGTCTACCGTTCCTGCGCCCGCCCTGCTGTCCCCTGACCGGGTGCTCGCATCCCCTAGTCTGGTGGCGCCGTCGACGACGGTGGAATTTCCGACCGGACACTGGGGAGGGTCCGTGACCAGTCCGAGCAGGAATCTCGACGTCCAGCCGGAGGCGCTGAGGGCGTTCGCCGCCGCCTCCCGGGACCGGGCCGGCCGGTTCCGTGAGCTGGAGCGGGTGTTCCGCGACGGCCACGTGGCCCGGCACTCCTTCGGCGTGATGCCCGCGTCGTTCAGCCTCGCCGCGGCGTACGCGGAGCAGTTCGAGGCGTGCCTGCAAGGGCTGGCGGACGGCGCCGAGACCATGCTGACCGTCGCCACGGGGCTCGCCGAGACCGCCGCCGCCTACGACGACACGGACGCGGCGAACGACACCATGTTCACCGCCGGCGGCTGAGGGGGAGCGGGGATGAGCACCGAGGCGCTCCAGCGCAACAAGACCTACTTCGAGCAGATCGTGTCGGGCACGCCCGATCCGTTCAAGCCGCTGTCGAACGCGGTGCTGTGGCCGTTCGAGCAGCTCCTGGAGCTGGTCGCCGGTGAGCCGGACGACCTGATGCGGGCGGCCCAGCTCGCGATGACCACGGGGGAGGCGGTCCGGCAGATCGCCGGTGACCAGATCGCCGACCGGGCCCGGCTGCGCGGCGCCTGGGACGGCGACGCGGCGGAGAAGTTCCACGCCTCGATGCAGTCCATCGAGGAGGCGATGGACGATCTCGCAGCGGGACTGGACGGCACCAAGCAGGTGCTGGTCGACTCCGCGAACGCGGCGGTGGACGCGTTCAACCTGCTGGTCGAGCTGATCCTGGAGTTCCTGCTCTGGTTCCTGACCGAGGTCATCATCGCCGCGGTGGCGGCGGTGCTGAGCGCCGGGGTGAGCCTTGCCGCCACAGTGGTACGGGTGCTGGCCCGGCTCGCCACCACCGTCGGCCGCATGGTCAAGATCGTGGCGCGGTTCGCGGAGATCCTCACGAAGCTCGCCACCAAGCTCCAGAAGGTCGCCGAGCTGCTCATGCGCTACCGCCAGGTGGTGCTGGAGCTCCGCAAGGCCAAGAAGGCGTACGGCGCGTTCAGTAAGGCCGGCTACACCAGGGAGGCGATGGTGTTCAAGGCCAAGCGCGCCGCCATCCTGTTCCCGGGCAAGTTCGCCATCAACCAGACCTCACCGGTGAACATCCCCGGCATCGGCGGCGCGCTGCTCGACACCGGGATGGGCCTGCACGACATCTCCGACGGGCGCAAGGACCGCAACTACCTCGTGGACGGCACCTACCGCGAGGACCTCGGCCCGTACACCAAGGGTGTGCAGAACGTGTTCGACTCGATCGTGAACTGAGAGGCAGCAATGACGTTCCCGGCCCTGGACCGGATCGAGGCGCTGGCCCGCAACCTGGACGGGTGGCAGCGCGAACTCGGCGCGCGGATGGCCGAGCTGGAGCAGAGCAGCGCCGAGGGGGTGAGCGACTCCGGCCTGGTCACTGTCGTCGCAGCCGCCGACGGCAAGATCCTCTCCACCGACATCAACGCGCGTGCCATGCGCTTCGACTCGTACACGCTCGCGGAGGAGATCACCTCGGCCGCGAACCGGGCGCAGGAGGCCGCCGCCGCCCGCGTACGCGAGATCGTCGGCGAGGTGATGGGCAACGCCCCCGCCGCGGAGCGCCGCGCCGACGACGGCTACGGCCGAGACCGATACTGAGCCGATGGACGAGACCAGATACCGCGACCGGCTCGGCCTGCTCGCCGAGCCGGGCGAGCGCGTCCTGGCCCACGCCAGGACCGACGTCGGCCAGGGGCTCGCCCCGGCGCCGCCGCCCGAACCGGAGTCCACCGCCGACCAGAGCCGGCGGACGGTCGGCTCGGTGCTGCTCAACGTCCTGCTGCCGCTGGCCACATGGGACCGCGGCGACCGCCTGGTCGACCTGATCGGCTGGGGGATCGCCGGGCGCGGCGCCCCCGGCTCGGCCGCCTCCCGCCTGCACCGCGCGCTCCGCCCGCCCCGGCCCGACCTCCAGGTCCGGGAGACGCTGCTCGCGGTCACCGACCGGCGGTTGCTGGTCTGCCGTACCGGTGGGGTCAAGCTGCTGGCCGGGCGCGAGGCCGAGGAACGCGCGCTGGCCGAGACCTCGGTGGCGTGGTCGGCCACCCGGGCGGAGATCGCCTCCGCGCGGGTGGGCTGGCACCGGCTCAACCCGAAGCGGCTGCGGATCGACTTCACCGACGGTTCCTGGCTGTCGTTCACCGTGCCGATCGCCGAGTCCGGCCGGCCGCTGCGCGAGGTCGCCGCCGCGTTGTCCGCCTGACGGATCCGCCCGCCCGGGCCGCGGCCGGGCCGCAGCCGCCCGCCCGCGTCAGGCCGTCAGTGGCGCGGGCAGCGGCTCGCTGTGCAGCACGGCCAGGCGGGAGACCGCCCGGGTCAGCACCACGTAGAGGCGGTGCAGCCCGCGCGGCTCGGCGGCCACGATCGCGGCCGGCTCGACGACCACCACGTGGTCGTACTCCAGGCCCTTGACCAGCGTCGCCGGGACCACTGTGACGCGCGCAGCGGCCTCGACATCGTCGGCGGTCGCGGTCTCGACGCCCGCGTCGGCGAGCGCCGCGCGGAGCCGGTCGACCGCGTCGTCGGCGGCGATCACACCGACCGAGCCGTCGTGCGCGAGCGCCGCCCGCACCTCGGCCACCGTCGCGGCCGTCAGGTCGTCGGCGGTACGCACGTCCAGCGCGCCGTCGTTGCGCAGCGACCGGGCCGGGGGTACGTCGACGGCGAGCGCCGGCAGCAGCCGGTTCGCGAACGCCACCACGGCGGCCGGAACCCGGAAGCCCACGCTCAGCGGCACCACAGCGGCGTCCGGCTTGCCCAGGTGGGCCAGGGATTCCCGCCAGTCGGTCGCCGCCCAGGGCGCGGTGCCCTGGGCCAGGTCGCCGAGCAGCGTGATCGAGCCGTGCTCGCTGCGCCGGGCGATGGCCCGGCACTGCATCGGGGACAGGTCCTGCGCCTCGTCGACTACCACGTGCCCGAAGCCGGCGGGCCGTTCCAGCAGTCCGGCCACCTCGTCGATGAGCACCGCGTCGGCGGCGCTCCACCGGGTCGCCTTCGCGGTGCGCGCGACCTTGCCGGACCGGAACAGCTCCTGCTCCTCGGGCGTGAGCAGGCCGTCCGCGGCGGCGGCGAGCGCGTCGGCGTCGGTGCGCAGCCGGTGCAGCAGCCCGTCCGCGGTGAGCGCCGGCCAGACCGCGTCGAGGAGGTCGGTGACCGGCTTGATCCGGCTCATCCGGCGCAGCCAGGCGTCGCTCGGTGACTCCGCCCGGCGCGCCTCGGCCTGGCGTTGCAGCAGCCCCACCACCCGCGCCCGGACCCGTTCCCGCCCGGTGGCGTAGGGCAGCCCTTCCCGGCGGGTCTCGGTGACCAGCCGGTGCAGCGGGTCGAGCCCGATCCGCCACCGGTACGAGCCGTCCGACACCATGATCGGCTCGGTGGGCGTACCGATGTGGGCGTCGACGGCCCGGCGCAGCACCTCGGCCATCCGGACGTCGTGCTTGAGCGCGGCGGCGGCCGGGTCGTCGACCGCGCGGACCGGCACCCGCGCGACCAGGTCCTCCACGGTGGCCTGCTCGACCTCGACCTCACCGAGCGCCGGCAGCACCGCCGCGATGTACGACAGGAACGCCCGGTTCGGCCCGACGATCAGCACGCCCGAGCGGCGCAGCCGTTCGCGGTGCAGATAGAGCAGGTACGCGGCGCGGTGCAGCCCGACCGCCGTCTTTCCGGTGCCCGGCGCGCCCTGTACGCAGATCGAGTCGGCCAGGTCGGCCCGGACCAGCTCGTCCTGCTCCGGCTGGATGGTGGCCACGATGTCACGCATCGGGCCGACGCGGGGGCGCTCGATCTCGGCGGTGAGGATGCGGCTGGCGGTGCCGAGTTCCTCACCCCGGTCCAGGTGCTCGTCCTCGAAGCTGGTCAGCGTCCCGGCGCTGAACCCGAACCGGCGGCGTACGGCGACACCCTGCGGGTCGCGCGCGCTCGCCCGGTAGAACGACCGGGAGACCGGGGCACGCCAGTCCAGCACCAGCGGCTCGCCCAGCTCGTCGGTGATGTGCCGCCGCCCGACGTGGTACTCCCGCCCGGCGTGGTCCGGGTCGTCGCCGCCGAAGTCCAGGCGGCCGAAGAACAGCGGGGTGGCCGGGTCGTCGGCCAGCTCCTTGACCCGCCGGGCCATGTGCCGGCCGAGCTGCTCGGCGGTGTACGAGTCACCGGCCACCTTGTCGCCGGTGGCGAAGAGCGCCTGGGCGCGTTCCCGCATCCGGGTCAGCGCGGCGCGGGAGGCGTCGAGGTGGGCACGCTCGGCGGCCAGTTCGCCGTCGAGGCCGGGTGTGGCGTCAAGGTCGGTTACGGACACGATGAACTCCGATGGCTCAACTGAGGCTCGCTCGCGTGTCCGGGGCGATTGGCCTGCTCCCGGCGCGGGGACGTCCGCTGCGGTGCATGCTCACCGCGGCCGTCGGGCGGCCCTCCACGCTACGGGAGCACCGGCAGGTCGCGCCAACGAATTTCGTGGTGGCAGGCGATTCGCTCGACCCACCTCCGCCTTAAGAATATTATTAAGTCCGGAGGTGGGGGATGGAGTGGGAGATCCTGATGACCGGGCAGGTGGAGGAGTTCCTCGACCAGCTCTACGTCCTCGACCGCGACTCCCATCGCCTCGTCAACCAGGCCATCCTGGTGCTGGAACGCAACGGGCCCGCCGAGGGGCGGCCCCTCGTCGACAGCATCACCGCCTCGCGTCTCAGCAATCTCAAGGAGCTGCGGCCCCCGTCAGCGGGGCGCACCGAGATCAGGATTCTGTTCGTCTTCGATCCTTGGCGTTCGGCGGTGCTGCTGGTCGCCGGTGACAAGTCGGGGCAGTGGGCGCGCTGGTACCGGGAGGCCATACCGGAGGCGGAGCAGCTGTACGACACGTACCTGAAGGAACGGCAGGAGGAGAGCCGATGAGCGGCGTCAAGCGCTGGCGGGACACCACGCACCTGGACCGCGCGATCGACACGGCCGGCGGACCGCGCGCGTTCGAGGCCGAGGTCGGGGAGATGCTCGATCATGCTCGCGGGTGGCGGCTCGCCGAGCTGCGCAAGCGGCGGGAGATGACCCAGGAGCAGGTGGCGTCGAGGATGGGTGTCTCGGTCGCCCGGGTCTCACAGATCGAGGCGGGCAACGTCGCGACCCAGGAGGTGCTCGCGCGCTACATCGGCGCGCTCGGTGGCACCCTCAAACTGATCGCCGACTTCGGTGACGAGCAGCTCAAGGTCGCCTGATCCGATGGGTTCCACCGCTGGATCCCGGCGTCCGCGGACGCGGGATCATTGAGGTATGACCGAGGCGCTTCCCGGCCGGAGCCGGGTGACGATCAGTGATCCGCAGGTGATGCGGGCGCTCGCTCACCCGGCCCGCATGGCGATCATGGAACATCTCGGCACGCTGGAGGGCGGTGCGACGGCCACCGAGTGCGCCGAGATCGCCGGGCTGTCGCCGAGCGCGACCAGCTACCACCTGCGCGAGCTGGCGAGGTTCGGGCTGGTCCGGCAGGCGCCGGGCCGGGGTGACGCCCGGGAGCGGTTGTGGCAGGCGGTGAACCCGTCGTACCACGTCGAGGTGGGGCCGGACGCCGACCCGGAGGCGCGTGCCGCCGAGGCGGCCCTGGTCGAGGCACACATGGTCCGCGACGCCCAGCGGGTCCGGGAGTGGTTGCGCCGCGCGTCGGACGAGTCGCCGGAGTGGTACGCGGCGACGTGGTTCAGCGACAGCGTGCTGCTCATGACCGCCGAGGAGCTGACCGAGCTGAACCAGGCGATCCAGGCGTTGATGGAGCCGTACCGGCGGCGGACCCGGACCGATCCGCCCGCCGGGGCGCGGCCGGTGGCGACGCAGTACCGGGCGATGCCTCTCGACTGACGGGGTTGCGTACGCCAGTTGTGAAGGATTACTTTCGAAGTATGTCCTTCACAACTGGCGAGTCGCGCTGGCCGGACGTCTGGCTCGCGGCCACCGCTCGCGGCATCTCCAGCTGCGGGGACTTCCTCGCCGCCGCCACGCTCACGCTCGCGCTCCAGTCCGCCGGCGCCGGCGGACTCGCCGTCTCCGGGCTGCTGCTCGCCGCGACGCTGCCGCTCGTGGTGTTCGCGCCGCTGACCGGCCGGCTCGCCGACCGGGTGGACAGCCGGGTGCTGCTCGTCGCGGCCGGTCTCGCCCAGGGTGCGGTCTGCCTGGCCCTCGCGTACGCCCGGGATCCGGTCCTGGTGATCGCGCTCGTGGCACTGCTCGCGACCGGGCTCGCGGTCACCCAGCCGGCCATCGCCGCGCTGGTGCCGGTGATGGTCCGGCCCGAGGACCTGCCCCGCGCGGGCGCGCTCAACCAGACCGCCGGGACGCTCGGCGCGCTCGCCGGTCCGGCACTCGCCGGGCTGCTCGTCGGCCAGTTCGGCACCCGGGTGCCGCTGCTCGTCGACGCGTTCAGTTACCTCGCGCTGGTGGCGGCCGGGCTGCTCATCCGTACCCGCAGGGGAGGGCGCCGGACGCCGGCCGGCGTCGCCGCGGCGGTCGCGCCACCGTGGCGGCTGCGCCGCGACCCGCTGCTGACGATGATGGTCGGCAGCGTGGCCGCGGTGGTCGGCGCGGTCGGCGCGGTGAACGTGATCGAGGTCTTCTTCATCCGGGAGACGCTCGGCAGCAGCACCACCGTGTACGGCCTGGTCACCGGCTCCTGGACGCTCGGAATCGTGCTCGGCGCGTGGCTGTTCGCCCGGGTCGCCCGCCGGCTCGCCGACGACGGCGCGCTGCTCGGCGCCGGGCTGGTGCTGCTCGGGGGTTGCTGCCTGGCGGTGCTGGTCTCGGCGGCGGTGCCCTCGGCCTGGCTGCTCGTGCCGATCTGGCTGCTGGGCGGCGTGGCCAACGGAGGCAACAACGTGTTCGACCAGTTGCTGCTGGCACGACGGGTGCCGGAGGCGGCCCGGGGCCGGGCGTTCGCCGTCTTCGGGGCCGCCGCGCAGGGCGCCGCGATGGGCGGTTACCTGGTCGGTGGGCTGCTGCTGGAGGTGGCCGGCCCGCGCGCACTCGTCGCCGGATGCGGCGTGGCCGGACTGCTCGTGGTGGTGGCGCTGGCCTGGCCGGTGCGCCGGGCGGTACGCGCCGAGCGGGCCGCCGTCGCCCGCGCGGCCACGCCCGCCGCCGTCGCCGTGGCAGGCGGTTAGGTGCGGCCGGAGGTGCGGAGTTCACCACTCGATCGGATCCCCCGGCGGCGGGTTCGACGCCACGGCGATACGGTCGGGTCATGGCCGATCGCATCGCCCGCCCCCGGGTGGGGCACATCCAGTTCCTCAACTGCCTGCCCATCTACTGGGGGCTGATGCGGTCCGGCGCGCTGATCGACGTCGACCTGCACAAGGACTCGCCGGACCGGCTGAGCGCCGACCTGGTCGCCGGTGACCTGGACATCGGCCCGATCACGCTCGTGGAGTTCCTCAAGCACGCCGACGACCTGCTGCTCCTGCCCGACCTGGCGGTCGGCAGCGACGGGCCGGTCCTCTCGGTGAACGTGGTGTCCACCCGCCCGCTGGGCGAGCTGGACGGCGGCCGGGTGGCGCTCGGTTCCACGTCGCGTACCGGGGTGCTGCTGGCCCAGCTGCTGCTCGCCGAGCGGCACGGGGTGCGCCCGGAGTACTTCCGCTGCCCGCCGGACCTGACCCAGATGCTGCTGGAGGCCGACGCCGGCGTGCTCATCGGCGACGTGGCGCTGCGCGCGCTCTACGAGGCGCCGGCCAAGGGACTCGAAGTGACCGACCTGGGGCAGGCGTGGCACGACTGGACCGGTCTGCCGATGGTGTTCGCCGTCTGGGCGGTACGCCGCGAGTTCGCCGCCGCCCACCCGGGCCTGGTCAAGGAGGTGCACGAGGCGTTCCTGCGCTCGCGTGACCTGTGCCTGGCCGAGCTGGACCAGGTGGCGGAGGCGGCGGCCCGCTGGGAGACGTTCGACGCGGCGACGCTCGCCACGTACTTCCGGGCACTCGACTTCTCGCTGGGCGAGCGGCAGGTGGCCGGGCTGCGCGAGTTCGCCCGCCGGGCGGCCGCGTACGGGGAGGTGCCGGCGTTGCCGGCCGACGGCCCGGAGTTCTTCCAGGGCTGACCGAGCCGCGCGGCTCGGGGCGTCGCGGGGAATCAGCGCGCCGGGGCGCGTGTGGCTCAGGTCGCGGGGCGCAGCAGCGCCTTGGTGATCCGTTCGCAGGCGTCCATGCCGTACTCCCAGCCGCCCTCGACGCCGAACGGGGTGCGCAGCATCACGCCCATCGTCCAGGTGTCGCCGATGGCCAGGCAGTTGACGTGGTACTCCTCTTCCTTGTCCCGGTCGATCCACCCGTTCTTGATGGCGATCTTCTTCTGCTGCGCGGCCGGGAACGCCTTGCGGATGCCGAAGTCGCCGGGAGCGCGTACCTGACGCATCTCGTCGAGCAGCCACTTGGTCCACTTCGGCCCGGCCGCGCGGCCGTCGTCGATGCAGAGACCGAGGCGGGCGGTGTCCCGGGGGGACAGTTCCGTGCGGCTCCAGCCACCGTCGGAGGCGACCTCGCTGTCGGTCAGCTTGCAGATCGAGATCAGTCGTTCGATCGAGTCCGAGCCGCCGACGCTCTCGTAGAACTCCTGCGCCCGGGTGTTGTCGCTGTCCCGGATGATCTTCGTGGCGTCGGCCAGCCTGGCGTTGCTCGGCGTCTTGCCGTCCTCGGCGCTCAGGCGCAGGTAATCGGCCACCACCCAGGACTTGATCAGGGACGCGGTGGTGCTCGTCTCGCCCATGTTCGACGAACCGATGATCTTCCCGGTGCGCTTGTCCAGCACGGACCAGGCGTACCAGCCCTTGATCTTGAGGCTGTCCAGGTTCTTCGCCTCGAACGGCAGTGGTTCGAGCGACCGTGAGGGGGCGACCCGCGGTTTCGCGTTGCGGTCGACAGTCTGCTGCGCCGACCGCTCGCTCGTCGGTTCGGGATGCGAGTTCGCGGTGGCCTCCAGCGGCGAGCCGGGGATCACGCGCAGGGAGAGGCCGAGCAGGCCGACGAGGACCGCAGCCAGGGCGCTGAACGCGAGCGGGCGCCGATAGCTGCCGGGCCGACGCCGGGCACCGGCCATCAGAGCTTCCCGACCGGCTGCTGCGGCACCTTGAGTGCGGCGCCGGGCTGCGGCGTCACGAGCTGGGTGGCGACGGCGGCGCACATCTTCGCACCGTACGGCAGGCCGGAGCGGGCCGGGTACCGCATCATCACGGAGAGACTCCACTTGTCGGTGAACGCCAGGCAGCTGACGTGCCAGTTGCCGTCGTAGGCGAGCTGGGTCCAGCCGTTCTTCATGTGCACCGGACCCTGCGCCTTGATCGTCGCGGGCAGGCCGTCGATGATGCCCCACCGGCCGCCGCCGGAGCGTTCCCCCTGCTTGTTGACGCTGCCGGCCACCTTGGTCATCTCGCTGAGCAGCCACTTGGTCCACTTGGGCCCGGCGGCGCGGCCGTCGGCGATGCAGTCGCCGAGGCGGGCCGCGTCCCGGGGGGACATCTCGGTGAAGCTCCACCAGCCCTTGTAGTCGGGCACGTCGCCGGGCTTGGTGTCGGTCAGGCCGCAGATCCGGATCGCGCGCGCGATGACCGGGTCCGGCTTGCCGCCCGGCTGGGGCTGGTAGGAGCCGCCGGCCGCCCGGTAGACCCGGTTGGCGCCGTCGTCGTCGCTGTTCCGGATCGCCAGGATCGCCGCCTTCTCGAGGTCGGCGGCCGGCTGCTTGTCGCCGAGCTGACGAAGGTAGTCCGCGACGATCCAGGCCTTGAGCATCGACTCGGTGGAGCTGGTCTGGTTCATGTTCTTCGCGCCGGTGACCGTGCCGGTCTCGCGGTCCATCAGGGCCCAGGAGAAGAACTCGCCCTTGAAGTTCACCGACACCGGGGCGTCGGCGAGCGTCGGGGGCGCGGGCGGGGTCGGTGCCGGCGCCGGGCCCTGCCCCCCCCCGCCGATGCCGCCCGCGCCGTCTCCGCCGGAGAGCTTCGCGTACGCGGCCGGCACCAGCATGACGCCGCCGATGAGGACCGCCACGATGGCGAGCACCATGGTCACGCGAGGTCGCATGAGTGGTGAGCTCCAGATGTCTGGCCGGGGGGACCGGCGCTTCCGCATGGGTTCGGCCCGGTCGCCACCAGGCCGGGGGACGGTGGCCTGAACGGTGACGATCATGAAGCCGAACGGTTTGCCGGTCGGAAGTCTACTTCCGGACAGCGCTGACGCCAGGTCTCGACACCCGTGACTTTGTCGGGTGGGCGGGATATTGAGCCGCTTTGCCGCCCTTGGGGGATTTCTTCTATTCGAAGTGATCGACATCACAGCCACCTGGGCCGATGGCGGCGCGCGCATGTCGGGTAACGCCAGGTGGTCCTCGAAACCTGTTACACCCTCTGGTGTCAATCGTGGCGAGCTGTAACACTGGCTGCATGTATGGCAATGACTTCGCCCCGCCGGAGGACGCTCCGGGCGGCGGCCTGCTCGGCGAGGTGGAGGCGGCGGAGGCGGCGCTGCGCGAGGCGGCGGCGCGGGCCCGGCGGGGTGGTGCCGCCCCGGACGAGGACGTCGAGGCGTACTTCGCCGACGTCATCAACGCGGACCAGAAGATCGAGCCCCGTGACTGGATGCCCGAGGCGTACCGCAGGACGCTGATCCGGCAGATCGCCCAGCACGCCCACTCCGAGATCATCGGCATGCAGCCGGAGGGCAACTGGATCAGCCGGGCGCCCTCGCTCAAGCGCAAGGCGATCCTGCTCGCCAAGGTGCAGGACGAGGCCGGTCACGGCCTCTACCTCTACGCGGCCGCCGAGACGCTCGGGATCAGTCGCGACGAGCTGGTGGACCTGCTGCTCGACGGGCGGCAGAAGTACAGCTCGATCTTCAACTACCCGACGCTGACCTGGGCCGACGTGGGCGCGATCGGCTGGCTCGTGGACGGCGCGGCGATCGTCAACCAGGTGCCGCTGTGCCGCTGCTCGTACGGGCCGTACGCCCGGGCGATGATCCGGGTCTGCAAGGAGGAGTCGTTCCACCAGCGGCAGGGCTACGAGATCCTGCACACGCTGGCGCACGGCACCCCGGCGCAGAAGGCGATGGCGCAGGACGCGGTGGACCGCTGGTGGTACCCGTCACTGGCCATGTTCGGCCCGCCGGACGGCGACTCGACGCACAGCGCCCAGTCCATGGCCTGGAAGATCAAGCGCTTCTCCAACGACGAGCTGCGCCAGCGCTTCGTCGACATGTGCGTCGGTCAGGCCGAGGTGCTCGGCCTCACCCTTCCCGACCCGGACCTGCGCTGGAACGAGGAGCGGCAGGCGTACGACTACACCCAGCCCGACTACGCCGAGCTGATGCGGGTGATCAAGGGCGACGGGCCGTGCAACCGGGAGCGCATGGCGCACCGGCGCAAGGCGCACGCCGACGGCGCGTGGGTACGGGAGGCCGCCGCGGCGTACGCCGCGAAGCGGGCGGAGCGAAAGGCGGTAGCGGCATGAGCGAACGCACCGAGCGAAGCGAGGGCCGTGAGGGCATGCCCGGCCAGCACGGCATGAGCGAACGCACCGAGCGAAGCGAGGGCCGTGAGGGCATGCCTGGTCGGCTCGGCATGAACAGCGCGTCCACTCCCCTGTGGGAGGTCTTCGTGCGGGCCCGCCGCGGCCTCTCGCACACCCACGTCGGCAGCCTGCACGCCCCCGACGCCGAGCTGGCCCTGCGCAACGCCCGGGATCTCTACACCCGCCGCCAGGAGGGCGTCTCCATCTGGGTGGTGCCGGCGAGCGCGATCACCGCGTCCAGCCCGGACGAGAAGGACGCGTTCTTCGACCCGGCCGCCGACAAGGTCTACCGCCACCCCACGTTCTACGAGGTCCCCGAAGGGGCGGCCCACCTGTGAGCGCGAGGAGTGAGCCCGTCCTGCGAGCCCCGCAGTCGCGAACGGAAGGCGGCTCTGTGCCGTTGTTCGACTTCACGCTGGCCATCGGCGACGACGCGCTCATCGCGGCGCAGCGCCTCGGTGAGTGGACGTCCCGCGCGCCGGAGATGGAGGAGGACATCGCGCTCGCCAACATCGCCCTCGATCAGCTCGGCGCGGCGCGGCTGCTGCTCACGTACGCGGGCGAACTGGAGGGCGCGGGCCGCGACGAGGACGACCTGGCCTACCTGCGCGACGACCGCGAGTTCCGCAACTGCCTCCTGGTCGAGCTGCCCAACGGCGACTTCGGCGTGACCATGGCGAAGCTGTTCTTCCTGGCCGCGTACCAGTCGCCGCTCTACACGGCGCTGGCCGGCTGCGCCGACGAACGGCTGGCCGCGGTCGGGGCGAAGGCGCGCAAGGAGTCGGCGTACCACCTGGACCACGCCGCGCTGTGGGTGAAGCGGCTCGGCGACGGCACCGAGGAGTCGCACCGGCGCATGCAGGACGCGGTCGACCAGGTGTGGCCGTACGTCCACGAACTGTTCGCACCGGACCCGGCGGCGCCGGTCGACCCGTCCACCCTTCGGGCCGGCTTCGACGCCACCGTGTCCGCCGTGCTGGACGAGGCCACGCTGACCCGGCCGGAGACCGGCTGGGCACCCGGCGGCGGGCGGGACGGCCTGCACACCGAGCACCTCTCGTACCTGCTCGCCGAGATGCAGGTGCTGCACCGCGCCCACCCCGGAGCCACCTGGTGAATGCCAGGGCGGCCGCGGCGGCGGTGGTGGACCCGGAGATCCGGGTCGTCACCATCGACGATCTGGGCATCCTGCGCGCGGTCGACGAGGAACCGGACACCGGCCGGGTCGTCGTCACCATCACCCCCACCTACACCGGCTGCCCGGCCATGGACGTGATCCGGGAGGACATCCGCCGGGCGCTGGCCGCGGCCGGGCATCCGGACGCCGAGGTCCGTACCGTCTACCACCCGGCGTGGAGCACCGACTGGATCTCCGAGGCGGGCCGGGCCAAGCTCGCCGCCGCCGGCATCGCCCCGCCCGCGCCGCGCGGCGACGACACGGTGGTGCCGCTGACCCTCGCCGTACGCTGTCCGCGCTGCGGGTCGCCGGAAACCACGCAGATCAGCCGCTTCGGCTCCACCGCGTGCAAGGCGCTGTGGCGCTGCCGCTCCTGTTCCGAACCCTTCGACCACCTGAAGGCGCTGTGACTGTCACCATCACCCGGCCGGTGCGCCGCCGGCCGGTCTTCCACCCGCTGCCCGTCACGGCCGTGGACCGGCTCACCGACGACTCGGTGTCGATCACGTTCGCGGTACCGGAGGAGCTGCGCGAGACGTTCGCGTTCTCCGCCGGGCAGCACCTCACCGTCCGCCGCCCGGCCGACGGCGACGGCGAGGAGGTGCGGCGGTCGTACTCGATTTGCTCCACCCCCGACGAGCTGGCCCGGCACGGCCGGTTGCGGATCGGGGTGCGTGAGGTTCCGGGTGGGGCGTTCTCCGCGTACGCCTGCGGCGCGCTTCGTGGCGGCGACACCGTCGAGGTGCTGCCGCCGCTGGGCCACTTCACCTCGGCGTTCACCCCGGACCGGGTCCGCCGGTACGGCGCGGTGGTCGCCGGTTCCGGCATCACCCCGGTCCTCGGGCTGGCCGCGACCGCGCTGGCCACCGAGCCGCGCAGCACGTTCACGCTCGTGTACGGCAACCGCACGGCGAACTCGGTGATGTTCGCCGAGGAGCTGGCCGACCTGAAGGACCGCTACCCGACCCGGCTGCACCTGGTGCACGTGCTGTCCCGGGAGATGGGTGAGTCCGCGCTGCTGTCCGGGCGGATCGACGCCGACCGGCTGACCCGGCTGCTCGACACTCTCGTACCCGGTGACGAGATCGAGGAGTGGTTCCTCTGCGGCCCGTACGGCATGGTGGTGGACGCCAAGGCGGTGCTCGCGGGTCGCGGCGTGCCGGACGCGGCGGTGCACACCGAGCTGTTCCACGTCGACGTCCCGCCGGAGCCGGTCCGGCGCGAGGCCGACCGGCCCGGGACCGGCACCGAGGTGACGATCCTGCTGGACGGGCGCTCGTCCAGTTTCACGATGGGCCGGGACGAGCGGGTGCTCGACGCGGCTCTGCGGGTGCGCGGCGAGTTGCCGTACGCCTGCAAGGGCGGCGTGTGCTCGACCTGCCGGGCCAAGGTGACAGCCGGTGAGGTGACGATGGCGCGCAACTACGCGCTGGAGCCCGACGAGGTCGCCGCCGGTTACGTGCTGACCTGCCAGTCCAGCCCGGTCACCGACGAACTGACAGTCGACTACGACGCGTAGGGGCGCCGCCGGTCAGATGACCACCGGCGGTGCCGTCGCCGCGCGGCCACGGGCCCGGCTGACGTGGCCGCGCCATCCGCCGACGAGAGCGAACAGGGCCCATCCCGCCGCGCCGAACACGAGCATGCCCCGCTTTCCGTCCGGGTCCACGTCCCGCGCGTCGGTCAGTTCCACCTCGCCCCGCGGGTCGACGAGCACCGTCAGCCGCTGGCCGACCCGGTAGCCGGGGGAGCTGCCCCGGTAGACCAGCGGCTCGTCGAGCAGGCCGGTGTCGCCCTGGAGGGCGAACTCGTGCCGCTTGCCGACCGTCTGCACGTCGGTGATGGTGACCTGCTGGGCGACGCCGCGCTCCCGGAGCACCGACTCCGGGGCGAGCTGCACGGCGCCCACCAGCACGAACAGGGCCGGTACCACCGACAGGAAAGTCAGCCACCAGCCCCGGTGCAGCAGGCGCAGGCCGACCGCGAAGGCGAGGCAGCCGACCACGCCGACGCAGATCGGCACCGCGATCGGCAGTCCCACGGTGAGGTGGCCGACCACCGCGGTCACGGCGATCACGGCGAGGCCGAAGCCGACAAGGACGGCGGTCATCGTGAGGGACCAGAGGGCGGAGCGGGCACCGGCCACGCGTACGGGAGTGGATACGACTGACACGCCGAGAGCGTAGGTGGGCGACGCCAGCGCTCCGCTTTCCGGAGTGGCGTTTCGGGTCGACCACCATCCGTGACACGTAGAACGTTGCGTCCTACACTTGGCTCATGGAGCAGATCGCCGTCCGGGAGCTGAACCAGCACACCAGCCGGGTGCTGGCGCGGGTGCGCGCCGGTGAGACGGTCGAGGTGACCGATCGGGGTGAGCCGATCGCCCGTCTCGTCCCGGTGCTGGCCGGCGACGCGCTCCTCGGCCGGTTGGTGGCCGAGGGCCGGGCTACGGCCCCGACCGCAATCGGCCCGGTCCCGATGCCGCCGGTGCTCGGGGATCCCACGGTGGACGCCGCAGCCGCGCTGGTCGAGGCGCGCGACGAGGAGCGCTGGTGATCTACCTCGACTCGGCGGCGGTCATCAAGATGCTGCGGCGGGAGGCGGAGACGCCGGATCTGCTCGGCTGGCTGAACGAGCGCGCCGGCACCGCCCTGGTGTCGTCGGCTCTCGTCGAGGTGGAGGTGCCACGGGCGTTGCGTCGTGCCGCTCCACAGGCGCTGGTGGGTGTCCCCTCGGTGCTGGGACGTCTCTACCGGGTCGAGATCGACGCCACGGTCCGGGCGACAGCGGGCGCGTATCCGGAGCCGATTCTGCGCAGCCTGGACGCCGTCCATCTCGCGACCGCCGAGGTGCTGGCCCGGCAGGCAGCGGCCGAGTTCGTCGCGTTCGTCACGTACGACAAGCGGCTGCTGGAGGCGGCCAGGGCGATCGGGCTGCCGGTGGCCAGTCCGGGCATGCCCTGACCAGGTGGGTCTCTCGTCACCGGGTGAGGAGTGGCGTTTACCGCCGTCGGGCCCGCGACGTACGCTCGGGGATGTGACGGCGAACCGGGAGATCGACGACATCCTGCAACGCGGCGCGGACGGCGGGCGGATCACGCCCGAGGAGGCGCTGCTGCTCTACACCGACGCGCCCTTCCACGCGCTGGGCGAGGCGGCCGACGCGGTACGGCGGCGCCGCTACCCGGACAACGTCGTCACGTACCTGATCGACCGCAACATCAACTACACGAACGTCTGCGTGACGGCGTGCAAGTTCTGCGCGTTCTACCGGGCCCCCAAGCACAAGGAGGGCTGGACCCACCCGACCGAGGAGATCCTGCGCCGTTGCGGCGAGGCGGTCGAGCTGGGCGCCACCCAGGTCATGCTCCAGGGCGGGCACCACCCGGACTACGGCGTCGAGTACTACGAGGAGCTGTTCTCCTCGGTCAAGAAGGCGTACCCGCAGCTCGCCATCCACTCGATCGGTCCGAGCGAGATCCTGCACATGGCCAAGGTCTCCGGCGTGAGCCTGGACGAGGCCATCGCCCGGATCAAGGCCGCCGGGCTGGACTCGATCGCCGGTGCGGGCGCCGAGATGCTGCCGGACCGGCCGCGCAAGGCGATCGCGCCGCTGAAGGAGTCCGGCGCCCGCTGGCTGGAGGTCATGGAGCTGGCGCACCGGCAGGGCCTGGAGTCGACCGCCACCATGATGATGGGCACCGGCGAGACGAACGCCGAGCGCATCGAGCACCTGCGGATGATCCGCGACGTGCAGGACCGCACCCGCGGTTTCCGGGCCTTCATCCCGTGGACGTACCAGCCGGAGAACAACCACCTGAAGGGCCGGACCCAGGCGACCACGCTGGAGTACCTGCGCCTGGTCGCGGTGGCCCGCCTGTTCTTCGAGACGGTCCCGCACCTCCAGGCGTCCTGGCTGACCACCGGCAAGGACGTCGGGCAGCTCGCGTTGCACATGGGCGTGGACGACCTCGGCTCGATCATGTTGGAGGAGAACGTCATCTCCTCGGCCGGCGCCCGGCACCGGTCGAACCTGCACGAGCTGATCGGCATGATCCGGTCGGCCGACCGGATCCCGGCCCAGCGGGACACGCTCTACAACCGGCTCGCGGTGCACCACACGCCCGCCGACGACCCGAGCGACGACCGGGTGGTCTCGCACTTCTCGTCGATCGCCCTGCCCGGCGGCGGCGCCGGGAAGTCGCTGCCGCTGGTCGAGGTCAACTGACCCGGTTCCGCCGTTCGGCCGGTCGGCGTTCGTCGTGCGGCCGGAGCTCCGCCCGTTTCCGGTGAAGCTTGCGCCAGGGGTCTTCACCTGCTTGATCACCGGCGGCTAGCCTGCCCGCGCGACACCACCGATCCGGGCCGCGAGCAGGCAGGTAACAGGTCGGCGGCGACCCGGTCGAGCACGGCCCGGTGAGCCGACGACGCCATTACGCTTGCGGCGTCCGTCGGACCGTCGTCCTCCATCGGCCCATGAGGGCCGTTCACATAACGCACCGCGGCAGGGGCGGGATGGGTGACCATCCCGCCCCTGCCGTCTGCCGGGATCGATGGGAATTCCCGCCGCCGGGCGGTGGCGTGACGACGCGTCGCTCCGGTACCGTCCGTTCGTTCGGTACGTGATCACGTGTCCCTACCCCCGGGGGAACAATGACCTTCCGCTACCGGTCCACGCTGGCCCGCGCCGGCGTCGTGGCCCTGCTCTCCACCGCCGGTCTCGGCGCCGCCGCCGGCCCGGCACAGGCCGCCGACAAGGCCGACCTCCAGCTCGTCCCGCTCAGCTACCAGCTCGCCAAGGGCGTCACCGAGGCGAAGGCCAAGCCGTTCAAGTTCCAGGTGAACAACACCCTGGGGACCGTCGACGCGAAGGGCGTCCGGGTCACCGTCGAGACGAAGGGCCTCAAGACCGCCAAGGTCGGCGTGCTGGTCCCGGCCGGCTGCGACATCCGCGGCACCACCTTCTCGTGCCTGCTCGGCGACCTGCCCGCCGGCACCACTGAGGACTTCGGCCTCCCGCTGTTCTCCACCGGCGGCAAGGGTGCGGCCGGCACGCTCACGGTCTCGATCAGCGCGGCGAACGGCACCGGCGTGCTCGACACGGTCGACCACGACATCACCGTCACCGAGCCCGGCTACGACCTCACCACCTGGGTCCAGGACGTGTACGCCGGCGTGACCGTGGACGGCGACGACGCCGGTGAGGCGGGCCTGCGCCCGGTCCGGCCGGGCGAGACCGCGCCGCTGGACTGGGCCGTGTTCAACGACGGCAGCAAGCGCGCCACCGGCGTCAGCTACGGGATCACGCTGCCGGCCGGCGTCACCTTCGCCAAGCTGCCCGAGGGCTGCGTCGAGCAGGACCTGGGCGGCTTCGCCAACGCGTACTGCGAGGACCTGGGCGCGGTGCTCGAGCCCGGCCAGTACTACACCGCCGACGTCCGGGTGAAGGTCGGCGCGGACGTGACCGAGAAGCTGCTCCGGCCGGGCTTCGTCTGGGCCGCCGGCCTGGACGCCGCCACCGGCACGCCGGAGGAGGAGCCGCGGGCCGCCAGCTCGGCGCAGCGGCGCGCGTTCGCCGAGACCGACGACGGCGACAACACCGCCCAGTTCGACGTCTTCGTCGACCAGAGCCCGCAGTCGACCCCGAGCCCGACGCCGACCGCCGGCCCGACCTCGACGCCGACCGCCCAGCCGACGCCGACCGGTGACGCGACGGCGGTGCCGACCCCGACCGCCGGTGGCGGTGCGGGTGGCGGCACCGGCGACGGCGGCCTGCCGGTGACCGGTATGCAGGTCGGCCTGATCGGCGGCATCGGCGCGGCAGTGCTCGCGGCCGGCGCGGCGCTGATGATGCTGTCCCGCCGCCGCAAGGTGGTCCTGGTGGCTCCCGGCGAGGAGCGCGCCGGCGACTGACCGGGAACCGACACGCGACCAGGGCGGGGTGGGTGACCACCTCGCCCTGTCGCGTACCCGAGGGGAGGCGGGGGCGGCGCGGCTGGCAGAGTGGAGGGGTGAGCCGTACCCCGCAGGGCCAGCGCGCCAGCCTGGACAAGCAGCCGCACGAGGTCGCCGCGATGTTCGACGGCGTCGCCGCCCGCTACGACCTGACGAACACCGTCCTGTCGTTCGGTCAGGACCGGTCGTGGCGGCGGGCCACCCGGGCGGCGCTCGGACTGCGGCCGGGCGAGCGGGTGCTGGACGTGGGCGCCGGCACCGGTGTGTCGACCGAGGAACTGGCCCACTCCGGGGCGTACGCGGTCGGCGCGGACCTGTCGCTGGGCATGCTTCACGCCGGTAAGCGCACCCGCCCGTCGGTGCCGCTGCTGGCCGGGGACGCGCTGCGGTTGCCGTTCGCCGACGCCAGCTTCGACGCGGTGACCATCTCCTTCGCGCTGCGCAACGTCAACGACACCGACGCGGCGCTGGCCGAGCTGGCCCGGGTGACCCGGCCGGGCGGGCGGCTGGTGGTCTGCGAGTTCAGCACTCCGGTGAATCCGGCGTTCCGCACCGTCTACCTGTCGTACCTGATGCGGTCGTTGCCGGCGGTGGCCCGCGCGGTGTCGAGCAACCCGGACGCCTACGTCTACCTGGCCGAGTCGATCCGGGCCTGGCCGGACCAGGCGGCGCTGGCCGCGCGGATCGGCGCGGCCGGCTGGGGCCGGGTGGCGTGGCGCAACCTGACCGGCGGCGTCGTGGCGCTGCACCGGGCCGTCCGAAACTGACCGTCCGGCCAGCGGGCGCTGGTCATTTCGTGAATATCCGATTCTGGTCTACTTTGTCCCGTAGGCTCGCCCCCATGACGGGATCAGACCAGGTCGCCACCGACGACGACGCCGCCGAGCTGATCGCGCAGCTCCGCGAGCTGGCCGGCGCGGATCCCGCCGATGTCCGGCAGGTCGTCGCCGAGGTGCTGGCCGCGCTGGACCGGGCCGCCGGTGGCGCGTTGCGCGACCATCTGCCCGAGGCCATCCGGCTCGACGCCGGGCTCGGACCGGCCGCGCGGGCGCGCCCCTGACCGGTCTCGACGCTCTTACCGGCGCGTTTCCGCGAAGTTAGGCCCCCCTCAGCGCGTACTGGTGTAACGCCGGTCATAGACTCCAACCGGATCGGCTTGTGAAGCATTTCACGAGCATGCGGGAGGAGGCGCGGATGACCGCGGTGGAGAACGACGCCGACGTCATCGTCGTGGGCGCCGGTCCCGGAGGATCGGCCACGGCGTACCACCTGGCGCGGCACGGCGTACGCGTGCTGCTGCTGGAGAAGACGGAATTTCCCCGGGAGAAGGTCTGCGGCGACGGGCTCACGCCCCGCGCCGTGCGGCAGCTGATCCGGATGGGCGTGGACACCTCGCCCGAGGCGGGCTGGCTGCACAACAAGGGCCTGCGGGTGATCGGCGGCGGCATACGCCTGGAGCTGGACTGGCCCGACCTGGCCAGCTTCCCCAACTACGGCCTGGTGCGCACCCGGCTCGACTTCGACGACCTGCTCGCCCAGCGTGCGGTCGCCGCCGGGGCGAAGCTGCAGACCAGCGTCAACGTCCTCGGTCCGGTGCTCGGCGCCGACGACCGGGTGATCGGTGTGCAGGCCGAGGTCGGCCCGGACAAGGAACCCGCCACGTTCCACGCGCCGCTCGTGGTCGCCGCCGACGGCGTCTCCGGCCGCTTCCCGCTCGCCCTCGGACTGGCCAAGCGGGAGGACCGCCCGATCGGCGTGGCCGTCCGCCGCTACTACCGCTCGCCCGCCAAGCACGACGACGACTACCTGGAGTCCTGGCTGGAGCTGCGGGCCAAGGGCAGCGACGCGCTGCTGCCCGGCTACGGCTGGATCTTCGGCCTCGGCGACGGCCGGGTGAACGTCGGCCTGGGCGTGCTCAACTCCTCCTCGGCGTTCGGCAAGACGAACTACCGCAAGCTGCTCACCGACTGGCTCGCGAACACCCCGGAGGACTGGGGGATGACCGACGAGTCCAACGCGGAGGGTCCGATCCTCGGCGCCGCGCTGCCGATGGGCTTCAACCGGGTACCGCACTACACCCGCGGCGTCCTGCTCGTCGGCGACTCCGGCGGCATGGTCAACCCGTTCAACGGCGAGGGCATCGCGTACGCGATGGAGTCCGGCGAGATGGCCGCGGAAGTCGTCGTGCAGGCGCTCGCCCGCCCGGCCGGCGCGGAACGGGAGCGGGCGCTGATGGCGTACCCGCAGGAGCTGAAGGCCCGCTTCGGCGGCTACTACCGTCTCGGCGGCGTCTTCGTGAAGCTCATCGGCCGGCCCGAGATCATGCGGATGGCCACCAAGCACGGCATGCCGCACCCGATGCTCATGCGCTTCGTGCTCAAGCTGCTGGCCAACCTGACCGACCCGCGCGGCGGGGACGCGATGGACCGGGTCATCAACGCGATGACGAAGGTGGCCCCGGCCGTGTAGGAGACGACCGGCCCGGGGCCGAACGCCCACGAGCCGGACAGAGATCGACCCCCGCCGACCGAGGTCGTGAGGGACGTGAATAGTGTGATTTTGGCCAACCACCGAGGTCAGGGAAGGACGAGCAGGGGACAACGATGACGCTCTCTCCTTACGCACCCATCATCGGGCTGTTCGCCCTCGCTGCGGCGTTCGCGCTGTTCTCCGTGGCCGCTGCCCGACTCGCCGGCCCGCGGCGTCTGAACAAGGCCAAGCTCGAGGCGTACGAGTGTGGCATCGAGCCGAGCCCGCAGCCGGTCGGCGGCGGCCGGTTCCCGATCAAGTTCTACCTGACGGCGATGCTCTTCATCGTCTTCGACATCGAGATCATCTTCCTCTACCCCTGGGCGGTCTCCTTCGACGCCCTGCCGATCTTCGGCTTCGTGGAGATGGTCCTGTTCATCGTCGCGGTCTTCGTCGCGTACGCCTATGTGTGGCGTCGCGGCGGCCTGGACTGGGACTGAGGAGGTAGCAGATGGGCATCGAGGAGAAGCTCCCCTCCGGCGTCCTGCTCACCAGCGTCGAGAAGCTGGTCAACTGGACGCGGAAGACCTCGGTCTGGGGCGCCACGTTCGGTCTGGCCTGCTGCGCCATCGAGATGATGGCGGCGGGCGGCCCGCACTACGACATGGGCCGCTGGGGCATGGAGGTCTTCCGCGCCTCGCCCCGCCAGGCGGACCTGATGATCGTGGCCGGCCGGGTGAGCCAGAAGATGGCCCCGGTCCTGCGCCAGATCTACGACCAGATGGCCGAGCCCCGCTGGGTCATCTCGATGGGCGTCTGCGCCAGCAGCGGCGGCATGTTCAACAACTACGCCATCGTGCAGGGCGTCGACCACGTCGTCCCGGTCGACATGTACCTCCCCGGCTGCCCGCCCCGGCCGGAGATGCTCATCGACGCGGTGCTCAAGCTGCGCGAGAAGATCATGCACGAGCCGCTGGGCCCGAACGGCCGCAAGATGCTGGAGGCCCGCCAGGCGCGCGGTGACGTGCCGGTGGTGCCGTACGGCTCGATGCCCTCGTCGTACCGCAGCGACAAGGCCCGGCGTGCCGAGTGGACGAAGGCGGTCCGCGAGGGGCGCGAGGAGCAGCTTCGGATCGAGAACTGGATGAAGGCGCAGAACCACCTTCAGGCGTCGCATAGGGGCCCGAAATGACCGCACCGAACGACAAGAACAACGACGGCGGGGTGCCGGTACCCACCACCCCGGCCGGTGCCAGCTCCACCGCCCCGGCGGAGTACCCCCCGGCCAGCCCGGCCGGCCGGGGCATGTTCGGCAACCAGGGCACCGGTGACGTCTCCGGCTACGGCGGCCTGGTCCGCCAGCGCAAGCCGATCGAGGAGGCGGCCCGGCCGTACGGGAGCTACTTCGACGAGGTGCGGGACGCGCTGGAGGAGGCGTACCCGGACTTCGGCGACGCGATCGAGAAGGTCGTGGTCGACCGGGGCGAGCTGACCCTGCACGTCCGCCCGGAGCGGATCGCCGAGGTCTGCCAGGTGATGCGCGACGACCTCGCGCTGCGCTTCGAGCTGCTCTCGTCGGTGTCCGGCGTGGACTACCTGGGCGCGGAGCGCCGCCTGCACGTGGTCTACCAGCTCACCTCGATGACCTACCGGCGCAGCGTCCGGCTGGAGGTGGCGGTCTCCGCCGAGGAGCCGAACGTCCCGAGTGTCACCGCCGTCTACCCGACCGCCGACTGGCAGGAGCGGGAGACGTACGACATGTTCGGCGTCGTCTTCGACGGCCACCCCGCCCTGACCCGGATCCTCATGCCGGACGACTGGGAGGGGCACCCGCAGCGCAAGGACTACCCGCTGGGCGGCGTCCCCGTCGAGTACAAGGGTGCGGAGATCCCCCCGCCGGACCGTAGGAGGTCGTACCAATGACCACGTCGAACTACGCGACCGAGCGCGAGACGACCGAGGGCAAGGTCTTCACCGTCACCGGCGGGGACTGGGACGAGGTCGTCTCCGGCACGGACCCGATCAACGACGAGCGGATCGTCGTCAACATGGGCCCGCAGCACCCGTCCACCCACGGCGTGCTCCGGCTGGTCCTGGAGCTGGAGGGCGAGACGGTCCGCGAGGCCCGCTCGGTCATCGGCTACCTGCACACCGGCATCGAGAAGAACCTGGAGTACCGCAACTGGGTCCAGGGCTCGACGTTCGTGACCCGGATGGACTACCTCTCGCCGCTGTTCAACGAGACGGCGTACGCGCTCGCGGTGGAGAAGCTGCTCGGCATCACCGACGACATCACCGAGCGGGCCACCACCATCCGCGTGCTGATGATGGAGCTCAACCGCGTCTCGTCGCACCTGGTCTGGCTGGCGACCACCGCCATGGAGCTGGGCGCGATCAACATGATGCTGTACGGCTTCCGCGAGCGGGAGTACGTCCTCGACATCTTCGAGACCATCACCGGCCTGCGGATGAACCACGCGTACGTGCGGCCGGGCGGTGTGGCGCAGGACGTGCCGGACGACGCGATCCGCAAGATCCGCGACTTCCTCAAGCTGATGCCGAAGCGGCTCAAGGAGTACGAGAACCTGCTGTCCGGCCAGCCGATCTGGCTGGAGCGTACGCAGCACGTGGCGGTGCTCGACGTGACCGCCTGCATGGCGCTCGGCGTCACCGGCCCGGTGCTGCGGTCCGCGGGCCTCGCCTGGGACCTGCGCAAGACGATGCCGTACTGCGGTTACGAGACGTACGAGTTCGACGTGCCGACGCACACCGACGGTGACGTGTGGGGCCGCTACCTGGTGCGGGTGGCGGAGATCCGCGAGTCGCTGAAGCTGATCGAGCAGGCGCTGGACCGCCTGAAGCCCGGCCCGGTGATGGTGTCCGACAAGAAGATCGCCTGGCCGGCGCAGCTCGCCATCGGCGTGGACGGCATGGGCAACTCGCTGGAGCACGTCGCCAAGATCATGGGTCAGTCCATGGAGTCGCTGATCCACCACTTCAAGCTCGTCACCGAGGGCTTCCGGGTTCCGCCGGGCCAGGTGTACGTCGGCATCGAGTCGCCCCGCGGCGAGCTGGGCGTGCACGCGGTGTCCGACGGCGGCACCCGGCCCTACCGGGTGCACTACCGGGAGCCGAGCTTCGTCAACCTCCAGGCCCTCCCGGCGATGGCCGAGGGCGGCCTGATCGCCGACGTGATCGCCGGCGGCGCCTCGCTGGACCCCGTGATGGGTGGTTGTGACCGATGAGCTTTTCCGAAACGACTCGCGCCCGGGCGCGGGAGATCATCGCCCGGTACCCGGCGGACCGGTCCCGCTCGGCGCTGCTGCCGCTGCTGCACCTGGTCCAGTCCGAGGAGGGCTACGTCTCCCCGGCCGGGGTCGAGTTCTGCGCCGAGGTGCTCGGGCTCAACAAGGCCCAGGTCGGCGCCGTCGCCACCTTCTACACCATGTACAAGCGCAAGCCCACCGGTGACTACCTGGTGAGCGTCTGCACCAACACGATGTGCGACGTGCTCGGCGGGCAGAAGGTCTACGACACCCTCGCCGAGCACCTCGGCGTCGGGCACGAGGAGACCACCGCCGACGGGAAGATCACCCTGGAGCACGCCGAGTGCCTGGCGGCGTGCGACTACGGCCCGGTGATGACCGTCAACTACGACTTCTTCGACAACGTGGAGCCGCAGGCCGCGCTCGACGTGGTCGAGGAGCTGCGCGCCGGCGGCCGGCCGATGCCGACCCGCGGGGCGCGGCTCTGCACGCTCAAGGAGATGGCGGTCCAGCTCGCCGGTTTCGCCGACGAGCGCGACGGCGCGGTGGCCGACGGCGGGCCGGGCGAGCCCAGCCTGCGCGGCCTGCGCCTGGCCGAGCAGCACGGCGTCTCGGTGCCGGGCTTCGACCCGAGGACGCCGATCCGCAGCAAGGCCGAGGCCGACCGGGCCGCCGCCGAGGAGAAGGCGAAGGCCGAGGCCGCGAAGCCGGCCCCCGCGCCCCAGCCGGCCAAGCCGGAGGCGGCCACCGGCAGCACCGCGCCGGACGTCAAGGCGCCGGACGCCAAGTCGCCGCAGGTGCGTACCGCCGAGACCCGGCAGCCGGACGCGAGCACCGCGGTGCCCGACGCGCCCGGCACGAAGATGCCGGTGGACGGCCCGGCCCCGGCGCCCCGCGACGCGCGGGCGGCCGAGGCGGCCGGCGCGGCGGCGAACCCGCCGGCCGGCGACGGCAAGCCCGCCGGCGGCGCGGCCGGCGCGCAGGGGCGCAACCTCAAGGAAGCGGAGTCCGGTACGGGCGCGGGCGGCGCCGACCCGGCGG
>NZ_JBAKHP010000019.1:0-116076 GCF_036902745.1 Micromonospora sp. CPCC 205554 | reverse complement strand
CCCGACGGTGTGCGAGCTGGACGGCCCGATACCGACGCTGAAAAGATCGAAAACACTGATCATTGGCTGCTTTCCTCGCCGTCGTCCCCGTTGTGCGGATCCGAACCGGTGCGTGGGTGCCGCGCCCGCCGGGCGGGTAGACGGCCGGCGCCCGGGGTGGGGGCGCCCGACCGGCGAGCCTACCTCGCCCCAGTGAATACCCACCCCCACGTCGCCACATACCCGACCCGGCACGCGGCCGCCCGCCCCCGCGCCCGCCCCGCCCCGCCCCGCCCCGCCGCGTCTCGCCTCCTCTCGCCTCGTCGATCTTGGAGTTGTGGCACCCAGAATGAACGCTTTTGCGGCATACCCGAACCACCACAACTCCAAGATCGCCGCGCCCCCGTCTGAAGCCCTCGGGCAGCGACGAGATCTTGGTACGAAACGGCCCTCATAGGGGCCCTTTCCTACCAAGATCTCCACCGATCCCACTTCACGGAACGCCTGTCCCGCGAGACGGAAGGCGCCCCACCCGGCAGCCCTCGCCGAGCACGCCCCCACCTCACAGATCCCGCGATCTTGCAGTTGTAGCCCTCGATAAGGGTGCGAATCGGGCAGGACATGGGCCGCAACTGCAAGATCGCGGGAGCGGGGCGGGAGCGGGGCGGGAGCGGGGCGGGAGCGGGGCGGGAGCGGGGCGGGAGCGCGGGGGTGCGTTGGTGGGGAGGGTCCGGGGTAAGCACCTACGGGTGCCCGGGTCGCCGATCCTCCTCGGGGCTGAGGGCGCGGCGCGTACCCCTTTCTACCGTGGAATCAGCGCGGCGGATCGCCGCAGAAGTGGGAGACGACGATGAGTCGCAAACTGGTCCGGCCCCGCCAGGGGCGCATGATCGCCGGTGTCTGCGCCGGCCTGGGGCAGCGGTTCGGCATGTCGGCCGGGATGGTCCGGCTGCTGTTCCTGCTGTCGCTGCTGCTGCCCGGCACGCAGGTGATCATCTACCTGATCCTGTGGATCCTGATGCCGAACGAGGACCGCTACCTCGCCACCCGCTGACGCGACACGAGCCGGGACACCGGCACACACGCGACGCGCCCGCCCCGGACCATCGGGGCGGGCGCGCGGCGTACGGAGAGGTCAGGGCGCGGTGTAGGTGACAGTCACCTTCTCGTACCCGAGGGAGCGCAGCAGCCCTTCGAGCATCTTGCGGGTGTTCTCCTCGGCCCGGGCGGTGAGCCCGCTGTCCCGGGCGGCGGCGGTGATCCGGCCCTCGGCGAGCTTGTAGATCTGCTGCTGCCGGTTGGGATCGCCGGCCACCAGGTCGTTGAGCCGGTTGATCAGGCCGCGCTGCTCGGCGAACACGTAGCTCTTGTCCATGTCCAGGTCGGTCTCGCCGAGCTGCGGCGCGGGCAGCTTGATCTCGGCGGACTTGCCGTCCTCGGAGACCACGACGGCACCGTCGGCGATCTTCGTGAAGTCGACGTACGCCTCGACGCGGCCCGCCCCGACGAACAGCGTGCGCTCGTTGAGCAGGAAGTCGGGCACGTTGCGCCTGTCGTTCTGCACGTCGACCACGACCTGGAAGTTGCCCTCGGCGGCGACGTAGCGGCTCAGGTCACGGATCGACTTGAGCAACGGCGGCTGGCTGCGGTCGGTCTGCTCCTTGGCGAACGGGTTGCGGAAGTCGGGCAGCAGACCGGTGGCCTGCACGCCGAGCAGCACCACGACCGCCAGCGCCGCCGCGCCGAGCACCCACAGCAGGCCGCGCACCGGGCCGCTGCCCGACGCCGGGGCACCCGGGGCGTACTCGCGGTCGTGGTCGGGCGAGCCCTCCGCCCGGTCGCGAAGGGACTCGCTGGTGGGGTAGTCCGGGAACTCCCGGGTGGGCTCGTTGATGTCACCGTCGCGGGCCATCGCCCTCACCGTCCTCGTCCGACAGAGTCCTCGTCCGACACATCGACTGACAATGACGGTACGGCCACCGTGCGACAGCCGCGCGCCGAGCGACCCGATCGGGTGAATCCGCAGGTCAGGCGAACGCGGACACGCCCGTCAGCCGCTGGCCGATGACGAGCTGGTGGATCTCGGAGGTGCCCTCGTAGGTGAGCACGCTCTCCAGGTTGTTGGCGTGCCGCATCACCGGGTACTCCCCCGAGACGCCGTTCGCGCCGAGGATCGTGCGGCACTGCCGGGCGATGGCGAGCGCCTCGCGGACGTTGTTCAGCTTGCCCACGCTCACCTGGTGGGGCCGCAGCGAGCCGGCGTCGGCGAGGCGGCCCAGGTGCAGCGCGAGCAGCATCCCCTTGTTCCACTCCACCGCCATGTCGGCGAGCTTGGCCTGGGTGAGCTGGAAACCGGCGAGCGGGCGGCCGAACTGGGTGCGCGTGGTCGCGTACTCCAGGGCCGTCTCCAGGCAGTCGCGGGCCGCGCCGAGCGCGCCCCAGACGATGCCGTGCCGGGCCTCGGTCAGGCACCCCAGCGGCGCCTTCAGCCCGATCGCCTCGGGCAGTCGCGCATCAGCCGGCAGCCGGACGTCGTCGAGCGCGATCTCGCCGGTCAGGGACGCGCGCAGCGACATCTTGTGCCGGATCTCGCGCGCCGTCACCCCCGGCGTGTCCATGGGTACGGCGAAGCCACGCACCCCTTCGTCGGTACGCGCCCAGATCACCCCCACGTCGGCGATCGGCGCGTTGGTGATCCACAGTTTGCTGCCGTTGAGGATCCAGTCGTCGCCGTCGCGGCGGGCCCGGGTGGCCATCGACCCGGGGTCGGAGCCGTGGTCGGGTTCGGTGAGCCCGAAGCAGCCGATCGCCTCGCCGGCCGCCATCGCGGGCAGCCAGCGCTGCTTCTGCTCCTCGCTGCCGAAGCGCCAGATCGCGTACATGGCCAGTGAGCCCTGCACCGAGACCAGCGACCGGACGCCGGAGTCGCCGGCCTCCAGTTCCAGGCAGGCCAGCCCGTACGCGACGGCCGAGGAGCCGGCGCAGCCGTACCCGGTCAGGTGCATGCCGAGCAGGCCGAGCTTGCCGAACTCGCGGGCCAGTTCGCGGGCCGGAACCTGGCCGTCCTCGTACCAGCCGGCGACGTGCGGGCGTACCCGGTCGGCCACGAGCCGGCGCACGACGGCGCGGATCTGCCGCTCCTCCTCGCTGAGCGACGCGTCGATGTCGAGCAGGTCGAGAGGAGTCATGGCGTCACCTTAACCAAGGCTCAGGGAGGCGTCACTCGCCCTGGTCACCGAGCACGAGCACCCGCGCGTGGATCTGGTTGCGCTGCTGGAGCGCCGCGCGCAGCGCCCGGTGCAGGCCGTCCTCCAGGTAGAGGCCGCCGTTCCACTGGACGACGTGCGGAAAGAGGTCGCCGTAGAAGGTGGAGTCCTCCGCGAGCAGCTTGTCCAGCGCGAGTTCGCGCTTGGTGGTGATGAGCTGGTCAAGCCGCAGCGGGCGCGGCGGAATCTCGGCCCACTGCTTCAGCGTGAGGTTGTGCTCCGGGTAGGGACGCCCGTCCCGGACCGCCCTGAAGATCACGGCGTGCTCTCCTCCCCAGGCCAGGCTGACAATGTGGATGTCAGCCTAACCGCTCAGGTCCACCGTCCCCGCCGCACCACATCCTGCACCGGACGCCGCCCCCGGCGCAGCGACGGTGACCGGTGGTCGACGGCTCGGTAACCTACTGTGATCGCACCGATCGGGTGCAGTTCCGGCGGTACCCCGAACGCCTCCCGGTACGCCCCGACGCGCTGCGGCGGGATGCCGAAGAAGCAGGCGCCCAGCCCTTCGTCCACGGCGGTGAGCAGCATCAGCAGGGCCGCGAAACCGGTGTCCACGTACCAGTAGGGCACCGGCCAGCGCTCCTCGGCGCGGTCCGACCAGCCCTTGTCCGCCTCGGCGTAGCGGTCCAGGTAGGCGTCGCGGTTGGCGTGCGGCACCACGATCAGCGGGGCCCGGCGCATTCCGGCCAGCCAGCGTTCCCGGCCGCCGCCACCCGGTGTGGTCGCGGTCCAGAACCGTTCCCGGTCCTCGGGTTCCTCCAGCACCAGGAAGCCCCAGCCCTGGGAGAACCCGGCCGACGGTGCCCGGACGGCGTGGTCGAGCAGCCGGTCCACCACCTCCGGCGGCACCGGCCGGTCGGGGTCGTAGTTGCGCACCATCCGGCGGCGCCGGACGACCTCGGCGAACTCCACGCTCAGACCTCCGGGCGGACGCCCCAGGCGCCCCGCCAGGTCTGCCCCGGCTCCAGCATGATCAGATCCTTGCCGGAGCGGAACGCGTCGGGCGGGCAGGTCATCGGCTCCACCGCCACGGACCGGCGGTGCCGTTCCCCGCCGAGCGTGTCGCCGGTGAACACCTGCCACCAGCCGAACTCGCGGTCCGCCCAGATCCGCAGCCCGGACGAGCCGTCCGGCGCGCTGAGCACCACCGCCGAGCCGCCGTCGGCGTCCCGCTCGACGTCACCGAACGCGGTGTCGAGCACCAGGTCGCCGATCGGGCGCGGGCTGGTGAAGTCGAACTCGGAGCCGGTCACCTCGGCGGCGGCGACCGGCAGCAGGCGGCTGTCCACCAGCACCCGCCGCCGGGCCGGCAGGTGCAGCCGCAGCTCGTCCACGCCGACCTTCGGCAGTTGCAGGTAGGGGTGCACGGAGAAGCCGAACGGCGCCGGCTCGTCGGAGAGGTTCGTCGCCTCGTGCTCGGCCCGCAGGCCGTCCGGGCCGACGCTCCACCGGGCCCGCAGCCGCAGCGCCCACGGGTAGCCGGGGCTCGGCGGCAGGTCGTAGCCGATGGTCACGCTGTCCGCCGACTGCTCGATCGGCTGCCACCGCACCCAGTTCACCAGGCCGTGCAGGGCGTTGTGCCGCTCCGGCTCGGTGAGGTCGAGCTGCAACGACCGCTCCCCGACCGTGTAGACGCCGTCCCGGATGCGGTTCGGCCAGGGCGCCAGCACCTGCCCGGCCGAGCCGGGGCAGACCTCGTCCTCGGCGTACCCGTCGAGGTGGTCCACGCCGTCGTAGCGGTAGGCCCGCAGCCCGCCGCCCACCTCGACCACGACGGCCTCGTGGCCGTCGGCCGCGATGGTCCACTGTGTACCGGAAGGCGGCTGCACGTCGATCCCCATGTCGGCGACCCTACCGTCAGCGGCGCTCCTCGGCGGGGGTGGTCGAGCGATAGCGCAGCAGCGCCGGGAACGCCACCACCAGCACCACCGCGAGTACGGCGGCGGCCAGGCCGCCACCGACCATGGCGAAGCCGGTGCCGAAACCGGCGGCCGTCGCGCCGGCGCGCAGATCGCCCAGGCGCGGGCCACCGGCCACCACCACCGTGTTCACGCCCTGGAGGCGGCCACGCATCCGGTCCGGCGCGTAGACCAGCAGCATCGACTGGCGCAGCGTGGCGCTGACCAGGTCGGCGGCGCCGGCGACGCCCAGCAGCACCACTGCCACCCACAACTGCCCGGCCAGCCCGGCGAGCGCGATCGCCACGCCCCAGCCGACCACCGCCACGGTGAGCGCGAGGCCCTGGCGGCGGACCCGGCCGATCCACCCGGAGGTCAGGCCGCCCAGCATCGCGCCGATGGCGATGGAGCTGTAGAGCCAGCCCACCGCCGAGGCGCCGCCGAAGCGTTCCTGCGCCAGCTCCGGGAACAGCGCCCGCGGCATGGCCAGGATCATCGCGATCAGGTCGATGGCGAAGGAGAGCAGCAGCACCCGCGTGGTCGCCAGATAGCGGAAGCCGTCGACGATGCTGGCGAACCCGGCCTTGCGGACGCCGCCGTCCGGGTCCGGCGCGGGCGGCATCGCGGGCAGGCGCAGCGTGGCCCAGAGCGACGCGGTGAACAGCAGCGCGTCCGCCGCGTACGCGATGGGCAGCGCCACCCCGACCTGCCAGGCGGCGAAGATCAGACCCGCGGCGAGCGGGCCGAAGACGGCGGCGGCGGTGAACGTGGTGAAGTTCAGCGTGGTGGCCGCCGGGACCAGCTCGGCCGGCACGAGCCGGGGCAGGATCGCGCTGCGGGCCGGTGAGGTGATCGCGAAGGCCGTCGACTGGAGGCCGACCAGCAGCAGGAGCAGCAGCGGGCTGCGCGCGCCGGCCAGCGACTGCACCAGCAGCCCGAGCGTCGAGGCCCAGAGCACGCAGCCGCCGACGAGCAGCACCCGGCGGCGGTCCCGGGCGTCGGCGACCGCGCCGCCCCACAGCCCGAAGATCAGCAGCGGTACGAAGCCGGCGATGCCGAGCAGGCCGACCCAGAACGAGCCGCCGGTCAGGTCGAACATCTCGACCGGCACCGCCACGGCGGTGAACTGGAAGCCGAACATGGCGATCGCGTTGCCGGTCCAGACCCGCCGGTACGCGGGCACCCGCAGCGGGCGCAGGTCGATCGCCCAGCGGCTCGCGCCCCGCCGCCGGGCCGACGTGACGTCGGTCACGGCGCGAGCCGCTCGACGACGAACACCCCGTCCCCGGTACGCCGGAAGCGCAGCCGGTCGTGCAGCCGGCTGGCCCGGCCCTGCCAGAACTCGACAGTCTCCGGACGGACCCGGAACCCGCCCCAGTACGGCGGCGCGGGGATCGGGTCCACGTCGGCGAACCGCTCGGCCGCCGCCCGGTACGCCGCGTCGAGCGCGGCCCGGTCCGGCACCACCGTCGACTGGGCGCTGGCCCACGCCCCGAGCTGCGAGCCGCGCGGCCGGCCGGCGAAGTACGCCTCGGTCTCGGCGCGGCCCACCTGCTCGACCCGGCCGGTCACGATCACCTGCCGCTGCATCGGGAACCAGGGGAACACCAGGCTGGCCCACGGGTTCCCGGCCACCTCGGTGCCCTTGCGCGAGCCGTGGTTGGTGTAGAAGACGAAGCCCTCCGGGTCGTACCCCTTGAGCAGCACGGTGCGCCCGCTGGGCCGGCCCCGGTCGTCGGCGGTGCCGAGCACCATCGCGTTCGGCTCCGGCAGCGGATGGGCCACCGCGTCGGCGAACCAGCGGGCGAACTGGGTGTGCCAGTCCGGCGCCAGATCCGTCTCGGTCAGGCCCAGGTCGGCGGCGTACTCGTTACGCATACCGGCCGGGGCGGGTGTGTCGCCTGTCACTGTGGTAGTCCCTCTCCCGGGCGTGCCGGCGTCCCCCGACGCTGGCCAGGCCCCGGTACCCAGTCTTCTCCCTCTCTCACCGACGTCCAGCGGCGGGGATGTCGCGTGGCGCACAGTGGCTGTGGGTCGCGCAGCTTGTTACCCAGCGGGCAAGATGTTCCGAACCACATCCCTGAAGGGTCGCCTGAGCTGCGGGGCTCGATCAGCCCGCCCGGGCGCGCCGAGCCGAAGCCAGGAGACGACATGTCCGATTTCAAACCGGGCCTGGAGGGCGTCGTAGCCTTCGAGACCGAGATCGCCGAACCCGACCGCGCGGGGGGTTCACTGCGCTACCGGGGCGTGGACATCGAGGACCTGATCGGCCAGGTCTCGTTCGGCAACGTCTGGGCGCTGCTGGTGGACGGCCGGTTCGGCCCGGGCCTGCCGCCGGCCGAGCCGTTCCCGGTGCCGGTGCACTCCGGTGACATCCGCGTCGACGTGCAGTCCGCGGTCGCCATGCTGGCCCCGTACTGGGGGCTCAACCAGCTTCTCGACATCTCCGACGAGCAGGCCCGAGAGGACCTGGCCCGGGTGTCGGTCACCGCGCTGTCCTTCGTCGCCCAGTCGGCGCGCGGCCTGGGCCTGCCGGCCGTGCCGCAGAAGGAGATCGACAAGGCGGAGACCATCGTCGAGCGGTTCATGAAGCGCTGGCGGGGTGAGCCCGACCCGCGGCACGTCAAGGCCGTCGACGCGTACTTCATCTCGGCCGCCGAGCACGGCCTGAACGCCTCCACCTTCACCGCCCGGATCGTCGCCTCCACCGGCGCGGACGCCGCGGCCTGCATCTCCTCCGGAATCGGCGCGCTCTCCGGCCCGCTGCACGGCGGCGCCCCGTCCCGGGTGCTCAGCATGCTGGAGGCGGTCGAGCGCAGCGGCGACGCCGACGGGTACGTCAAGGGCGTCCTGGACCGGGGCGAGCGCCTGATGGGCTTCGGCCACCGGGTCTACCGGGCCGAGGACCCGCGCGCCCGCGTGCTGCGGCGTACCGCCAAGGAGCTGGGCGCGCCGCGCTTCGAGGTCGCCGAGGCGCTGGAGAAGGCCGCGCTGGCCGAACTCCAGGCCCGCCGTCCGGACCGCGTCCTCGCTACCAACGTCGAGTTCTGGTCGGCCGTGGTGCTGGACTTCGCCGAGGTGCCGGCGCACATGTTCACCTCGATGTTCACCTGCGCCCGGATGGGCGGCTGGTCCGCGCACATCCTGGAGCAGAAGAAGCTCCAGCGGCTGGTCCGGCCGTCGGCCACGTACGTCGGCCACGGCCCGCGCAAGCCCCAGCAGGTCGAGGGCTGGGACGCCATCCCGCACGGCGTCTGACGTCTCGCTCGGGCCCCGCTCCCACCCTCGGTGGAGCGGGGCTCCGGCATTTCCGGGACCGGCACGCCGCGCGTGTGGCGGACGCCTCACCGACCGGGGTGGGACAGCCCGCCGGACGCGCCCGGGCAGGTGCGAGGATGGCCGTGGCAGTGTCGCCGGAACGGGCTCGGACGCCGCCCGCCGCCACGCGGCAGGACATCGTCCGCGCCTGCCAGCTCACCTCTCGCCCATGCGGAAGGATCTTCAAGACCGTGGCTGACGCACCGACCATCCGGATTCCCGACGAGATCAGGCCCGCCGACGGACGATTCGGCTGCGGCCCGTCCAAGGTCCGTCCGGCCGCGGTCTCCGCCCTCTCCGACGTCGCCACCAGCTACCTGGGCACGTCGCACCGGCAGAAGACGGTCCGCGACCAGGTGGCCCGGCTGCGCCGCGGCCTGGCCGAGTTCTTCTCCCTGCCCGAGGGGTACGAGGTGGTGCTCGGCAACGGCGGCACCACCGCGTTCTGGGAGGTCGCCACGTTCGGCCTGATCCGTGACCGGGCCCAGTTCGCCAGCTTCGGCGAGTTCGGCGCCAAGTTCGCCAAGTCGGTCAAGGACGCGCCGTTCCTGGGTGAGCCGACCGTCCGCAAGTCCGACGCGGGCAGCGCCCCGGCGCTCGTGGCCGAGGCCGGCGTGGACGTCTACGCCACCCCGCACAACGAGACCTCCACCGGCGTCGCGGTGCCGATCAGCCGGGTCGCGGGCGCCGACGAGGGCTCGCTGCTGCTGGTCGACGCCACCTCCGGCGCGGGCGGGCTGGACGTGGACGTCGCCCAGACCGACGTCTACTACTTCGCCCCGCAGAAGTGCTTCGGCTCCGACGGCGGGCTCTGGCTGGCCCTGATGTCGCCGGCCGCGCTGGCCCGGGCCACCGAGGTCAAGGAGTCGGGCCGCTACATCCCGGCCTTCCTCGACCTGGTCACCGCGATCGACAACTCGCGGCTGGAGCAGACGTACAACACCCCGGCGCTGGCGACCATCTTCCTGGCCGCGGAGCAGACCGACTGGATGAACTCCCAGGGCGGGCTGGCCTGGGCGGCCAAGCGCACCGCCGAGAGCGCCGGCATCGTGTACGGCTGGGCCGAGCGCTCGTCGTTCGCCACGCCGTTCGTGTCCGACCCGGCGCTGCGGTCCAACGTGGTCGCCACCGTCGACTTCGCCGACGGGGTGGACGCGACGGCGATCGCCAAGGCGCTGCGCGCCAACGGCATCGTCGACACCGAGCCGTACCGCAAGCTGGGCCGCAACCAGCTTCGGGTGGCGCTGTTCCCGGCCGTCGAGCCGGCCGACGTCGAGGCGCTCACCGCGTCCATCGACTACGTGGTCGAGCGACTCTGACCACTTGGTCACGGTGCGTGGCCGTCGGGGCTCCGGCGGCCACCCACCGTGATCATTACCGCAGCTCAGTCACGACATGCCGGGGTGTCGCAGTCCCCATCGGCGGGTAGATGAGCGTACGGTGGTGCGAGACGCCCGGGTGGCCGGCTCCCGTGGCGTGACGGCCAGCGAAGCGGGACGGAGGCAAGCCCATGCGCCCAGTACGCTTCGTCGCCCTCTCCGAGGACGGCCAGGCCCTGGTGCTCGCCGACGAGGTGGGGCGCCTGCTGGCGCTGCCCATCGACGAACGGATCGCGTCGGCGCTGCACGCCGAGCCGGGCGCCCCGCCGCTCGCGGTGGTGCCGAGCGCCACCGACCCGACGCCGTCGCTGTCCCCACGGGACATCCAGGCCCGGATCCGGTCCGGCGAGTCCGCGGAGGACGTCGCCCGCATCGCCGGTGTGCCCGTCGACCGGGTGCTGCGCTACGCCGGCCCGGTGCTCCAGGAGCGGGCCATGCTCGCCCAGCACGCCCGCCGCACCCGGCTCAAGGGCGCGGAGAAGCCGACCCCGCTGGCCGAGGTCGTCAACGGCCGGCTGGCCCAGCACGGCATCGACACCGAGAAGATCTCGTGGGACGCCTACCGCCGCGACGACGGCACCTGGCGGATCATCGCGACCTGGCCGTCCGGCAAGGCCACCGCGCAGGCGGTGTGGGATCTGGACAAGACCCGGCAGCACGTCGCCCCGCACGACGACATGGCGCAATACCTGTGCGCCGAGCGGCCCACGCCGATCCTCGGCCAGGAGCCGGCTCCGGAGCGGGGCGGTCACGCGCTGCCCGGCCCGTCGCGCGGTGAGCCGAGCCGGGGTGGGCACGGCCTGCCGGCCGCCTCCGACCACGCCCGTCCGGGGCGTGACCCGATCCGCGCCGGCCGGGACGCGCTGCTCGCCTCGCTGGACCGTCCGCTCGGCGGCACGTCCGGGCGGGGTCTCGACACCCGCTCCCCAGCCGCGCTGGCCGGTCAGGAGGCGCCCCGTCAGCGGGCCGTCGCCGGTGGTGCCGCCGCGCTGCTCGGTGGTGGGCAGGGTTCGGCCTTCGACGACGACTCGGACGCGCCGAAGGAGATCCCCGCCGTACCCTCGCTCGCCGTGCTGCGGCCCCGCCGCACCGGCGCCGCGACGGCGACCGGCGGTGCGGCCGCCGAGTCCACCGAGGCCGGCGGCAAGCCGCGCAAGCGGCTGCCGAGCTGGGACGACGTGCTGTTCGGCACCGGCCCGGCGGCCCGCGAATCATCCTGATCCATCGCTCCACCCTGGCTCGTTGAGAGGGCACTCGAAGTGCCGGCGTGCCAGGGTGGAGTCATGGAGTACACGAACCTGGGACGCACCGGTCTGTCCGTGAGCCGCCTCTGCCTCGGCACGATGAACTTCGGTCCGCAGACCGACGAGCCGGACAGCTTCGCCATCATGGACCGGGCGCTCGAACACGGGATCAACTTCTTCGACACCGCGAACGTCTACGGCTGGAAGCTCGGTGAGGGCGTCACCGAGCAGATCGTCGGCCGCTGGTTCGCGCAGGGCGGCGGGCGCCGCGACAAGGTCGTCCTCGCCACCAAGGTGTACGGCAAGATGGGCGAGTGGCCCAACGAACAGGGCCTGAGCGCCCGGCACATCATCCGGGCCTGTGAGGACTCGCTGCGCCGGCTCCAGACCGACACGATCGACCTCTACCAGATGCACCACATCTCCCGGACCACGCCGTGGGAGGAGATCTGGCAGGCGATGGAGACGCTCGTCGCCCAGGGCAAGGTGCTCTACGTCGGCTCGTCCAACTTCGCCGGCTGGCACATCGCGCAGGCGCAGGCCGCGGCCGGCAAGCGCAACTTCCTCGGCCTCGTCTCCGAGCAGTGCATCTACAACCTGCTGACCCGGTACGTCGAACTGGAGGTCGTGCCGGCCGCCCAGCACTACGGGCTGGGCATCATTCCCTGGTCGCCGCTGCACGGCGGGCTGCTCTCCGGCATCATCCGCAAGATGGCCGACGGCAGCGCGGCGCGCGGCACCACCGGCCGCTCGGCGGACGCCCTGGCCGAGCACCGGAACACCATCGAGGCGTACGAGAAGCTCTGCGCCGACCTGGGTCACGACCCGGCGGATGTGGCGCTGGCGTGGCTGCTGTCCCGGCCGGGCGTGACCGCCCCGATCGTCGGCCCCCGCACGATGGATCAGCTGGACCGCAACCTGGGCGCCCTCGACGTCCACCTGGACGAGCCCACCCTCACGCGCCTGGACGAGCTGTTCCCGCCCGTGGGCAACGGCGGCCCCGGCCCCGAGGCCTGGGCCTGGTAACCCCCGCCCTGCCCGGCCCCTCGCCCCCACCCCCACCCTCGCCCCCACCCCCGCGCCCGCGCCCGCGCCCGCGATCTTGCAGTTTGCGCCTCGGCTCTAGGCGGTTTTGGGCTTTTCGCCCGGGCCGAAACTGCAAGATCGCGGGCGAGGGGGCGCGGGGGCGAGGGGGCGCGAGGGCGCGGGTGAGGGCGGAGGGCGGAGGGGCGGCTAGAGGGGCCAGGTGGTGAGTCGGGTGTGGCGGGTGGGTGGGCCTGGATTGCTGTGGACCAGGGTCAGGCGGTCGGCGGGCCACTCCGGGCCGGTGTAGTCGCCCAGGGTCGCCAGGTCGGCGCGGAGGTCGGCCTCGGGCACCCGGTCACCGGGACGGGCGATGGTCAGGTGTGGCCGGAACGGCTTGTCGTCGCAGGGCAGCCCGGCCCCGCGCAGCCGGTCGCGGATCGACCGGGCGAGCGCGTCGAGCGCGTCGACCTCGCCGCGGACGTCGACCCAGAGCACGGTGGACCGGCCCTGACCGAAACTGCCGCCACCGGCGAGGCGCAGTCGCGGGGAACGAGCCGGCCGGGCGGCCGAGGCGAGCGCCCGCTCCACATCGGGCAGCCGGACGTCCGGCACCTCGCCGAGGAAGGCGAGCGTGAGGTGCAGGTTCGCCGGGTCGGCGAGCCGGGCGTGGCGGGCGGACGCGACCCGCAGGCCCTTGATCCGGGCGGTCAGGTCCGCGACGGCCACGGCAGGCGGGTAGATCGCCGCGAAGAGACGCACCCGGTCAGCGGTGCCGCTGGTGGTGCGCGGCGCGGGCGGCCGGCAGCGTCAGCCCGGCGGCGTGCAGCAGCCCTTCGACGCGTACCCGTTCGATCTCCCGGTCGACGCCGTCCAGTTCGGCCAGGTGCTCGGCGATGCCGAGCGCGTGGCAGGCGGCGCGCAGCCGTTCGTCGTACGCCTCGATGACGGCGCCGTGCCACACCACGCTGCGGTCGGCGGCGGCGAGCCGGTGGCCGCCGAGCCGACGCAGGTCGGTGGCGAGTTGTTCCAGCGGACGGCGGCCGTCCTTGTCGAACTCGGTGAGGTCGATGTCGCGGGTCAGCGCCTCGGCCTCGATGGCCCGGTCGAGTCGCGCGATGGTACGGCGTTCCCGGCGCTGCTCCCGCCACTCGGCCCATCCGCAGGCGACCCGATCGATGATCTCGTCGGCGCAGAACAGCAGCGCGAACAGGACAGGCAGGCAGCAGACGGCGAGGATCGCCAGCGCCAGCAGCAGCCCCTGCCCCACTTCCACACATCGACGCTAAGCCCTGCCGCACCGGCCCGCCACCCGTTTGGGTAATCGGGCCGGTACGACCGGCTATCGGGGCTACTTGGCTCCGGGCGACACCACGTAGAAGCGGGGCATCGGCAGCACCCGCATCCGCAGCCGGGCGCCGGAGCGGCGCAGCTGCCAGGCGAGCGCCAGCAGCGCGGCGGTGAGCGAGATCAGGCCGCCGGCCCAGATGCTCGCGCCCGCGCCGTACGTCTCGGCGACCCAGCCGATCAGCGGCGCGCCGACCGGGTTGGTGCCCAGGAACACCAGCACCCACAGCGCCATCACCCGTCCCCGGAAGGACGCGTCGACACCGAGCTGCACGCGCTGGTTGGCGGCCTGGGCGAAGTAGATCATGAAGAACCCGGCGGGCAGCAGCAGCGTCACGACCAGCCAGTACGCCGGGGCGAGCCCGACCAGCGTGCCGAAGACGGCGCAGCCGATCGCGGCGCCGAGCACGAGCCAGACCGAGGGCCGGCTGCGCCGTCCGGTGCCGGCCAGCGCACCGACCAGCGCACCGACCGCGAGGGCGGTGCTGAACAGGCCGAACGAGGCGGCGCCGGTGTTGAACACGGTCTTCGCGAGCGCGGCGAGGGTGAGCTGGAAGTTGAACAGGCTCATCCCGATCACCGACATGAGAACCATCGGCAGCAGGATGTCGGGCCGCCGCGCCACGTACCGGAGGCCGTCGACCACCCGGGCCTGGTCCCGCTCGCCGACCGGCGGCAGTTCCTTGCGGTGCAGCTCGTCGGTGCGCATCCGGACCACGTTGACCAGCGGGGCGATCGAGCTGAGCGCGGTGACCAGGAAGACCGGGCCGACGTCGACGACGGCGATGGCGAGGCCGGCGACGGCCGGGCCGACGATCCGGGCGGAGTTGAACACGGCCGCGTTGAGCGAGAGCGCGTTCGGCAGCAGCGGCATGCCGACCAGTTCGGAGACGAACGCCTGCCGGACCGGTGTCTCGACCGCGTTGGAGACGCCGAGCAGGGCGGCGAACGTGAAGACGTGCCAGAGCTGCACCAGGCCGGTGAGGACCAGGATGCTCATGGCCAGCGCGAGCACGGTCCAGAACGCGTTGGCGACGAAGAGCAGCATCCGCTTGTCGTAGCGGTCGGCGAGCCGGCCGGACAGCAGCGTGAGCAGGAGTACGGGGGTGAACTGCAACGCGGTGACCACGCCGAGCGCGGTCGCGGAGTTGTCGCTGAGCTCGAGGACGAGCCAGTCCTGGGCGATGAACATCATCCAGACACCGATCAGTTTGATCAGCTGTCCGGTGGCGAAGAGCCGGTAGTTACGGACTCGTAGGGACTGGAACATCGTGCTCAGCTTGGCCTGCACTCTAGGTGCGCCTCCTCGCGTCGGTACGCTTCATCCACAACTGACGAAGCGAACCGCGGGCGGCGGTGTCAGGCGCGAGCGATGCCCTGGAGGATGTCCGCGGCCCGCCGTAGCGTTTCGCGTTCGTCCTCGGTCAGCGCGGCCAGCCGGGTGGCCAGCCACTCGTTACGGGCCCGCTCGAACTGGTCGAGTACGGCCCTTCCCCCTTCGGTCGCCGCCAGGATGACCTGCCGTCCGTCGGTCGGATGGGGAGTGCGCTGCACGAGGCCGCGCTCCTCCAACTTCGCGACGATCTTCGTCATCGTGGGCGGCTGCACCCGTTCGACATCAGCCAGTTCCCGCGGCGTGAGGGCGCCCGCCAGATTGAGGCTGGTGAGCGCCGACAGCTGGGTGACCGTGAGGTCGCCGACCGGCCGGGCCTGTCGGACCCGCCGGTTGAGCCGGGTGATCGCATCTCGCAGCTGAGGAGCCAGCTGCGCCGGTGGCACGCGTTTCGCCGTCACCGTCCGCTCCGTCACACTAGTTAGCTTAACTAATGAGCCTGGCTAACGACATGCGTTATGACCAGGCTCACCAGCGTCAGAGCACCACGGACTCGATCGGCCCGCGCAGGAAGTACAGGATGAACAGCGCGGCGACCGCGTACAGGAGCGGGTGGACCTCCCGGGCCTTACCCTTGGCCACCTTCAGCAGCACGAAGCTGATCACGCCGGCCCCGATGCCGTTCGAGATCGAGTAGGTGAACGGCATCAGCGCGATGGTGAGGAACGCCGGGATGGCGATCTCGTAGTCGGTCCAGTCGATCGTGCGGACCGCCGTCATCATCAGGAAGCCGACCACCACCAGCGCCGTCGAGGCGGCCTCGAACGGCACGATCAGCGACAGCGGCGCCAGGAACATGGCGAGCAGGAACAACGCGCCGGTGACCAGGTTGGCCACACCGGTCCGGGCACCCTCCGCGACACCCGCGGCGCTCTCGATGTACGACGTGTTGCTGGACACCGAGGCCGCGCCACCCGCGGCGGCGGCGATCGAGTCGACGAGCAGGATCTCCTTGGCCTTCGGCGGGGTGCCCGTCTCGTCGAGCATGTCCCCTTCCTGGCCGATCGCGACCATCGTGCCCATGGTGTCGAAGAAGTCGGTGATCAGCAGCGTGAAGATGAACATCAGCGGCACCAGCCAGCCGACCCGGCTCCACGAGTTCAGCACGTTGAACTGGCCCAGCAACGACAGGTCGGGCAGGTCCACGATCTGCTTGGGCAACTCGGGCACGTTCAGCGCCCAGCCCTTCGGGTTCGGCTTGCCGTCGACGAACGACGGGCCGACGTTGGCGACCGCCTCGACCACGATGGCCAGCACGGTGGAGGCCAGGATGCCGATCAGGATCGCGCCCCGGACCCGGCGTACCACCAGGACCAGCGTGACCAGCAGGCCGACCACGAAGACGAGCATCGGCCAGCTGACGATCTTGCCGTTGATGCCCAGCCCGACCGGCACGGTGGAGTTCGCCGCGTCCGGCACGCGCCGGACGAAACCGGCGTCGACCAGGCCGATGATGGTCAGGAACAGACCGATACCGACGCCGATCGCGGTCTTGAGCTGCGTCGGCACCGAGCGGAACACCGCGGTACGCAACCCGGTGAGCACCAGGATGCCGATCAGCACACCCTCGATGACCACCAGTCCCATCGCGTCCGCCCAGGTCATCTGCGGCGCGATCTCGTAGGCGACGAGCGCGTTCACGCCCAGGCCGGCCGCGAGCGCGATCGGGAACCGGGCCACCACGCCCATCAGGATGGTCATCAGGCCGGCGACGAGTGCGGTCGCCGCGGCGAGCGCCGGAATGGCCAGCGAACGGCCGTCACCGTCCTTCCCGCTGCCGAGGATCAGCGGGTTCAACACCACGATGTACGCCATCGTGAAGAACGTGGCGAAGCCGCCTCGCAGCTCCCGGCTCAGCGTCGACCCGCGCGCCGAGATCAGGAAGAAGCGGTCGAAGGCGTTTCGTGGATGCGCGGGATCGGGCGGCGTGCCGTCATCCGGCGGCGGAGCAATGGACATCGGTTCCTCATCTAGGTCATCGGCCGGGTTTTGTCGCGCGCATCGTCCCAGATCACCTGGCGGACAGGGAAGAACGATCACGTACGCTGGGCCGGTGTCACAGGAGCAACAGCCGCGGCCGGAGCCGCTCGACCCGCCGATGGTGCCGTTCGCCGTCGCAGGGCTGATCGCCTGGGCGGTGGCCGGCTTGGTGCTACTGGTCTTCTTCCGGGACTGGCTCACCGAATCCGGGCGTCAGAACTGGCTCTGGACCTGCCTGGCCGGTTTCCTGTGGGGCTTTCCCGGCCTCGCGGTGATGATGCGGCACGACGCAAACCGGCGTCGCCGACGCGCGGCTGCCGCGCAGCGACAGCGCTGACCCGTCAGGGGTGGCCGTACGGCTCCGCCGGCTCGGCCGCCTCCACCGAACCCGGGGCCCGGCTCACGGTCATCGCCTCGACCGCGCTGTCGTCGTAGACGGTGGGCAGCTCGTCGACGGGCGTCTCGGCCGACTCGATCATCGTTTCCGAGTGCGCGCCGCACCCGTGGTCGGCGCTCACCACGCGGCCGTCGTCCGGGGCGTAGAAGTTGCCGCAGGCGCCGAACGCCAGGCGCAGCGAACCGGCGAGCGGCAGGTAGAAACCGCAGGTGCCACAGCGGGCGGCGGCCGGCGCGGCGACCGAGATCGCGGCGTCCGGGCCGTGGTCGCCGTCGTACCAGCGCTGGGCGGCCTCGGCGCGGCCCTCCCGGGACAGCACCCGGGGCCGGCCCAGGCCCAGCTCCCAGGCGGTCTCCTCCACTGCGGGGTCGTCGGAGAGCAGGTAGCCGGGGGCCAGCCGCTCGTCGTCGGCCGGGGTGGGCAGCAGGTCACCCGGGCCCAGGTCGCCCGGCTTGAGCCGCTCCTGCCAGGGCAGCCAGCCGGGAGCGAGCAGCGCGTCCGGGCCGGGCAGCAGCACCGTCTCGCAGATGGTGACGTGCCGGCTGCGCGGCACCCGGGTCACCGTGACGGCCCAGCGCCAGCCGCGGTAACCGGCCATCCGGCATTCGAAGTAGTGGGTGACGACCCGGTCGCCCTCGGCGACCGCCTGGAGATGATCGCCGATGTCGGTGGACTCCACCTCGGTGATCGCGTCGCGGGCCACCTCGACGGCGGCGGCGCAGACCTGGTCGAGCCGGGGAGCGCGGGCGGAGGCGGGCCTGGTCACCGGACCATTGTTCCCCATGCCCGTCCACGGGCGACAGGCACTCCCCGGAGTCATTCTCTCCGGGTGATGCGGCACACGCGGATCGGATGGGCGAGGATGGGACGCATGGCGCTGTCCTCCCGCTCCGGCCGCTCCTTCCTCGGGCGGACCGTCGGCACCGGCATCCGCGCCACCCGGCTGCTGCTGCGGGGCTCGCTGCACGGCGGGCGCTGGATGACCCGGCGGGCCGGCACCGCCCGGGCCCGCAGCGCGGGTAACGAGGTGGGCATGGTCCGCCTGTTCGACCTGCACGCGCTCTCCTGCGCCGGTGACACGCTCATCGCGATCGGCCTGGCCGGGACGATCTTCTTCGACGTGCCGCTGGGCGAGGCGCGCAACAAGGTGGCCCTCTACCTGCTGGTGACCATGGTCCCGTTCGCCATGCTCGCCCCGGTGGTCGGCCCGCTGCTCGACCACTTCCGCCACGGCCGGCGGTACGCGCTGGCCACCACCATGCTCGGCCGGGCGTTCCTGGCCTGGCTGATCTCCGACTACATCGGCGGGTTCGGGCTCTACCCGGCGGCGTTCGGCGTGCTCGCGCTCTCCCGGGCGTACGGGGTGGCCCGCTCGGCGGCGGTCCCCCGGCTGCTCCCCGAAGGGCTGGGGCTGTCCCAGGTCGGGGCACGCGCGAGCGTCTACGGCACGGTGGCCGGTGCGCTCGTCGCGCCGATCGGGCTGGCCGCGTTCTGGTTCGGGCCGCAGTGGCCGCTGCGGGTCGCCTCGGTGATCTTCCTGATCGGCATGGTGATCTCGTTGCGGCTGCCGCCGAAGGCCGACTCCGAGCCGCCGGAGCGGATGCCGCACCCGCTGCGCGCGATGCGCCGCCGCGACGGCGAACGCCCGCTGGGCCGGGGCCGCCCCAGCGGGCGGCTGGTGATCGCCACGCTGATCGGCGCGGCGGCGCTACGCGGGCTCTACGGCTTCCTGCTGCTGTTCCTGGCCTTCGCGATCAAGGCCGGTGACCTGACAACCGACTTCTTCGGCCGCGACCTCGGCGCCCAGGGCGCGCTGGGCCTGGTCGGCGGCGCGCTGGCGGTCGGCACGTTCCTGGCCACCGCGCTCGGCACCCGTCTGCGCATCCACCGGCCGACAGCGCTCCAGTCCAGCGGCACGATCGTGGTGGCCGGTGTGGCGGTGCTCGCCGCGCTGAAGTTCTCGCTGCCCATGGTGGCGCTGCTCTGCCTGGTGGCCGCGATGATGAGCGGGATCGCCAAGCTCGCGGTGGACGCCTCGATCCAGGAGCGCATCCCGGAGCGGCTGCGCGCCAGCTCGTTCGCGCACTCGGAGACCGCGCTGATGCTCGCGTTCGTGGCCGGGGGCGGGCTCGGGCTGGTGCCGTTCACCGGCCTGATCGGCGTGAGCGTCGCCGCCACGGTCGCCGCGCTGGTGGCCGTACGCGGCGTGCTGGTCGCCGGCAAGCTGCGCGGTGAGCACCTGGCCGGCCGGCCGCTCGGCGACGAGGAGCTGGCGGCGGAACAGGCCACCCGGGCCGACGAACCGGCCGTCACCTCGTTCGACGACCCGGCGCCCACGTCACCGGCGCCCCAGCGTTCCGGGCCGGCGGACGACGACGGGCTGGCCCCGCCCGGCTTCCACATCTACCGGCCGTCCTCCTCGGTGGGCGGGCCGGGCGGCGTCGAGGACACCGAGCGGCGCGACCCCCGGGGGCCGGTGGCGTGACCGGTCTGCTCGTGGTCACGGCCGTGCCGGCCGAGGCCGAGGCGATCCGCGCCGGCCTCACCGCATCGACCGCACCGGCGCCGCCGGACGTGACAGTGCCGCCGGATGTGACGGTGCTGCCGGTCGGGGTCGGCCCGGCCGTCGCCGGGGCCGCCACGGCACGGCTGCTGGCGCTGGCCGAGGCGGCCGGGCGGCCGTACCGGGCGGTGGTCAGCGCCGGCATCGCCGGAGGGTTCGCCGGCCGGGTCGCGGTGGGCGGCACGGTGCTCGCCGATCGCAGCGTCGCCGCCGACCTCGGTGCCGAGTCACCGGCCGGTTTCATCCCGGTCGAGGACCTGGGCATGCCGCCCGAGCTGCTGGGCGGCGGCCGGACCGTGCTCGCCGATCCGGCCCTGCTGGCCCGTCTGCGCGCCGCGCTGCCGGGGGCCACGGTCGGCACGGTGCTCACCGTCAGCACGGTGACCGGCACCGCCGCCAGCACGGCGGCCCTCGCCGAACGGCACCCGGACGCGGTGGCCGAGGCCATGGAGGGGTACGGCGTGGCGGTCGCCGCCGCCCAGGCCGGCGTGCCCTTCGCCGAGCTGCGGACGGTCTCCAACCCGATCGGCCCGCGCGACCGGAGCGCGTGGCGGATGCGGGAGGCGTTCGCCGCGCTCACCGCCGCCGCTGCCGCCCTCCACTGATCTCGTCCACCTGTGGACAACCCTGTGGACAACTCGCCGGGCTGGGGACGGCGGCCTCAGATCGTGATGACGACCTTGGCTCGCGCGTGCTCGCCTTCGAGGTAGCGGATGGCGTCGGGCACCTCGTGCAGCGGATAGGTGCGGTCGACGACCGGCGTGAGGCGGCCGGCTTCGGCGTGCTCGCGGAGCGCGTCGAGGTGCGCCCGGCCGGGTGAGGTGGCGAGGACGACGACGCGTTGCCGGACGAACGGTGCCGTCAGCCGTCCGCGGGCGAGCAGCCCGATCGGGCCGAGCAGGCTGCCGCCGCGGTAGACGCCGCCGCCGGAGAGCACGAGCGTTCCGGTCGGCGTCAGCGCGCGCCGCAACGCCGTGAGGGAACGGTTGCCGACCAGGTCGAACACCACGTCGTGGCGGCGGTCGTCACGGGTGAAGTCGTCGCGGGTGTAGTCGACCACCTGGTCGGCGCCGAGTGAACGGACCAGCGCGACGTTGCGGGTGCGGCACACGCCGGTCACCGTCGCGCCGAGCGCCTTCGCGAGCTGGACGGCGAGCGTGCCGACACCGCCCGACGCCCCGTTGATCAGGACGCGGTGACCGGGCCGGACCTGTCCGGCGTCGCGGAGCCCCTGGAGCGCGGTGACGCCCGCCAGCGGCAGGGCTGCCGCCTGCGCCGGCGTCAGGTTCGCCGGCCGCGGCGCGACCAGGTGCTCGGGTACGCGCACGTACTCGGCGAACGCGCCGTCGGCCTCGCCGAGGTCACCGAAGACGGCGTCGCCGGGGCGTACCTGCCGCACCTGGGCGCCGACGGCCTCGACCCGGCCGGCGAAGTCGCGGCCACGGACGCGGGCCCGGGGCCGCCCGAGGCCGAACGCCAGCCGTGACAGCCGGGGGTCGCCGCGCATGGCATGCCAGTCCCACGCGTTCAACGCGGCGGCCTCGACCCGGACGAGGAGGTCGCCGGGGCCGGGCTCGGGCGTCTCGACGTCGGCCAGCGCGAGTGTCTCCGGAGGGCCGTACCGGTCCTGCACGATCGCCTTCATGTCCCTGCTCCCTCCCAGGTGTACGGCGTATACCGCGATGAGACCAGGCTAGGTGTACGGCGTACACCCGTCAAGACGGTTACTGTGTCAACGGCCACCGGGAGGGACTGGGGACGACATGGCTGAGCAGGTGGAGACGGTGCGCCGGACGCCGCTGACCAGGGACCGCGTCCTGCGTGCCGCCGTCGCGCTCGCCGACCAGACCGGGATCGAGTCGCTCAGCATGCGCAACCTCGCGCAGGACCTGGGCGTCGTGCCGATGGCCCTCTACAAGCACGTCGCCAACAAGGACGAACTGCTCGACGGCATGATCGACATCGTGGTCGGGGAGATCGACCCACCCGTGGCCGGCGACTGGAAACAGGCGATCCGCCGGCGCGTCCTGTCGGCGCGGCGGGTGCTGCTCCGCCACCCCTGGGCGTCGCTGGCGATCGAGTCCCGGACCACCGCCACACCGGCCGTGCTCGCCTACCTCGACTCCACAGTCGGCGCGTTGCGGGCGGGCGGATTCTCCGCCGACCTGGCCCACCACGTCATGCACGCGCTGGGCAGCCGGGTGCTGGGCTTCAGCCAGGAACTGTTCGACGCCTCCCGGCAGGCCGGCCGGTCCGGCGCGACGGTGCCCGAGGCGCCCGCCGATCTGCCGCCGGAGGCGGCCGCCCGGTTCCCGAACCTCGCGGCCATCGCCACCGCGGCGTCCCACGACGGCGACTCGGTCGTCGGGCCCGGCTGCGACGACCAGTTCGAGTTCGAGTTCGCGCTGGACCTGCTGCTGGACGGCATCGAGCGGCTGCACCGGGACGGCTGGACGTCACACCGGACGGGGTGACGGGTCAGCCGGGCGCCGGGGTTACGGTGGGACCGTGGCGCTCTCCCTGGCGATCTCCCCCTGCCCCAACGACACGTTCGTCTTCGACGCCCTGGTGCACGGCCGGGTGCCGGGCGCGCCGCCGGTCGAGGTGACCTACGCCGACGTCGACGTCACCAACACCGCCGCCGAGCGGGGGGCGTTCGACCTGGTGAAGGTCAGCTACGCCGCGCTGCCGTGGCTGCTCGACGACTACCACCTGCTGCCCTGCGGCGGCGCGCTCGGCCGGGGCTGCGGCCCGCTGGTGCTGACCCGGGGTGACCGGACCGACCTGTCCGGCGCGACGGTGGCGGTGCCCGGCGAGCGGACCACCGCGTACCTGCTGTTCCGCCTCTGGGCGGCCGACCAGGCCCCGGCGCGCATCGAGGTGGTGCCGTTCCACGAGATCATGCCGGGCGTGGCCGCCGGCCGGTACGACGCGGGCCTGGTCATCCACGAGGCGCGCTTCACCTACCCGCGGCACGGGCTGACCGCGCTGGTCGACCTGGGCGAGTGGTGGGAGGGCGACACCGGGCTGCCGATCCCGCTCGGCGCGATCCTGGCCCGCCGGGGCGCTGTCGACCCGGTCGAGGCCACCGCCTGGATCCGCGAGTCGGTACGCCAGGCGTGGGCCGACCCGGAGGCCAGCCGGGAGTACGTCCTCGCGCACGCGCAGGAGATGGAGCCCGACGTGGTGGACCGGCACATCGGCCTCTACGTCAACGAGTTCACCGCCGACCTGGGAGAGGCCGGCTTCGCCGCCGTGGAGGCGCTGCTGGGCCGGGCCGCCGACGCCGGGCTCGTCCCTCAGACCTCCAGCTCGCGCGCCACCGCGTGGACCAGCTGAGCGATCTTCTGGGCGGTCTTCCGATCCGGGAAGCGCCCCCGGCGCAGGTCCGGCTGGACCTTCGCCTCCAGCACCTTGATCATGTCTTCCACCAGGCCGTGGAGTTCCTCGGCCGGCCGGCGGCGCAGCTCCGCCACGGACGGCGGCGCCTCCAGCAGCTTGACCCCCATCGCCTGGGCGCCCCGACGGCTGTCGACCACGCTGAAATCGACCCGCTGGCCACCCTTCAGGTCGGCGACACCCGCCGGTAGCGCGCCCTTCGGCAGGAACACGTCGCCACCCTCGTCACTGGTGACGAACCCGTACCCCTTGGCGGCGTCGTACCACTTCACTCGACCCGTCGGCACCTGTTGAACCCCGCTCCACTCGAACCGTCTACCCCTCCAAGGCTAGCCCGATGATCCGGTCCAGCGCCGCCGGGAATTCGACGAGATCATCAAGCACCACACGGGCACCGGCCTCGGTCAGTTCGGCGGCGGAGCACGGGCCGGTCGCCACTGCCACGCCCGGGATTCCCGCAGCCCGCGCGGCGGCCATGTCCGCCACGTGGTCGCCCACGTAGAGCGTCGCGCCGTGCTCGCGCAACGCGACCGCCTTCTGCTCGGCGAACACGTCCCCGGCCAGCTCGTCCACGGGTAGCCCGAGGTGGTCCAGGTGCAGCTTCGCCAGCCGGCCGATCTTCGCGGTCACCACCATCGTCCGACCGCCGCGCGCCTGCACCGCGCGCAGCGCGGCCTCCGCACCCGGCATCGGCACGGTCGGGGTGATCGCGTACGCCGGATACAGCTCCCGGTAGACAGTCACCGCCTCCTCGACCCGCTCCGGCGGGAACCAGTGCGCCAGCTCGGTACGCAGCGGTGGGCCCAGCCGGGAGACGGCCAGTTCCCCGTCGACGTGCACGCCCGTGCGCGCGGTGAGCGCCCGGAACGCGGCGGCGATCCCGGGGCGGGAGTCGACCAGGGTCATGTCGAGGTCGAAGCCGACCATCAGCGGAGACATGCCGAGAACCTACCCAGCGGGCTAGCGTGGTACGACGATGACCACCTCACTCGCCGACCACCTGCGGGCCCTCCCCGACGAGTCGCTTGCCGCCCTGCTCCAGCTGCGGCCGGACCTCGTCGTGCCGGTGCCGGCCGACGTGTCCGCCCTCGCCCTGCGCGCCCAGTCCCGGGTCTCCGTGGCCCGGGCGCTCGACGGGCTGGACCAGTTCACCCTCCAGATCCTCGACGCCGCCCGGCTCACCCGGGGGCCCGAGGGCGCCACCTCCACCGACCAGATCCTGGCCATGGCCACCGCCGGGCCGCAGCCGCCCGCACCGACAGCGGTCCGCGCCGCCGTCGACCGGCTCCGGGCCCGGTTCCTGCTGTACGGCCCCGAGCACGACCTGTGCGTGGCCGGCGGCATCGACGAGGTGTCCCCGTACCCGGCGGGGCTGGGCCGACCGGCGGCGGAGCTGGACCCGCGCGCGGCGGCACTCTGCGCGGACCCGGCGAAGCTGCGGCGGACGCTGCTGTCCGCGCCGCCCTCGGCCCGGGCGGTCCTGGACCGGCTCGCCGCCGGGCCGCCGGTCGGGACCGTGGCCCCCGGTGCGCTGGAGGCCCCCGCCACCGGCGCCGAGGACGTGCTCCCGCCCGACCTGGTCAACGGCGGCGCGCCGACCGGCTCCCCGATCCGCTGGCTGGTCGAGCACCGGCTCCTGGTCCGGATGTCCGGCGGCCGCAACGGCACCGTCGAACTGCCCCGCGAGGTGGGGCTGGTGCTGCGCCGCGACGCCGGCCCGCTCGGCCCGCTGCGCACCAGCCCGCCGGTGGTGTCCGGCCCGCCGCGCGAGGTCAAGTCCGTCGACTCGGCCGGAGCCGGGCAGACCATGGAAATGGTCCGGCACACCGAGGCGATGCTCGAGGCGCTGACCGCGGAACCGGCGCCGGTCCTGCGCTCCGGCGGCGTCGGCGTACGCGACCTGCGGCGGCTCGCCCGTGGCCTCGGCCTGGACGAGCCGACCACCGCGCTGCTGTTCGAGGTGGCGTACGCGGCCGGGCTGACCGGCGAGATGGAACTGACCGGCGCGGCCACCACCCGGTACGGCGGCGACCAGCAGATCCTGCCCACCGGCGGGTACGAGGTGTGGCGCGCGGTGTCGCTGGCCCAGCGATGGGAGCAGCTCGCCCGCGCCTGGATGTCGATGCCCCGCCAGGCCGGTCTGATCGGGCAGCGCGACGACCGGGACCGGCCCATCTCGGTGCTCTCCGCCGAGGCGGAACGGGCCGGCGCGCCGGCCGCCCGGCGTGCGGTGCTGGCCGTGCTGGCCGACCTGCCGCCCGGTACCGCGCCGACCACCGACGAGGTGCTGGAACTGCTGGACTGGCGCGCGCCCCGGCGGGCCCGGGGGCGGGAGGCGGCGCACCGGGAGGTGCTCGCCGAGGCCGCCACGCTCGGCGTGACCGGGCTCGGCGCGCTCACCACGTACGGGCGGCTGCTGCTCGCCGAGCTGACCGAGGCCGACGAGCGCGGTGACGACCCGCTCGGGCTGCGCTCCGACGCCGAGTCGGGCGACGCGTCGACGACCGTACGGGCGCTGGACGGGCTGCTGCCCGCCCCGGTCGACCACGTGCTGGTGCAGGCCGACCTGACGGTGGTGGTGCCCGGCCCGCCCGACCCGGCGCTCGCCGCCGAACTGGACGTGGTGGCCGAGCACGAGTCGGCGGGCGGAGCCAGCGTGCACCGGGTCACCACGGCGAGCATCCGGCGGGCGCTCGACGCCGGCTACACCGCCGACGACCTGCACGCGCTGTTCCGCCGCCGGTCGCGTACCCCGGTGCCGCAGGGCCTGACCTATCTGGTCGACGACGTGGCCCGCAAGCACGGCGGGCTGCGTGTCGGAGCGGCCGGGGCGTACGTGCGCAGCGACGACGAGGCACTGCTCACCGAGGTGCAGGCGGACCGGCGACTGGAGCCGCTGGCGTTCCGCCGGCTCGCGCCCACGGTGCTGGTCACCCCGTACCAGGTCAACCGGATGCTCATCGCGTTGCGCGACGCCGGGTACGCCCCGGTGCCCGAGGACGCCGGCGGTGCGACCGTGCTGGCGCGGCCGAAGACCCGGCGGGCGCCGGCCCGTACCGCGATCGGCCGTGCGGTCGACCCGCTCGCCACGCCGAAGCTGCCGATGCCCCGCCTGCTCGGCGTGGTGGAGCAGATCCGCCGGGGCGAGGCGGCGGCCCGGGCGGCACGGCGGGCCCCGGCGGTGGTCCGCGGCGCCCCGGCGGCGGGTGGTCCCACGCCCGTGTCCGGGCACGGCGACGCGCTGGCGGTGCTCCAGCAGGCGGTACGGGACAAGGCGCTGGTCTGGGTGGGCTACGTCGACGCCCACGGGGCGACCGCGTCCCGGCTGGTCCGCCCGGTGTCCATCGGCGCCGGCTACCTGCGCGCCGAGGACGACCGGACGGAGATGCTGCACACGTTCGCGCTGCACCGGATCACGGCAGCCGTGCTGGAGGAGTGAGCTACTCCCCGTTGCGGCGCAGCGTGCCGATCACCGACACGGCCAGCAGCAACGCGAACGCGGCACCGGCCGCCTCACCCACCGAGTCGACGAAGCCCTGCTGCTGCACCAGCAGCCCGAACAGGAACCAGCCGAACACCCCCGCGGCGGCGGTCGCGTAGGCGAGCAGGACCGCCGTGGGCACCTCCTGCTGCCGCGTCCGCTCGTCCTCGGGAAGCACCTCCTGGTCGACGGTCATGACAGTCCCTCCCCGTCCCGGCATGGACCCGGCTTCCAGGGTTACACCAACCGGAGCGCGCGGACAGGGGTTAAAACCCTGATCCGGGCGCTCCGGTCACGGGTGGGGACGGGTTCCAGGGCTCAGGTGCCGGGGCGGCGGCCGATCACGACCACGCGGGTGCCGACCGAGCCCAGCTCCCACAGACGCACCGCGTCGCGGTGCAGCAGATTCACGCAGCCGTGCGAGCCGATCGCGCCGTTGTGCAGGTAGGTGGTGGTCTCGTGGAAGCCGATCCCGCCGTTGAACTGCTGCCAGTACGGCAGCCACACCTCGTACGGGTTGGACCACTCGCGCGGGTTCTTCCGGCCCACCGAGTACGTGCCGGCCGGGGTGGCGTAGCCGGACATGCCGGTGCGGGTGACCGTCGGTCCCATCACCACCTTGCCGCCGCGCATCGCCCATACCGTCTGCCGGGTCAGGTCGACGCAGAAGGTGAGCCGGGAACCGGCCTTGCAGCGCGCGGTGTCGGTGGCGGCCAGCCGCTTCGCCACGTCGTACGTGGTGGGCCCGGCGCGGCCGGAGGACGGGCTGATCCCGTACCGGATCTGGAACTTCTTGATCGCGGCGCAGTCGGCGGCGGACTGCTCGCCGTCCACCGTCGGCGTCCCGAAGCCGCCCAGCCGGGCCAGGTACGTCTCCACGGCCCGCTGGTGCTCCCCCTGCGGGCACCCGGCGGACGCGCTCGGCTTCGGCTTGGGCTTCGTCGTCCTCGTCGCCTCGGGCGACCGGGAGGGTTTCGGCGAGGCCGTCCGGCTCGGCTGCGCCGACGGGGACGTGACCGGCTGTTCCGGCGTGGGCGACGCGCTCGCCCCCGATGCTCCCTCCGTCAGCCCGACCGGGCCGGGGGTGCTCCCCCCGGCGCCTTCCGCCTGCGGATCGAGCGCGCAGGCGCCGACACCGACCAGCACGACCACCGCCAGGGCGGTGGCCCGGGCGAGAAACCGGACACGCTGCATGGGCCCTCCCTGGACAGTCGTCCCGCTAGCTAGACGTGTGGGACGAGTATGACGTTGCCTGTCCACCGAGACTTTTTTGCGGCGCCCTCCGGCGTGCAACACTGGATGGTCGGCCTGCGGCAGGTCAGCCGGGGCGCGGACGGGATGCCGGGCGACCGGTTCCGGGCGACGAGTTTCCGGGCAGCGGGTTCCGGGCGATGCGAGAGGACGCTGGCGTGAGCGGTGGACCACTGATCGTGCAGTCGGACAAGACGCTGCTGCTGGAGGTGGATCACCCCGACGCGCAGGCGTGCCGGATGGCGATCGCGCCCTTCGCCGAGCTGGAACGTTCCCCCGAGCACGTGCACACGTACCGGCTCACGCCGCTGGGCCTGTGGAACGCCCGGGCCGCCGGCCACGACGCCGAGGGCGTGGTCGACTCGCTGATCAAGTACTCGCGCTACCCGGTGCCGCACGGGCTGCTCGTCGACGTGGCCGAGACGATGGACCGGTACGGCCGGCTCCAGCTCGCCAACGACCCGGTGCACGGCCTGGTGCTGCGCGCCCTGGACCGGGTGGTGCTGATCGAGGTGGCCAAGAGCAAGAAGCTCGCCGGCATGCTCGGCGCCAAGATCGACGACGACACGATCGCGGTGCACCCGTCCGAGCGGGGCCGGCTCAAGCAGGCGCTGCTCAAGCTGGGCTGGCCGGCCGAGGACCTGGCCGGGTACGTGGACGGCGAGGCGCACCCGATCGAGCTGGCCGAGTCCGGCAAGGACGGCGGCAAGCCGTGGACGCTGCGGTCGTACCAGCGGGAAGCCGTCGAGGCGTTCTGGGCGGGCGGGTCCGGCGTGGTGGTGCTGCCCTGCGGCGCCGGCAAGACGCTCGTCGGCGCGGCGGCCATGGCCGAGGCGAAGGCGACCACGCTGATCCTGGTCACCAACACGGTGGCGGGACGGCAGTGGAAGCGGGAACTGATCGCCCGCACCTCGCTGACCGAGGAGGAGATCGGCGAGTACTCCGGCGAGCGCAAGGAGATCCGCCCGGTCACCATCGCCACGTACCAGGTGCTCACCTCGCGGCGCGGCGGCGCGTTCACCCACCTGGACCTGTTCGGCGCCCGCGACTGGGGCCTGGTCGTCTACGACGAGGTGCACCTGCTGCCCGCGCCGATCTTCCGCTTCACGGCGGACCTCCAGGCCCGTCGCCGGCTCGGCCTCACCGCGACTCTGGTACGCGAGGACGGCCGGGAGGGCGACGTGTTCAGTCTGATCGGCCCCAAGCGGTACGACGCGCCGTGGAAGGACATCGAGCAGCAGGGCTGGATCGCCCCGGCGGAGTGCACCGAGGTACGGGTGACGCTCACCGACGCCGAACGACTCGCGTACGCGACGGCGGAGGCGGAGGAGCGCTACCGGATGGCGGCGACCGCCCGCACCAAGCTGCCGGTGGTGCGGGCCCTGGTGGACCGGCACCCGGACGAGCAGGTCCTCGTCATCGGCGGGTTCCTCGACCAGTTGCACCAGCTCGGCGAATACCTGGACGCGCCGATCGTGCAGGGCTCCACCACGAACAAGGAACGCGAGCGGCTGTTCGACGCGTTCCGCTCCGGCTCGTTGCGGACGCTGGTGCTCTCGAAGGTCGGCAACTTCTCCATCGACCTGCCCGAGGCGGCGGTGGCGATCCAGGTGTCCGGTACGTTCGGCTCCCGGCAGGAAGAGGCGCAACGGCTCGGACGCGTGCTGCGGCCGAAGGCCGACGGCCGGCAGGCGCACTTCTACACGGTGGTCTCCCGGGACACCATCGACACCGAGTACGCCGCGCACCGGCAGCGGTTCCTGGCCGAGCAGGGGTACGCGTACACCATCGTGGACGCCGACGACGTGCTCGGGCCGCCGCTGCCCACTGTCGACTGACCGGCGTGCCGGGCGGACCGCTGCGATGCGGCCCGCCCGGTCTCGCGGTCAGCCCTTGCCGCTGGCGCGGAACGCCACCCAGGCGTCGCTCATCCGGTCGGCCTGGCCCGGCGTGAACATGTTCATGCAGGAGTCCTGCGTGTAGTCCATGAAGTTGTGGATCGGGTCGAGCCCCGGCGCGGTGCAGGTGTCCGCCCCGATCGGGCAGTTGAACTGCGGTGCCGCCTCACGCGGCGTGTCCGCCACGAAGTCGCCGGACGCGGAGCAGCCGTGCGCGAACGTGTGCTCCAGCATCAGCCAGTGTCCGACCTCGTGCGTGAGCGTGTCGCCGAGCGCGTACTTGCCGGCCGTGCCGCCCGGCATCGACTCGTCGAGCATCACCACGCCGTCGATGTAGTCGCGGCCGTTGTTGTAGCCCTTCGGGAAGTACGCCCAGCCGAGCAGCCCGTCACCGATGTTCGCCGCGTAGACGTTCAGGGTGCGGGAGTCGCCGGTGTAGAGCGCCTTCTTCATGTCCCGCTCGTTCTTGCCCGGCACCACCGTGTACCAGGCACTGTTCACGGTCCAGGTGGTGTCGACGAGCGAGAAGCGGAACGGCGTGTCCGACGCGTCGGCCGCCGTACGACCCGCGAACGAGTCGTTGAGCACCGTCATCTGCGCCGCGATGAGCGTGTTCCAGCGGGCCTTCTCGGCGGCGCTCAGCTCGTGGTCCGAGATCATGTGGAAGATCGTCGGCACGGTGACGCTGCCGTTCGCCAGGCGCGGCGAGTCCTTGATGACGCCGTACGCCTTGGCCTCGTTCGTCGAGTAGAGCGCCGGCTCCTGGGCGGTGGCGCCCTCGCGTACCCGGGCGGCGCTGTGCGTGTCGGTGCCGGGCTCGCACTCGGCGGCGGCGGGAGAGGCGGTCACGGGTGCGGCCGTGGCCGCGACGGGGGCTCCGCCGGCGGTCAGGAAGGTGGCTGCGGCAGCGACGAGCACTGCCAGGTGGATCGTCGGTTTCCTGTGCATCGTTGCACCTTTCGAGAGGCATGAAAGGAGTACCGACGCGGGGTTGTCAAAGCTGCGGGTCGATGACGTCGTCGTCCCGCCATAAGACCACGTCAACGGCCGTCCGCAACAGACCCCGGCGAGTCCGTCGACGTCATGACGTCGGCGATGGCGCGCGCCACGCACTCGTAGTCGCGTACCAGCCGCCCGACCAGCGCACGGTCCGGCTCGAACGCGGCGACCAGCCCGCGTACCAGATCCTGGGTGCGCTGGTCCGGGCTGAGCCGCCGCCCCCGGTGCCGGCGCGCGACGCTGCGCCAGCGACGCATGCCGACGTCGGCGAGCCGTTCCTGGTGCTCGGGCGCGGGCACCGGGCAGCCGCTCGCCCACAGGTCGGCGAGGGCCCGCACGATCGCCGCCCGGGTCGGGTCAGTCATGCAGGTAGCGGGCGCGGCGGCCGAAGTCGCGGAAGCCGAGCCGCCGGTACAGCCCGGCGGCCGGGTTGTCGTCGTTGACGCAGAGCCACGCGGCGTCCGCGCCCGCGTCGGCAAGGCCGCGCAGCACGCGCGCCACGAGGTACGCGCCGATCCGTCGCCCGCGCCACCCGGGCACGACGCCGACCTGGTCGATCCAGTCGTCGAGCACTGTGACGAAGCCGGCCGCCTCACCGTCCGGGCCGCGCGCCAGCAGCGTCAACTCCGGTCGGAAGTCGTCGTCGTCACGCAGGTCGCCCAGCCACTCGCCGGCCTCGGGCTCCACGAATCCGGGCCGGTCGGCGAACGACGCCCGGTAGGTGGCGAACAGCTCCGGCCCCAGCACGGCCTGTTCCACAGTCACGCCGTCCGGCGCCGTGACCTCGGGCGACGCGTGGAGGTCGTGCCGCAGCACCCACTCCAGGAACGTCCGCGTGTAGCCACGCGCCGCGAACAACCCCTCCGCGCCCGCGTTCCACGTCTCGGTGGTGACCAGCAGGCCCGCGTCGCCCGCCTGCTTCTCCGCCCAGTCCAGCAGCGCGCCGCCGAGCCCGCGCCCGCGCCACGCCGGGTGCACCAGGCCGGTGGCGGTGGCCGGCGTCCGCCCGGTCCCGACCCCGACGGCCGCGACCAGGTCGCCGCCGGACCAGGCGCCGTGGGTACGCGTCTGCAGCAACCGTGCCCGCGCCAACGGGGTACGCCCGAACAGCGGCAACCCGCCGTCGGCGGCGAGGCACGCCTGCGCCAGCCCGGTCAGCGCGGGCAGGTCGTCGTCGCCGAACTCCCGCCAGAACAGCCCCTCGATCCCGCCCACGCCCACTCCCGCCACCACCGAGCCCGACCGCCACGGTCCGGCACACCCGACGCAGTAGGCCCCACCCCTCTCCCCCAGGTCAACCACATTCCCCACCCTCCCGCCCCGACCAGTCCACGTCGATCTTGGAGTCACGGCGCCTCAGATGTTGCGGGCAGCGCGGACGAGAGCCCCGCGAGGCCGCCCTCGCCGCTCGAACCGTCTCCACTGCCTGAGACGGTCGTTTCACGAGGCGAGACACGCGGAGATCTTGGAAGGAAAGTGCCCCTAAGAGGGCCGTTTGGCTCCAAGATCTCCTTGCCGATCGACGGGAGGCGCCACCGGGGACGGCTCGCCGAACGGCCATGGGGCTTCCCCAAGGGCGCGCCCGACGCCGCCGACCAACGTCCGGCGCTCGCACGGGACGGTCGAGCCGACGACGAGCCGCGCCACAGCTCCCCCCGCACCCATCACCCACTGCGTTGATCTTGCAGTTGGCGCCCCGACAAGAGCCACTGATCCGGCATCGAGAAGGCCGAAACTGCAAGATCAGCGAGAAGGCGAGGGGGTGGGGTTGGCGTGGATCAGGACCGTGGCTCCGGCGGACAACGGGGCCAGGAGCCACTTCAGGGGCTGCTCGTCCTCGGTCGGGTCGATCACCAGGCGGTCGCCGGGGTGCAAGTCGAGCTGGGTGGCGATCTCGGCGGCCAGGCGGCGCCACGCGCCGAAGCTGGTGCCGTCCGGCGTGGCCGGGTCGGACGGGTCGACGGCTGTGTAGTCCGGCGGGTCGGTCGGGTGCCGCAGCACCTCGGCCGACCAGTCCAGCCAGCCCGGCGGCAGCTCGGCGAGCCGGCCCGGCCCGGTGCCCACCAGATAGCGGTGCGTCCCCTGGGGCACGTCCTCCAACCAGTCGTCGAGGCGTTCCGGGGTCACGAACACCGCGTCGTACGGCCGGTCCGCGCCCGGTTCCAGCACCGGCAGCCCGGCCAGCGCGCGCGGCCGGAACGAGACGGACAGCCCGACCGACCAGGCCCCGAGCAGCACCGCGGCGGTACGCCAGTGCGGCGGCAGCAGCACCGCCACCCGGTCACCGGGGCGCAGCCCGCACCCGTCGCGCAGCAGTCCGGCGCTGCGGGCGGTCCACTCGCCGAGTTGCGCGGCGGTGAGGTCGGTGCGTTCCCCGGTCGCGTCGTCGTGGTAGCTGAGCAGCGGGTATCCGACCGCGTCGGGCGTGACGGCGACGGTTGCCTGGTGGGCCATGCGCGAACTCCTGTCTGCCGGTCCGCTCACCCTAGCCCGACGTGCCCGGCCCTCCGGGTCAGCGCACGGGCAGTTCCGGGCCGCCGTCGAGCAGCGGGGCCAGCAGGTCGCCCTGCTTCTCCACCCGCTTGAGCACCTCGCCCGCGGTGTACGGCCGCGTCGACGGCCGCTTCCCCGCCGCCCCGGCCTCCACCTCGTCCCAGGTCAGCGGCGTCGACACCGACGGCACCGACTGCGCCCGCAGCGAGTACGGCGCCACTGTCGTCTTCGCCGCGTTGTTCTGACTCCAGTCGATGAAGACCTTGCCGGGGCGCAGGTTCTTCGCCATCTTCGACACGATCAGCTTCGGGTGTGCCTGCTCCAGCTCCTGCGCGATCCGTTTGGCGTAGTCGGAGACGATCTCGGCGTCCTGCGTACCGGCGATCGGGCAGCAGAGCTGCATGCCCTTCTTCCCCGACGTCTTCGGGTACGCCTCGACACCGTCGGAAGCCAGCCGGTCGCGCATCAGCAGCGCCACCTGGCAGCACTGCTTGAGCGCGGCCGGGGCGCCCGGGTCCAGGTCGACGACCATCATGTCCGGGTGGGCGCCGATCTTCCACTGCGGGGTGTGCAGCTCCAGCGCGGCCAGGTTGGCCAGCCACACCAGTGTGGGCAGTTCGTCGCAGACCACGTAGTCGATGGTCTCCCGCCCCTTCGTCGACCCGGGGGCGGGCAGGTTCTCGGTGCGTACCCAACCGGGGGTCGCGGCGGGTGCGTTCTTCTCGAAGAACGAGCCGCCGTCGACGCCGTTGGGGAACCGGATCCGGGTCAGCGCGCGGTCGCGCAGGTGCGGCAGCAGCACGGGTGCGATCCGGGTGTAGTAGTCGATCACCTCGCCCTTGGTGAAGCCGGCCTTCGGGAACAGCACCTTGTCCAGGTTGGACAGCTCCAGCGAGCGCCCCTCGACCTCGACCTTGAACCGGTCAGACGGCATCGTCGACCTCCTCGGGCGGCTTGTCCGGGCGCAGGCGCAGGATGCGCGGGAAGCGCAGCCGGCCGTCCGGCGTGCGCTGGCCGTACTTGACCTCCACCACGATCCGGGGAGTTACCCAGATCGCGCCCCGGGCATCCTCACGCGGCACCCCGGCGGCGAACGGCGAGTCGGTGGCGCGCAGCGGCTCCAGCTCGCGCAGCAGTTCCCGTTCGATCGCCGCGCCGATCCCGCCGCCGACCCGCCCCCGGTAGACCAGCCGCCCGTCCGGGCCGGGCACGCCGACCAGCAGGCCGCCGACGCGCCGCGCGCCGGGTCGCCAGCCGCCGACCACGAAGTCGGCGGTGACCTCCAGCTTGACCTTCACCCAGTCCGGCGAGCGCACGCCGGGCCGGTAGAGCGAGTCGACCCGCTTGGCCATCACCCCCTCCAGCCCGTGCTCGCCGGCCGCCGCGTAGGTGGCCGGTCCGTCGCCGAAGACCGGCGGCACCGCCCACCGGGCGGCGCCGAGCCCGAGCGACTCCAGCGCCGCCCGTCGCTCCCGCCACGGCCGGGCGGTCAGGTCGACGCCGTCGAGCCGCAACACGTCGAAGATCATGTACGTGACGGGTACCGTCGCCGCCAGCCGCGCCGCCTTGGCCGGGTTGCGGACGTGCATCCGCTCGGCGAGCGCGGTGAACGAGGGCTGCCCGTCGGTGAAGAGGACCACCTCGCCGTCGAGCAGCGCGTCGTCGACCTGCTCGGCGAGGTTGAGCAGTTCCGGGTACGCGGTGGTGATCTCGACGCCGGAGCGGGCGTAGAAGTGCCGGTCGCCGCGGGCGATGTCGGCGAGCGCGCGTACGCCGTCCCACTTGAACTCGTACGACCAGGCGGCGCCGGCCGGGAGCTGCCCGGTCGTCGCGAGCATCGGCTTCAACGGCGCGCCGGGCACCTCCTGACTGTAGTTGCGCACGGAAGCGCGTGCGTCCCGTTCGATCGTTTGCGATTCTGGTGGTCAACCGGGGAGAGGAGCGCGGGTATGCGGGCGATCTGGAAAGGAGCGGTGTCGTTCGGCCTGGTGTCGATCGGGGTGAAGGTCTACTCGGCCACCGAGGAGAAGGACATCCGTTTCCACCAGGTGCACCGTGAGGACGGCGGCCGAATCCGCTACAAGCGCACCTGCTCGGTCTGCGGCGAGGAGGTCACCTACGACGACATCGCCAAGGGGTACGACATCGGTGGCGGCGAGATGGTCATCCTCACCGACGAGGACTTCGCCGACCTGCCGTTGAGCACCTCGCACGCGATCGACGTGCTGGAGTTCGTACCGGCCGAGCAGGTCGACCCGATCCTCTACAACAAGGCGTACTTCCTGGAGCCGGAGGGCTCGGCGACGAAGCCGTACGTGCTGCTGCGCGACGCGCTGTCCGACTCGGAGCGGGTGGCGATCGTCAAGGTGGCGCTGCGCCAGCGGGAGCAGCTCGCCACGCTGCGGGTCCGCGAGGGCGTGCTGCTGCTCAACACCATGCTGTGGCCGGACGAGATCCGCCGGCCGGACTTCGGTTTCCTGGACGAGGACCTGAAGGTACGCCCGCCGGAGCTGGCGATGGCCAGTTCGCTGATCGACTCGATGGCCGGCGAGTTCGAGCCGGACGCGTTCACCGACGACTACCGGGCGGCGTTGCAGGAGGTCATCGACGCGAAGGTCGAGGGCCGCGAGGTGGTGCAGCCGGAGGAGGAAGAGGCAGCGCCGGCAGCCGCGGTGGACCTGATGGCCGCGCTGAAGGCGTCGGTCGAGCGGGCCCGGGCGGCCCGGGGCGAGGCACCGTCCGGTGGCGGTGCCGAGCCGACCCCGATCTCGTCGGCCCGATCCGCGAAGAAGGCCGCGAAGAAGGCGCCGGCGAAGAAGACGGCGGCCAAGAAGACGCCCGCGAAGAAGACGGCGGCGAAGAAGGCCGAACCGGCCAAGAAGACCGCCGCCAAGAAGACGCCCGCGAAGAAGACGGCCGCGAAGAAGAGCGCCTGAGGCGTACGGCGAAGGCCCCGCCCTCGATGGACGGCGGGGCCGCGCCGCTCAGCCGCGGCCGAGCTTCTCGGTGGGCGTCACACGGACGATGACGCGCTCCTCGCCGGGACGGCGCCAGGGGTAGGTGTCCTGGCCCAGGTATTTCTTCGCCAGCCGGTCGATGTGCTCGTCGGCGCCCTCGGTGACGAACTCGACGGTGCCCTTGATCCACAGGGTGCGGAAGTCGTCGGCCTTGTCCGCCACCGACACCGCGACCACCGGGTTGCGGGACATGTTCAGGTACTTCTGCCGGCCCTTGGCCGTGTTGAACACGATGTGCTCGCCGTCGGTGTCCACCCAGACCGGGGTGACGTGCGGGGTGCCGTCGGCCTCGATCGTCGCCACGTGCGCGAGCTGCGGCTCGCCGAGCAGGGCCAGGTCTTCTTCGCTGAGGATCGCCATGGTCGGAAACTACCCCGCGCGGTGCCCTCGTATCGGGCTTCGTGTCCGGATCGTGGCGGCCGTCTGGGCACGCTGGGGGTCCGGGCGGGTACCGTGTGCGCTGGCCTCGGCGGCGGCCCGCCGGGGGCGCACCCACCCACCCTGCAGGGAGTCGACGTGAGCGAGCGTGTGGAGAACCGGTCGGCGGGCCAGGCCCCGGCCACCAAGGCACAGCGGCGGCTGGCCGCCCAGCTGGCCGAGAAGAAGGCAGCCGAGGCGCGTCGCCGCCGGCAGTCGATCCTCGGCGCGGCGGTCGGCGTGCTGGCGGTGGTTGCCCTGGTCGGCGGCCTGGTCTGGCTGAACAGCGGGGACGACGACAAGGCGTCCACCGCCGGCTCCTCGGCCAGCCCCACCGCGCCGGCCGAGCCCACCGCGCCCGCCCAGGAGCTGCCCGCCGGCATGGACCCGGCGCTGAAGACCAAGCCGACCGTGCAGGCGGGCACCGGTGAGCTGAAGAAGCTCACCGTCACCACGCTCGTCAAGGGCACCGGCCCGGCGGTGAAGGCGGGTCAGAACATCACCACGAACTACGTGGGTGTCTTCTACAAGGACGGCAAGCAGTTCGACGCGTCCTGGGACAGCGGCCAGCCGGCCACCTTCCAGATCGGCGTGGGCCAGGTCATCAAGGGCTGGGACCAGGGCCTGGTCGGCGTGCCGGTGGGCAGCCGGGTCCAGCTGGACCTCCCGGCCGAGCTGGCGTACGGCAACGACGCCGCGGGCGGTCGTCCGGCCGGGCCGCTGCGCTTCGTCGTCGACGTGCTGGCTGCGCAGTAGATCACTCCGGGCTTCCGCCCGGTCACCCAGCGGCAGTAGGTTCATGGTCACCACGGGCGGCACGTCCGCCCGTGGGGATCTGCCCACCGACGCGGAGGTGCACGTGGCGGCGCTGGACGAGGCCGGGGTGACCCGGCAGATGTGGACGCTCTACGAGCCGGTCCACGCGGTGACCTACTTCCACCCCCGTGCCCGGGCCGCGTTCGAGGCGGTCGGGCTGCGGGGTTACTGGCGTGGCTACTTCGCCGGCCGGGCCGCGCCGCTCGGGCCGGTCGACGCGCCGACGGTCACGGCCGCGTTCTTCAGCTTCGCTCCGGCCATGGTGGCCCGCGCGCTGCCCTCGGTGTGGCGCCTGGCCTCCCCGGAGGAGGCGATGCGGGCCCGCCTCACCGGTGGCGTGCAGGCGCTCGCCGAGTTCACCTACGAGCTGCCCGAGTCGCACCTGGTCGAGGCCGCCGACCTGCTGGAGGAGGCGGCCGGCCGGGTGGACGTCGCCGGCCGGGTGCTCGGCGCGGTCAACGCCGCGCTGCCCCGGGGCGAGTACCCGCTGGCCCGGCTCTGGCAGGCCGCCACCACGCTACGCGAGCACCGCGGTGACGGCCATGTGGCGGCGCTGGTGACGACCGGGCTGGAACCGGTCGAGGTGGTGGCCTGGCGGTGCCGGGTCGACCAGTCCCGCGAGTTCCACCAGCCGGCCCGGGGCTGGACCGACGAGCAGTGGACCGCCGCCGAGCAGCGCCTGGTGGACAAGGGCTGGCTGACCGCTGACCTGAGCCCCACGCCGTACGCCACCGAGACGTTCCGCGCGGTCGAGGAGGCCACCGACCGGGCCGCGTCGGGGCCGTGGCGGGCGCTGGGCGCGGAGCGTACGGCCCGGTTGCGGGAGCTGCTGGAGCCGATCGCGACGCGCTGCCGCACGATCATTCCGGCCCAGGCCCCGATCGGCCTTCCGGCCCAGCGTTCGGCCGGAGCGGCGCTGCCGCGGTGAGTCCGGCCGCCGGCTGGGGCAGGATGGCGGAATGGTGGACGCGGTGCTCTTCGACCTGGACGGCGTGATCGTGGACTCGGAGCCGGTCTGGGAGGAGGTCCGGCGGGCGTACGTGGCCGAGCACGGTGGCATCTGGCAGCCGGACACCCAGCGTCGGCTGATGGGGATGAGCACCGCCGAGTGGGCCGAGTATCTGAGCGGTGAGCTGGGCGTCGACCGGCCGGCCGAGCAGGTCGCCACCGAGGTGGTGACCGAGATGGCCCGGCGGTACGCGCAGCGCGTACCGCTGATCGACGGCGCCGACGCGGTCGTGCGCCGCATGGCCGCGCGGTGGCCGCTGGGTCTGGCCAGTTCCTCACCGACCCGGCTGATCGGGGCGGCGCTGGACGCGACGGGCCTGGCCGGCGCGTTCGGCGCGACGCTGTCGACCGAGGAGACGGCCCGGGGCAAGCCCGCGCCCGACGTGTGGCTGGCGGTGGCGCAGCGGCTGGGCGTCGACCCGGCCCGGTGCGTGGCGGTGGAGGACTCGTCGAACGGGGTGCGCTCGGCGGCCGCCGCCGGGTGCCGGGTGGTGGCGGTGCCGCACACGTCGTACCCGCTCGACCCGGACGCGGAGGCGCTCGCGGCCGTGCTGCTTCCGTCCATCGGCGCGCTCACGCCCGAGGTGGCCGAGTCACTCGGCCGCCGTACGGCGAATGATCGGTAGGCGGCGGGGTAGCGCCATCACGCGACGACGGTGAGGGGACAGCGATGAAGGCGATCGTGTACGAGCGCAGCGGGGACGCCTCGGTGCTCCAGGTGGTCGAGCGGCAGGTGCCGGAACCCGGACCGGGCGAGGTGCTGGTCCGGATGGCTGTGTCGGGGGTGAACCCGACCGACTGGAAGGCCCGCCAGGCGTGGCCGCTGCCGGCCGGCTGGCAGATCCCGCACCAGGACGGCGCCGGGGTGGTCGAGGCGGTCGGCGAGGGCGTGGACCGGACGCTCATCGGTGAGCGGGTCTGGGTGTGGGAGGCGGCGTGGCAGCGCCCGTGGGGCACTGCCGCCGAGTACACGCTGGTCCCGGTCCGGCACGCGGTGCCGCTCGGTCCGGCCTCGTTCGACCTGGGTGCGGCGCTCGGTATCCCGTTCATGACCGCGCACCGCTGCCTGACCGCCGGTGAGTTCATGCCGGACAAGCTGCACGCGGGCGCGTTGAGCGACCACGTGGTGCTGGTGCAGGGCGGCGCGGGCGCGGTGGGCAACGCGGCGATCCAGCTCGCCCGCTGGGCCGACGCGTGCGTGATCACCACGGTGAGCAGCCCGGAGAAGGCGCAGCTCGCGGCGGCGGCCGGGGCCAGCTTCGTGATCAACTATCGCGAGCAGGACGTGGTCGAGGAGGTCCGCAAGGTCGCGCCCGACGGGGTGCACACGATCGTCGAGGTGTCCGCCGCCCGCAACGCCGCCGCCGACGTACGGATGCTGCGCACCGGTGGGGCGGTCTGCGTGTACGCCGACGACGGTGGCGACGAGGTGACGTTGCCGATCCGGCCGCTGATGGTCCCGAACGCGCGCTGGCAGTTCGTGCTGATCTACACCGCGCCGAAGGTGGCGAAGGCGCAGGCGGTCACCGACATCGCGGCGGCGGTGGCGCAGGGCGCGATCCGGGTCGGGGATGAGGCCGGCCTGCCGCTGCACCGGTATCCGCTGGCGGAGGCCGCCGCCGCGCAGCAGGCGGTGCAGGACAGCGTGGTGGGCAAGGTGCTGGTGAGCACCGCTGACGAGTAGGCGACCGGATTTCCCCGACAGCCGGACAGACGCGAACAACTTTCGCAACAATGACGGTGCGGGTCACCCCGTAACGGACGGGCGGCCCCGGCGCGGTGCGAACGCCGGGGCCGCCCTCTGGGAGGAATGCCCGTTGGAAACGTGTTCCTGCCCGTGTAGGCGACGGTACGCCGCGAAACGTTACGACGCGGTCAGTTCCCGCACGTCGAGCCCGCCGTCGGCGTACCGCGAGCGCACCACCTTCTTGTCGAACTTGCCGACGCTGGTCTTCGGCACCGCGTCGATGAACGCCCAGCGCTCCGGCAACTGCCAGCGAGCCACCGAGCCGGCGAGAAAGTCGCGCAGCTCCTCCGCGGTCACCGAGGCGCCCTCGCGGACCACCACAGTGGCCAGCGGCCGCTCGTCCCAGCGCTCGTCCGGTACGCCCACCACGCACGCCTCCAGCACCGCCGGGTGGGCCATCAGCGCGTTCTCCAGCTCGACCGAGGAGATCCACTCCCCGCCCGACTTGATCACGTCCTTGGCGCGGTCGGTGAGCGTGATGTAGCCGTCCGGCGAGAGCGTGCCGACGTCACCGGTACGCAGCCAGCCGTCCCGGAACTTCTCCGGGTCAGGGGCGTCGTCGCCGATGTACCGGGCGGTCACCCACGGCCCGCGTACCTCCAGCTCGCCCACCGACGTCCCGTCGGCGGGCAGCGGCTCGCCCAGCGGGCCGACGATCCGCGCGGTCACGCCCGCCGGGACGCGGCCCTGCGTGTAGCGGTAGCGCCAGGCGTCGTCGCCGGTCGCGCCGGCCGGCGCCCGGGAGACCGAGCCCAGCGGCGACATCTCGGTCATGCCCCAGGCGTGGATGACGTCGATGCCGTAGCGGTCGTGGAACGCGTGCATCAGCGACGGCGGGCAGGCCGACCCGCCGACGATCACCTCCTTCAGCGAGGAGAGATCCACCTCGTGCGTGTCCACGTAGGCCAGCAGGTCGGTCCAGATGGTCGGCACCGCGCCGGCCAGCGTGGGCCGCTCGGCGGCGATCATCGCGGCGATCGGCTCGGCCTGGAGGAACCGGTCCGGCATGATCAGCGAGGCGCCGGAGAGGAACGCCGCGTACGGCAGGCCCCACGACATCGCGTGGAACATCGGCACGATCGCCAGCTCGCGATCGTTCGGGCCGAGCCCGAAGCCCTCCGGCATGCACACCTGGAGCGAGTGCAGGTAGATCGAGCGGTGCGAGTAGGCGACGCCCTTGGGGTTGCCGGTGGTCCCGGACGTGTAGCAGAGGGCGGCGGCGTCCCGCTCGTCCACCTCCGGCCAGTCGAAGTGGTCCGGACGGTCGGCCAGCAGCGCGTCCCAGTGGTGCACGGTGATCCGGTCGCCGGCCGCGGCCAGCAGCGGGGCCGGGTCGCCGCCGCCGACCACCACCACGTGCGCCACGGTGGTCATCTCGCCGATCACCCGGGCGAGCAGCGGGATGAGCGTGGTGTCGACGAGGACCACCCGGTCCTGCGCGTGGTTGGCGATGTAGGCGATCTGGTCGGGGAAGAGCCGGATGTTGAGCGTGTGCAGCACCGCGCCCATGCTCGGCACGGCGAAGTACGCCACCAGGTGCTCGTTGTTGTTCCACATGAACGTGCCGACCCGCTCGTCGCCGGTCACCCCGCACTCGTCGCGCAGCGCGTGGGCCAGCCGGGCCGCGACGCGCCCGACCTCCGCGTACGTCATCCGGCGGGGTTCGGCGCCGGTCCAGGTGACCACCTCCGCCGCGCCGTGCACGGTGGAGCCGTGTTCGAGGATCCGGGCGACCTGGAGAGGGGCATCCATCATCGTGCTACGCATGGGTAACAACGTAGTGGCGGCGGTCACATCTGCGGAACCCCCCGGAATCGCCGACGTGATCACGGCTGCTGCGTAGATTGTCCGGGTGAGCATCTCCTGGGCCGACTCGTACGTCGGGCAGCTCCGCGCCCTGGCCGGTGACCGCACCCTGATGTTCGTCGGCGCGCGCGCCGTGGTGCGCGACAACGCCGCCCGGGTGCTGCTGATCCAGCGTTCCGACAACGGCCAGTGGGCGTTGCCGGCCGGCGCCATGGAACTCGGCGAGTCGATCGCCGACTGCGCGGTCCGGGAGGTCCGGGAGGAGACCGGGCTGCGGGCGCTGCGGGTCAGCGCGTTCGCGCTCTACACCGGCCCGGACCGCACCCACACCAACATGTACGGGCACACGTACCAGGTCTTCACCACGGCGTTCCGGGTCGACGAGTGGGACGGCGAACTGGCCCGGTTCACCGACGAGACCACCGACTCCGGGTTCTTCCACCCGGCGGACTTCCCGCACCCGCTGTCGTCGAGCGTGCACGAGACGCTCGCCGACCTCGACGTGTTCGAGCAGACCAACCGGCTGATCCTCAAGTAGCCGCAGGTCACAGCATCGTCTGCGACTTCGCCTCCATGTCGGCGGCGGCCTCGTCCTTCGACTCCTTCGTCAGCGGCTTGCCGCCGGGCGCGGGCGCCTTCCCGCCGAGCGGGTCGGCGCCGCCGGTCGCGCCCTGCGGGCCGGTGCCGCGCAACTGGAGGTTCGGCATCGCCAGCGTGACCAGCACGGCGATCACGGCGATCAGCCCGGTGGTCAGGAAGACCAGGTGCAGCGACTCGACGAACGCGGCCTGGACGGCGGCGCGTACCGGGGCGGGCAGCGCGAGGATCGCCGCCGGGTCGTTGATCGAGAAGTCCCCGCCGGCCGTCACCGCGGCCCGCTGCTCCGGCGGAAGCTGCGCCAGCGCGCCCGGCAGCCGCGCGGACATCTCGGCGGTGAGCCGGGACGACAGCACCGCGCCGAGGATGGCCACGCCGAACGAGCCGCCGAGCGACCGGAAGAACGTCGCCGACGAGGTGCCCGCGCCCAGGTCGCGGACGCTCACCGCGTTCTGCACGGCCAGGATCAGCGACTGCATGCACAGACCCAGCCCGACGCCGATCACCACCATGTAGCCGAACGCGACCCAGAGCGAGGTGTCCACCTGGAGCTGCTGGAACAGCAGCATCCCGGCCACCAGCACGGCCGCGCCGGCCACCGGGAACCACTTGTACCTGCCGATCCGGCTCATCGCCCGGCCGGTGAGCACCGAGGTGACGATGACGCCGGCCATCATCGGCAGCATCAGCAGACCGCTGCGGGTCGGCGAGGCGCCCTTGACGATCTGCAGGTAGAGCGGGATGAAGATGATCGACCCGAACATCACCAGGCCGAGCACGAAACCCGCCCCGTTGGCGAGCGCGAACGTGGCGCTGCGGAACAGCCGCAGCGGCAGGATCGGCTCCCTGGTCCGGGCCTCCTGGACGACGAACAGCACGCCCAGCACCGCGCCCGCGGCGAACAGCCCGACGATCACGCCGGAGCCCCAGGCGTACTCGGCGCCGCCCCAGCTCAGCGCCAGCAGCAGACAGCTCACGCCGGCGACCAGCAGCGCCGCGCCGATCCAGTCGACCGTGTGCTCCCGGCGCTCGAACGGCACCAGCCGCATCACGTGCCAGCAGACCACGATGGCGAGGATCGCCAGCGGCACGTTGATGTAGAAGATCCACCGCCAGTTGTTCTCCGCGAAGTAGCCGCCGACGAGCGGCCCGGCCACCGACGACACGCCGAACACCGCGCCGAACAACCCCTGGTAGCGGCCACGCTCCCGGGGCGACACCACGTCCGAGATGATGGTGAACGCCAGCGTCATCAGGCCACCCGCGCCCAGGCCCTGCACGCCGCGCGTGACGATCAGCTGGGTCATGTCCTGCGACAGCCCGGCCAGCAGCGAGCCGAGCAGGAACATCCCGATCGAGAACAGGAAGACCGGCCGACGTCCGTACAGGTCGGCCATCTTGCCGTACAGCGGCGTCGAGGCGGTCGAGGCCAGCAGGTACGCGGTGACCACCCACGAGTAGTGGTTGATGCCGCCCAGTTCGCCGACGATGGTCGGCAGCGCGGTCCCGACGATGGTCTGGTCCAACGCCGCCAGCAGCATCCCGGTCATCAGACCGAACATCAGCAGGCGGATCTGGCGGGCGGGCAACGCGGGACGGGCGGCCTGGGCGGTCATCCCGCTTCCTATCCCACCGGGGGCGGATCATGCCCCCGGTGGGCGTACGAGTTTCATCGGGCGGCGTGCCGCCCCTCGGCGAACTCCTCCACGATCTTGGCGCAGAACGCCGGCAGGTCGTCCGGCTTGCGGCTGCTGACCAGCCCGTTGTCGGTGACGACCTCCTGGTCGACCCAGTTCGCGCCGGCGTTGGTGAGGTCGGTGCGCAGGCTCGGCCAGGAGGTGATGGTGCGGCCCCGCACCACGTCCGCCTCGACGAGCGTCCACGGGCCGTGGCAGATCACGCCGACCGGCTTGCCGGCGTCGAAGAACGCCTTGACGAACCGGACCGCCTCCGGGTCCGTCCGCAGGAAGTCGGGGTTCGCCACGCCACCGGGCAGGACCAGGCCGTCGTACGCCCCGGCGTCCGCCTCCTTGGTGGTGACGTCGACCTGGTACTGCTTGCCGTGGTCGAGGTGGTTGAAGGCCTGGATCGTGCCGGACTCGATGGAGACCAGCTCGACCTGGGCGCCGGCGTTCTCCACCGCCTCCCGGGGCTTGGTGTACTCGACCTCCTCGACGCCGTCGGCGGCCAGGAAGGCGATGCGCTTGCCCTGAAGTGTCGCTGCCATGCTGCTTCTCCTCTCCGGGGTACGTCTGCACGGTTCCCCCGCCCGATGCCGCGAAACCGGACGCATCGGGTGGCCCGCGTCGCGTTTGGCCCGACGGCCCGGGGGGATCCGCAGAGGCATGGCAGGAGCAGCAGCGGAAGAGCGCCGGCTCGCCACAGTCGTGGCGAGCTGGCAGCAGCGTCCCGTGCTGGTCGTCGGGGACGCCATGCTGGACGAGTGGCGGTTCGCCGAGTCGGAGCGGCTCTGCCGCGAGGCGCCCGCGCCGGTCCTCACCCTGCGGCGGCGGATCTCCGCGGCCGGGGGCGCCGCCAACACGGCGGTGAACGTCGCAGCGCTCGGCGGCCGGGCCGCGCTCGTCGCCCCCGTCGGCGCCGACGTGGCCGGCGACGAACTGCACGACTGCCTGGACCGGGCGGCGGTCTGGGACCGTACGGTGAGCCAGCCGGGCCGGCCCACGCCGGTCAAGCGGCGGATGCTCGCCGGCAACCAGATCCTGCTCCGCGAGGACTCCGGCGGCCCGGAGGACGGGCTGGACGCCGACGGCGTGGCCCGCCTGCTGACCGCGCTGCACTGCGCCACCGAGGAGCTGCGCGCGGTGGCCGGCGGGCAGCCGCTGACGCTGGTGGTCTGCGACTACGGCCTGGGCGCGCTGCCGTCCGCGGTGCGCGCGTGGCTGGTCGCCAACCGCGACCGGTACGGCACCGTGGCGCTCGACGCGCACGACCTGGCCGACTGGCGCGGACTGAACCCGACCGTGGTGACGCCGAGCTTCGCCGAGGCGACCCGGCTGCTGGCCCGCGCCGCCGCCGGGTTCGCGCACGCCGAGCGGGGTGCCGTCCCCAGCGGCGACGTGCACCTGAACCACCCGGCCGAGGCCGACGGCCCGTCCGAGCTGATGGTGGGCGCCGCGCCGGGCGGGTCCGGTGAGCGCGTACCCGGCAGCCCGCACCCGACCTCCGGCACGCCCGCCGCCGAGGCCCCCGCCGGCCCGACCGGCGAGCCGGTGCCCGGCGAGGAGCGGGTCGCGCTCACCGGCGACGGGCTGAGCGTCACCGGGACCGGCGTGACGGTGAGCGCGGCGGCCGGCACCGGAGTCGACCGGGCCGTGCTGGCCGAGTCCCGCCTGCCCGAGCTGCGCGCGCACACCGGCGCCGACGTGGTGGCGGTGACCCTGGACACCGAGGGCGCGGTGGTCGGCGGCGCCGAGGGCGAGCCCCGGCGCAGCCACAGCACGCCGGTCCCGGCCAGTCACGCGGTGGGCGCCGGGGACGCGTACCTGGCGGCCATGACGCTGGCGCTCGCCGCCGACGCGGGCCTGCCCACCGCCGCCCAGCTCGCCCAGCTCGCCGCCACCATCACGGTCGCCGACACCGGCACCTGCGTGTGCCGCCGGCAGGATCTGCTGGCCGCGCTCGGCACCGGCGCGGACGAGGGCGCGCACCCGGCCCTGGTCGGCGCCGACGAGCTGGCCGCGCTGGTGGACGAGCACCGGCAGGCCGGGCGGTCGGTGGTGTTCACCAACGGCTGCTTCGACGTGCTGCACCCGGGGCACGTCCGCTACCTGACCCAGGCCCGCGCGCTCGGCGACCTGCTGATCGTGGCGGTCAACTCGGACGGCAGCGTACGGCGGCTCAAGGGCCCGGACCGGCCGGTCAACCCGGTCGAGGACCGGATCGCCCTGCTGGCGGCGCTGGCCTGTGTCGACCACGTGGTGGTCTTCGAGGAGGACTCGCCGGCCCGGCTGATCGAGGCGGTCCGCCCCGACGTCTACGTCAAGGGCGGCGACTACCCGCCGGAGATGGTGCCGGAGGCACCGCTGGTACGGCGGCTGGGCGGGCAGGTGCGCACGCTCGGGTACGTGCCGGACCGCTCCACCTCGGCGATCATCGACCGGATCCGCGCCCAGCAGCACAGCATGAGCGAACGCACCGAGCGAAGCGAGGGCCGTGAGGCCATGCCCAACCGGCACAGCATGAGCGAACGCACCGAGCGAAGCGAGGGCCGTGAGGCCATGCCCAACCGGCACAGCATGAGCGAACGCACCGAGCGAAGCGAGGGCCGTGAGGCCATGCCCAACCGGCACAGCATGAGCGAACGCACCGAGCGAAGCGAGGGCCGTGAGGCCATGCCCAACCGGCACAGCTCCGCCGTGGGCGAGGGCAGGCCGGCGTGACGCGTCCGCTCGACCCGGGCACGCCCGAACGGTTCCGGCAGCACCGGCGGCTGGACGTGCTGATCCCCACCCGTAACCGGCCCGCCGAACTGGCTGTCACGCTGTCCGGGCTGGCCGCCCAGGAGGGCGTACCCGGGTTCGGGGTGGTGGTCAGCGACCAGTCCGACGGCGAGCCCGCGTACGCGCATCCGGCCGCCGCCACGATGGTCCGGGCGCTGCGGCACCGGGGGCACCCGGTGCTGCTGACCCGGCGGCTGCCCCGGCGCGGCCTGGCCGAGCACCGGTCCTACCTGCTGGCCCAGTCGGCGGCCGACGCCGTGCTCTGCCTCGACGACGACGTGTGGCTGGAGCCGGGCGCACTGTCCCGGCTGGTCACCGCGCTGGACGAGCTGGGCTGCGGGTTCGTCGGCAACGCGGTGCACGGGCTCTCCTACGCCGACGACGTGCGCCCGGAGACGCACCGGCACTACGAGGAGTGGACCGGGGCCCCGGTGCCGGAACGGATCATGCCCGGCACGCCGGAATGGCACCGGGCGTCCATCCACCCGGCGGCGAACCTGCTGCACGTCACCGAGAAGCTCGACCTGGCGGCGGGCGAGTGGCGGGCGTACAAGATCTCCTGGATCGGCGGGTGCGTGCTCTACGACCGGGCCAAGCTGGTCGACTCCGGCGGCTTCGACTTCTGGGAGCGGCTGCCCGAGCGGCACCAGGGGGAGGACGTCGCCGCGCAGCTCGCGGTGCTGGAGCGCCACGGCGGCGCCGGTGTCCTGCCCAGCGGGGCCTATCACCTGGAGTCGCCGACCACTGTCACCGAACGCGACGTGGAGGCGTGGGAAGTGGTGCTCAGCGAGTCGCCGGCGGAGGTGTGAGCAGCTCGCGGGCCGCCTCGACCACCTCGGCGGCCGGCACGTCGGCCACGAACGACACCCGGTGCGGGCACTCGCCGTCGCCCGGCCGGTGCGGGTAGATCCCGGGCGTGCAGTCGACGCCGCAGACCGGGCAGTGGGTGGTCCAGGCGGCGATCGGACGGTGCCGCCCGCGCAGCGGCGACGCCCCGTTGATCAGGTTGCCGACCCAGAAGACACCCACCGTCGGCGCGCCCACTGCGGCGGCCAGGTGCAGCGGGCCGGTGTCGTTGGAGACCACGAGCGCGCAGTCCGCGTACGCGGCGGCGAGCGCGCCCAGGCTGAGCGTGCCGACCTGTGGGCGTACCGGCACTCCGGCCGCCGCCACCACCGCGTCGACCGTCTCCTGCTCGGCGGGCGTACCGGTGACCAGCACCTCGTACCCGTCTCCGGTCAGCTCGCGGGCGACCTCGGCGAAGCGTTCCGGTGGCCAGCGCCGCCGTGTGTCGGTCGCGCCCGGGTGCAGCGCGACCCGGGGGCGGGTGGGTTCGCCGAGCACGGCGGCGGCCTCCGCCCGGTCGGCGGCGGTGACCGCGAGCGCCGGGGTGATCGTGGTGGCCGGCGCGCCGACCAGGGCGGCCACCTCCAGGTAGCGGATCACCTCGTGCTGGTAGTAGACGTAGCGCAGCCACCGGTCCAGCGGCGGCGCGCCCTCGGCCCGCAGACCGGCGGTGACCCGGGCGCCCAGCCCGGCCACGAACGGGTTCGAGTTGCCGCCTCCGCCGTGCACCTGCAACGCCAGGTCGAACCGTTCGGCGCGGGCAGCGGCCAGGAAAGCCGGTACGTCACCCGGCGACTCGCCGGGCCCCGGATCGCGGATGCCGGGCGTCGCCGGCACCACGAGCACCCGGTCCACCGGGCCGGGCCGGTCGCGCCAGAGCGCCGCGTGCCACGGCGCGCCGAGCAGCACGATCTCCGCCGACGGGTACGCGGACCGCAGCGCGTCGAGCGCCGGCAGCACGAAGATGAAGTCACCGAGCGCGTTGGCGCGGAGCACGGCGATGCGCTCGACGTCGGGTACGCGCTCGCCGACCGGGCCGAGCACCGACGGCTCCGGGTCGCGGCGCGGCGACGGACGCGCCGAGCTGGAGTCGTCGGACGGGCTGGTCACGCGACCCCTACGGCCTGTCGATCTCGTCGAGCGCGGTGTCCGGGTGGTGCAGCTCCCGGTCCGCGGCCGGGTCGGCGGGCATCGGCGTACGGTCGGCACCCGGCCGCGGGCCGGTACGCCCGACGGTGATGGTGCGCGGCGCGGGCCGGGACGCCCGGGGCAGGCGGACCCGGAGCAGGCCGTGGTCCATCACCGCGTCGATCCGGTCCGGGTCCACGCGGGACGGCAGGTCCACGCGGTACTCGAAGCCCCGTGTGGTGAACCCGCCCGGGATGCCGTGGTCGGCGTTCACCTCGGCCTCCGACCGGGCGCGTACGCACAGCTCCCGGTCGTCCAGCTCGACGGCGACCTCCTCCGGTGCCACCCCGGGTAGCCGGACGACCACCTCCCAGCCGTCGGCCGTCTCGGCCAGATCCACGTCCTGGTTGCCGGACCGTCCGCCGACCAGCCGGCTCAGCTCGGAACGCAGCGACTGGAGCTCGCCCATCGGATCCCACTGCTGGCGGCCACGCCAGCCCCGTCCGCCGCTCTGTTCGGTCATCGCACGTCTCCGATCCGCTGGGTCGCCGAGGGGGGTCGCAGCGAGCTGGGCGCGTCCAGATCGTGCTCCGGGTCGACGCCGACACCGAGCCGGTCCACCAGTTCGCCGCCGAGCCAGGCGCTGACGCCGAGGATCGCCACCGCGACCACCTCGATGGCGATCAGGGCTCCGCCCGCCGCGCGGGAGTCGGCGTTGAGCCGGACCACCCAGACGGCGGCGAACAGCAGGATCACCGCCACGTTGGCGGCGGCGTGGGTGAGCCCGACCCGCTTGGCGCGGGTGCCGGCCGGCAGGGCGAGCAGGTCGAACGCCCCGGCCGCCGCGGCCAGCAGGCCACCGATCAGACCTACGGTGATGTTCCAGTACGCGACCTCGCCGAGGAAGTCCGGCCCGCCCACGGTGTCCACCACATCGAAGATCACCGCGGTCACGAGGAGCGCCACCGGGAACATCACGAGCATCGGATGCACGGGATGGCCGAGCACCTTCAGTCGGCTCTCCATCTCGGCCTCCATCCGTCGCGTCCGGACGCACGCTGCGAACCGGTCCCTACCCGCCGGCCCCGGGGGCAAACCCGGCGCTCGACGCGCTCTCCTAGGCTGACAGTGGCGGATCACGGCCCGTCGCGGGACGGAACCGCCGTCGAGGTCAACGGACGGGGGAGGAAGACGTGACGACCCGGGAAATCACCAGCGAGGCCGACCTACGCGAACTGATCGGCACACCGATGGCGCGGGCAGCCGCCAAGGAGCGCCGTACGCTGCACGAACGCGACCGGGAGTGGCTCGCCGCCTCGCCGTTCTGCCTGATCGCCACCGCCGGCGCGGACGGCACCTGCGACGTCTCCCCCAAGGGTGACCCGCCCGGTTTCGCGCTGGTCCTCGACGACACCACGATCGCGATTCCGGAGCGGCCCGGCAACCGGCGGGCCGACGGCTACCGCAACATCCTGGCCAACCCGCACGTCGGGTTGATCTTCCTGATTCCCGGCCGCACCGACACGCTGCGGATCAACGGCCGGGCCCGGCTGATCGCCGACGCGCCGTGGTTCGCCGACATGGAGGTCAAGGGCCACCGGCCGGTGCTGGCCGTCGAGGTCGCGATCGAGCAGATCTTCTACCACTGCGCGAAGGCGTTCCTGCGCTCCGAGCTGTGGCAGCCGGAGACCTGGCAGCCGGACGTGCTGCCGACGCGGGCCCGGCTGATCAAGGAGGTGGAGGCCCCGGCGGAGAGCCTGGCCGACCTGGAACGCCACTACGGCCCGGCCTACCTGGAGACGCTCTACCGCTGACTCCGTCGCCGACCGCCGGCACCGGACGCGGTGCCGGCGGCCGGCACCGAGCGGTGCGCTTGCGTCACCGCCGGACGTTGCGCTTGCGTTTGCCCCGGCCGGTGTGGACGCGGCCGTCTCCGACCGGCACCGGGCGCGGCCGGGCTGCGCGGTCTCTGCCCGGCCGGGCTGCGCGGTCATCGTCCGGCCGGACGGCGCGTCGGATGCGGGACAGCGTCAGCACCACCCCGGTGCCCAGGGCGGCCAGCCCGACCACGCCGAGTACGCCCTGCACGCGCCCGCGATGCCTGCTGAGCTGCCCGAAGTCGGTCACGAAGTCGCCCGGGTCCGCCGGGTTGACCCAGATCGGCACCTCGGTGCCCGCCGCCCGGCACACCTCGAAGCACGGCACCTCCTGCGAGTGCGTGCGGCCGTCGACCACGTAACTGAAGTACATGGTTCTCGACGAGGAACCCCGGTTACCGCCGCTCTCGGTCACCTGGTCGACCACCGTCGCCCGCGCGGGCGTACCCCGCTCGCGCAGCGTCACCGCCCAGTCGTCGAGCGCCGTCTGGGTGTGGAACGGCAGCCAGAGCAGGGCGGCACCGGCGACCGCCAGCAGCGCGGACGCGAGGACGAGCCAGAGCGGCCGACGCACGATCACGCCGCCATCGTGGCCGGGCGCCGCAACCCCCGGCGCGCTACCCGGCCGGGGTGAAGCGCGCCGGTACGCCCACGTCGGACAGGGCGCGGGCGAGGTGCGGTGCGGTCGTCTTCACGTACGCCGCGCCGATGTGCGAGCCACCCCGGTAGATGAGCACGTTGCCGAACACCACCGGGCACCTGTCGGTCGGGCAGACGGCGTCGAACAGGTCGATCATCTTGACCTTCGGCGCGCCGGACACCGCCTGCCGCTGCATCCGGTAGGCCGGGTCCTGGTCGTGCCGCTCCCTGTCGAACGCGCACCGGGACAGACGCTTGCGGTTCTTGTCGGCGCAGGTCACCGCCGGTCCGGGGCCGGGGTTGTTGGCGAGCACGACGACCTTCGTGCCCACGGCGTCGAGCTTCTTCCACGCGGACCGGACCCCGGCGACCATCGCCTCGACCGTCGGTTCCTCGGCCGCGCTGTCGAAGGCACGCGCCGCGCCCTGCGAGGTGACCAGGTAGTCGGGCCGCTCCTCGACCAGCTTGCGCATCAGCGACCGGTTCCAGTCGATGCAGTCGGTGTAGAGCTTGCTCGGGTCGTCCGCCCGGACCGCGGGCGCGCTGGTGAACGGGCACGACGCCTTCGCGGCGATCAGGATCTTCCAGTCGTTCTGCTCGGCCAGCACCTGGAACGCGGGCAGCCACTGGTCCATCTTCGAGTCGCCGACGAGCGCGACGGTGGTGGACGCGTTCGGGTTGCCGTACGTGCAGGACAGCACCTCGGCACCGTCCACCTGCTGGAAGCACTTGTCCCGGTTCGTGTCCGGCACGTCCATGAAGCCCTGCCGGATCTGCAGCGGATCCGGGGTGATCACGTCGAACCGCTCCGGGACCGGACCGATCGGCGCGGTGCCGGGCGCCGTCGACAGCAGCGCGGCGCCCGGGGCGTACCGGCCCTTGGTGGTGGTCGCGGCGGCGGCCCACGCGCCCATCAGCACCAGGACCATCCCGGCGCAGATGCCGGCGAGCGTGAAGTTGCCGCCCAGGCTCAACGCCAGGCGCGGCGACGTGGAGATCTTCCGCGAGTAGCGCAGCGGGTTCTCCACCAGCCGGAACGTGATCCAGGCCGGAATCACCGAGGCCAGCGCCACCAGCAGGCCCTCGGTCAGCGACAGGTCACCGAAGTGCGCGGCGGCCACCACGAGCATCGGCCAGTGCCATAGGTACAGCGAGTACGACAGGTCACCGATCCACTGGAACGGACGCGTGCCGAGCACCATCACCGGCCCCCGGGGGCCGGCCGCCGCGCCGGCCGCGATCACCGCCGCCGCGCCGAGCGTGGGCAGCGCCGCCGCGTACCCCGGCCATGCCGTCTTCCCGCTGACCAGCAGCGCCGCCGCGACGATGGCGGCGAGGCCGAGCCACCCGAGGACGACCGCCACGGACCGGGGCATCCGGGCGGCGCGGACCGCCAGCAGCGCGATCGCCGCGCCGACCCCGAGTTCCCACAGCCGCGTCGTGGAGACGAAGAACGCCCGCTGCGGCGAGTTCGCCGTCTCGACGATCGACCAGACGAACGACGGCACCGCCAGCACCGCGAGACCCGCCCACAGCACCGGCCGTACGTTCGCCCGCCGGAGCTTGCGCGCGGCGAGGATGGCCAGCACGATCAGCAGCGGCCAGAGCAGGTAGAACTGCTCCTCCACGGCGAGTGACCAGAAGTGCTGGACCGGGGACGGCGCCACGTCCTCGGCCAGGTAGTCGACCGCGCGGTCGGCGAACCGCCAGTTCACGACGTACGTCGCCGCGGCGGCGATGTCACCGCCGACGACCTGCCACTCACCCCGGGGTACGAACAGCCGGACCGCGACGGCGGTGGCGGCCAGCACCACGGTGGCCGCGGGCAGGATGCGCTTGGCCCGGCGCGCGTAGAAGCCGACCAGCGAGACCCGCCCGCTGCGCTCGATCTCGGAGATGAGCTGCCCGGTGATGAGGAAGCCGGAGATCACGAAGAAGACGTCGACGCCGACGAAGCCACCGGGGATGAACGGCAGTCCGGCGTGGTAGAGCAGCACCAGCCCCACGGCGACGGCCCGGAGCCCGGCGACGTCGGCCCGGAACCGGCTCGGCGTCGCCTCCTTGCCCGGCTCACGTCCGTTCGCCGTCCCGGCCGGCTCCGCGACCGGTGAACCTTCCCGATCGGCAACTCTCGTCAACGGCGGGGAAGTCATCGCGATCCTCAAACTCTGCGGCTGGGGGCGAGGGAACGATAGCGGCTGGTCGCTCGGCTGGACAATCACGCCGCGTCGGTACCTCACCGGCGCGTGGCCTCGAACCCCGATGCGGTTGAATCGGCTGCGTGGCGAAGACCCTGACGATCACCACCCGCAACGCGAGTTTCCAGCAGTGGCAGGCGCTGCTGACCAACCGCACCAAGCGGCAACGTTCCGGGGAGTTCCTGGTCCAGGGGGTACGCCCGATCACGGTGGCCCTGGAGCAGGGCTGGGAGATCCGCGCCCTCCTCCACCCGGACCGGCAGCCGCTGTCCCGCTGGTGCCGCGACCTGCTCGACCGCGCCGACGCCAGGCGGGTCGCGCTCGCGCCGGAGCTGATGCGGGAACTGAGCGGCAAGGAGGAGGAGTCACCCGAACTGCTGGCCGTCGTGGCGCAGCCCGCCGACGACCTGGCCCGCATCCCGGCCGGGCCGGCGATGCTCGTGGTGGTCTTCGACCGCCCCAAGACCCCGGGCAACATCGGCACGCTGATCCGCTCCGCTGACGCCTTCGGCGCCTCCGGCGTGATCATCACGGGCCACGCCGCCGACCCGTACGACCCGAAGGCGGTCCGGGCCACCACCGGGTCGCTGTTCGCCGTACCCGTGGTGCGCGTCGCCGGCCACCGCGACGTCCTCGACTGGGTCGCCGCGGTGCGCGCGGACGGACTTCCGCAGGTCCAGATCATCGGTACGGACGAGCACGGGGACGTGGACGTCGCCGAGCACGACCTGACCGGCCCCACTCTCCTGCTCGTCGGCAACGAGACGCACGGGCTCAGCAAGGGCTGGCAGGAGGCCAGTGACCGGATGGTGCGCATCCCGATCGCAGGGGCGGCGAGTTCACTGAACGCGGCGGCGGCCGGGACGGTGGCGCTGTACGAGGCCGCCCGGCAGCGCGCCGGGCGCCGGTAGCGGTCGCGCCGCCACCGGCGTCGTCGGCGAGCACGTCGACCCGCCGTACCCTGGTGTCGTCGTGCCGCACCGGTGGCGGTGACCGGTCACCGGCGGCCCGCGAGCACCGCCTCCGCCCGCTCCCAGAGTCGGTCGGCGGCGGCCGGGTCGACGGCGTGGGCGGCCACCCCGCCGGTCGCCTCCGGGCCGCCGGCGACCACGTCGACTTCCTGGTTGTCGTCGAAGTAGCGGCCGGTGACGCCCTCGACCAGCGGCGACGCGGCGAGCAGCACCGAGGTCGCCGCTCCCTGGGCGAGCGTCTTGTAATTGGGCTGCTCGATGCGGTTGCCCGCCTCGTCCATCGCCCCGAAGGCGCGCAGTGTCTCGTCATCCATGTGCCGCTGGAGGTTGGTGGTGATGAAGCCCGGGTTCAGCGCGTTGGCGGTGATCCCGTCACCGCTCCACCGTCGCGCGATACCCACCACGAGCAGGACCGCGGCGGTCTTCGACCGGCCGTATGCCGCCCAGCGGTCGTACGGCTGCCGCTCGAACTGCGGGTCGTCGAAGTCGAATGCCTCCCGCAGGTGCGCCCCGGAGCTGACCGACACCACCCGCGCCGACCCGGCCGCCCGCAGGTGCGGGTGCAGGCCCCGGGCGAGCGCGAAGTGGCCCAGGTAGTTGGTCGCCAACTGGAGTTCCCAGCCCTCGGCGGTGAGCTGCCGGGTGGGGATCGCCATCACCCCGGCGTTCGCCACCAACGCGTGCAGCGGACCGTCCCAGCCGGCGAGGAACGCGTCCACCGAGGAGAGGTCCGCCAGGTCGAGCGCGGCGGCGTGAACTCGGCCGGCGAACTCCGCCACCAGCGGCTCCGCCCGGGCCGGATCGCGGGTGGCGACCGTGACCTCCGCCCCGGCGCCGGCGAGCGCCCGGACGGTCTCGGTGCCGATACCGGAGGCCCCGCCCGTGACGATCATGCGGCGTCCGGTGAGGTCGACGCCGTCGAGGATCTCGGCCGCCGTGGTGCGAGCCGTGAACGGGGTGCTCAGTCGGTTGGTCTCTGTCATGACATCCACGCTAGGAGCACGAGCGTTGGACTGTCCGTACTCTGGAGTCCACCACTCTTCAGCGTGCGTCCAAGGAAGGTGATGGGGTGGATCCGCTGGACGACGTGCTCGCCCTGCTCGGCGCGACGAGCCACGTCTCGGCCGCCCTGACCGCCGGCGGGCGCTGGGCGGTGCGCTTCGACCCGCCGACCGGGGTGAAGTTCAACGCCGTACGGCGCGGACGCTGCCTGCTGCGGGTGGACTCCGCGCCGGAGCCGGTGCCCCTCGACGCGGGCGACTGCTTCCTCCTGACCCGGCCGGTGAACTACACCCTGGCCAGCGACCTCGACGTGCCGGCCGCACCTGCCGGACCGATCTTCCAAGCGGCGTCCGACGGGGTGGCCCGGACCGGCTCCGGCGACGATGTCCTCCTCGTCGGCGGCGCCTTCTCCTTCACCGACCGCTCCCGTGACTTGCTGCTGGACAGCCTTCCGCCGGTCATCCACGTGCCCGCGGCGACACCGGAGGCGGAAACCGTCCGGTGGGCGGTCGGGGAGATCGACGCCGAACTCCGGCAGGGTCGCCCGGGCGGGCGGCTGGTCGCCGACCATCTCGCGCTGGTCATGCTGATCCGGATCCTGCGTCTGCACCTCGACCACGGAACCCCGTCGGGCTGGCTGGCGGGCCTGACCGACCCGGCGGTCGCCCCGGCCCTGCGCGCGATGCACGCCCACCCGGAACGTCCGTGGACCGTCGCGGCCATCGCCCGATGCGCCGCGGTGTCCCGCTCGACCCTGGCCGCCCGGTTCAAGCAGGTGGTCGGCTACGGCCCACTGGAATACCTCACCGGATGGCGGATCGAGCTGGCCGCCGACCGGCTCCGCCGCTCCGAGGACACGATCGCCACCATCGCCCGCGCCGTCGGGTACGGCTCGGAGAGCGCGCTGAGCGTGGCGTTCAAGCGGGTCACCGGACTCTCGCCCCGGGCGTACCGCAAGGCCCGCCGCCGGCCGGAGCGGAAAGCTGCGCCGCCCGCTCCTCCCGAGCCGCGGTGAGGTGGCTACCGGGCCCCGAGCTGATCGCCCTGCCCGAGCACTCACGAGCTGTCACGCGTCTCGATTGCGGAACTCCATGACTGCTCCTGTTCCGATCGCCGCGACCCATGTGAGGAGAACGAGCACGCCGGTGCCGGACGTCAGCTCGGCAGTGGTCTGCGGGTGGTAGAGGAGGCTGCCGGCCTGGTCGGGTAGGTACTGGGCGTAGCTGGTCAGGGTGCTGAGCAGGGGCGAGACGATGAGCACGAGGCTGAGCATCGCGACCAGCGGTGGGACCAGGGAGCGGAGCAGGAGGGCCAGGGCGAGGCCGAGGATTCCGATCAGAACGAGGTACACGCCGGCGCCGATCATCGGCCACGTGTCGGCGCCCATCTCGGTCGGGCGGTCGCGAACGGCGAGGGTGAGCGTGGCGGTGAGCAGGCCGGCGAAAACCGTCGCGGCGCTCGTGGTCACAGCGGCGAGCAGATAGGCGACGCACTTCCCGGCGAGGAATGTTCCCCGGTTCGGCGTGGCTGTCAGCGCCGTGCGCATGTTGCTGCCGGTGTAGTCGGTGCCGATGACGAGCGCGCCGAGGAGGATGAGGCCTACCTGCACGAACGTGATGCTCCGAATGACGACTTGTGCGGGGCTCGTCGTGGTCTCGGAGGCTGCAACGGCAGCAGTCAGGGCCACCGCCGCGGCCACTGTCCCGCCGATTGTCGCGAGGACGACGGGGAGGCTGCGGAGCTTGATCAGCTCGGCAGTGATGGTGTTGATCATGGCGTGCCTCATGCGTCGCGGCGGGTGAAGACGAGTGTCGAGGCGGCGAGGAGCACGATCGCCCAGGCGGCCATCACGAGGCCGCCTGCGAAGGGTTCGAGCGGGTCGTGAACGGCCAGGGAAGACGGAGCCGCGAACAGTCGCATGCCTGCCAGATCGGGCAGGTAGCGAGCCAGCGAAGTCGCCTTGGAGAGCAGCAGCGAGACCGAGATGAGCGAACTGTTGGCGATGAACCAGATGAGCGGGACGATCCCGGTCCGGGTGAACACCGTCACTGCCATGGCGATGAGCGACATCAGCGTCCAGTACAGGGCGACGCCGGCCGCGCGGGCGATTGTGTCGCCCGGGTCATCCTGGCCTTCCGTGGTGCCGAGGACCACGTGCGCCAGGGCGAGAGAGGCAGCGACGGCAACGGCAGTAGTGGCGACGATCAGGACGACGACGACGGCGACCTTGGACAGCAAGAGGATGAGTCGATGTGGGATCGCGACGAGCGTGGCGCCGATCTGCCTGCCGCCGCCGACGTCGGGACTGTTGGCCGTGTACTCGCTACTGATCACGATGACGCCGAGGATGACCGCTCCGACGGTCCCGAGCGGGACCGCGTCGAAGACAACGCCGGCCGGGGTGGCGTGAGCGGTGTGGCCGGGTTGCGCGCTGCTCGACGCGACGATCAGTGAGACGGCGGCGATCGTGCCGAACAGCGCGACTCCGAGCGCCACCAGTGCGGCGGGCAGGGCCAGGGTCTTCCGGAGTTCGCCGTCGATCGCGCGAAGCAGCGTCATCGGGCATCCCCGTCTCGATCGGTTCCGGTGAGGGCGAAGAACGTGTCTTCCAGCGAGGCGTGGCCGGCGGTCACGTCAGCGATCGGGCCGTAGGCGACGATGCGGCCGCCGACGATGACGGCGATGTCATCGGCAATTTCCGAGACCTCACCCATCAGATGGCTGGACAGCAGGACGGTTCCCCCGTTGTCCGCATGAGAGCGAAGCAAACCGCGTATCCAGCGGATGCCCTCGGGATCGAGGCCGTTCACCGGCTCGTCCAGCACCAGTGCCTCCGGCTCGCCCAACAACGCGGCGGCAAGACCGAGACGTTGCCCCATCCCGAGCGAGAACCGGCCGACCCGTGTGCGGCCCGCCGTCGTGAGTCCGACCTGCTCGAGCACCTCGTCCGTCCGGCGCCGACCGATTCCGTTGCTGCGGGCGATCCACGCCAGATGGTTCCGCGCGGTGCGGGAACGGTGCGCACCGGAGCCGTCGAGCATCGCCCCGACTGTGTGCAGCGGGGCGCGCAGGCTCCGGTACGGGCGGTCGTTGATCAGGGCGGTACCCGCGGACGCGTGGTCCAGGCCGAGCAGGATGCGCAGGGTCGAGGACTTCCCGGCCCCGTTGGGTCCAAGGAACGCGGTCACCCGGCCCGGATGTGCCTGGAATGTGATGTCAGTGAGGACCGTGCGGCTCCCACGCCGCTTGGTGACGCCATCGAACGAGATCATGCCTCCATGCCAGCCCACCCCCCGTGGGCGGGGCATCGGGCTCCGGGCCGGTCTTCTTCCGGCTTCTCGGTCCCTGGTCTGTCGGACCCGGGACCGATGCCGCTCGGAACGGGTGTTCCTAGATTGGACGGGGTGGAGACCGACCGGCCGAGATGGCGTTCGCGCGACTGGATCATCGCGGTGAGCGTGCTCGTCGTTGCCGTGCTGATGTTGGTCGGCTTCGGCGTCGACTCGGGGCCAGGGCGCTGGATCGCGATTGTCCTGGACACCGCGGTCACCGTTTCGGTCCTGGTCTGGGCGCTGCGGCGCACGCGGGCACAGCGCAAGCGGTACGAGGACGACCTGACGGCCTGGGCCACGGAACGGGCGGCCGCTGCCGAACGCCTGCGGATCGCTGGCGACCTGCACGATCTGGTCTCTCACGGCCTCGGGTTGATCACCGTCCGTGCCGCCGCCGCCCGCGGAATGACCGGTGCCGACGCGGAGGCCGAACGCATTGACGCGCTGGCCGACATCGAACGCGTCGGACGAGACACGACAACCGAACTGCGTCGCATGCTCAACGTGCTGCGCACTTCGAACAGCGCACCCTTGCATCCGGCCGACACACTGGACGACCTCCCGGCGATCATCGACGCCGCGAATGCGGCCGGGCTCACCGCCAGCCTCGATGTCAGCAACCTGTCGGCCGTCTCGCCCGGCGTGCAACTGACCGTCTGCGCGGTCGTGCGCGAGGCGATGAACAACATCATCCGGCACGCCGGCCCCACCCGGGCCCACGTCTCGATACGACGGGACGGCGACGCCCTGCTGGTGGACATCGCCGACTCCGGGCCGACTACTCGGTGGAGACCGCACCCCGGCGCAGGACACGGCATCGCCGGGTTACGCGAACGCGTCACTGCCCTCGGCGGAACCCTCTCCACCCGATCAACAGTCGACGGGTTCCATCTCACCGCACTCATCCCGGATCGGATCGCGTCATGAGTCCGCACGCCCCAGGGCAACCGATCCGCGTCCTCATCGCCGATGACCAGTCCCTGCTGCGTCGCAGCCTTGCGATCATCATCGACGGGGCATCAGACCTCACGACCGTCGGAGAGGCAACCACCGGCAGCCAGGCCGTCAACCTTGCTCGCGAGCTCGTCCCCGACGTGATCCTGATGGACCTGCGCATGCCCGGCGGCGACGGCATCGAGGCGACCCGGGCCATCACCGCCGACCCGGGCCTCTCCACCTGCCGGGTGCTCGTGCTGACCATGTTCGAACTCGATGAGTACGTTCAGAATGCACTACGCGCTGGTGCCAGCGGCTTCCTGCTCAAAGACACCGCTCCCGATCAACTCCTCGATGCTATCCGTCGCACCCACATCGGTGAGTCGTTGTTCGCGCCAACGATCCTGACCCGCCTCATCGAGCACTACGTCCATCGACCGCCGCGTCAAACGCAGCGACTCGGCGCTCTCACCGAACGCGAAACCGAAGTGCTCGGCCTCGTCGGCCAGGGACTGTCGAACGACGAGATCGCCACGAACCTCACCATCTCGATCAAGACCGTGAAGACACACATCGGTAGCCTCCTGGCCAAACTCGGTGCCCGCGACCGAGCCCAACTCGTCATCACGGCATACGAGAACGGCCTGATCTAGGAGGACTGTAAACAGCTCCTCTGTCTCAAGGCTCGGGCAGGCAGTCGGTGCGTAGGCCCTGGTGAAAGACGTCGGACAGGCGTCGTTTCAGCACGCGGAGGGCTTCGAGGCCGCCGTCGCCGGAGTTCCTCCGGCGTGTGAGCGGCGCAGCCGGGATGGCGATGAGGGCTGGAACGTTGTGGGGGTTTCGGGGGCGATTCCGAACCACATCGACAAACATGAGGCCCTGGCCAGCTCTGATTGCTGGCCAGGGCCTCTCGTTGAGCCGCCTGACGGAATCGAACCGTCGACCTACGCATTACGAGTGCGTCGCTCTAGCCGACTGAGCTAAGGCGGCAACGATCGCCAAGTGTACGGCACGCCCCGCCGGAAGCCGAACCGGATCCCCCCGTCCACGGACCCGGACATCGGACCACATCCGCCCCACCACGGGAGAGACTTCCCGCCCGCTCCGGACTACCCTGCGGCGGGTGACCGACGAACCGCCGCGACCACCGGCTCCCGAGGCGCATCCCGGCGAGCGGGCCACCCGCCGCCCCCGCAGCATCGACCCCCGCGAGCTGGGTTTCACCCCGCGCCGGCCGGTGCCCTGGCTCGCGCCGCTGCTGCTGATCAGCACCGGCCTGCGGACGTTGCTGGCCATGCTGTTCGGGGCGTACCTGGACAAGCGCGAGTTGCAGAACGCCTTCAGTGACGGCACGTTCCGGCAGGTCGGGCCGGACGGCGGGCTCTGGCTCGACTACGTGGCCGACCTGGGTGACGGCTTCGACGCCACGTACTCGGTGGCGTACCTGCTCGCCCAGCCGGAGCTGACAGTGGACGGGCATCGCCTTCCCCGCGCGCAGACGCTGGTGATGGGCGGCGACCAGGTCTACCCGGCGGCGGGCTACGAGGCGTACGAGGACCGGTGCAAGGGCCCGTACCAGGCGGCGCTGCCGGTCGCCCCGCCGGAGAAGCCGACGCTGTTCGCGGTGCCGGGCAACCACGACTGGTACGACGGGCTGACCGCGTTCCTGCGCCTGTTCGTGCGTACCCGGGACCGGCACTTCGCCGGCTGGGGCACCGGCCAGTCCCGCTCGTACTTCGCGGTCGAGCTGCCGGCCGGCTGGTGGCTGCTCGGCCTCGACGACCAGTCCGGCTCGTACCTGGACGACCCGCAGCTCACCTACTTCGACGAGGTGGCCCGCAAGCTCACCCCGGAATCCAAGGTGATCCTGGCGGTGCCGGCGCCGACGTGGGTCAAGGCCGTCGACCACCCCAACGCGTACGACTCGATCGACTACTTCATCCGTACCCTCGTCGCGCCGACCGGCGCGCAGGTGCGGGTGCTGGTCTCCGGCGACCTGCACCACTACGCCCGCTACGCCGGGCCGGACCGGCAGCTCATCACGTGCGGCGGTGGCGGCGCCTACCTCTACCCCACGCACCGGCTGCCGGAGAAGCTGGAGGTCCCGCCGCGCGACACGCTGACCCGGCGGGCCAGCAACACCCGGGAGTACGACCTGGCCGCCCGTTACCCGGACAAGGCGCGCTCCCGCCGGTACGGCTGGGGGATCTTCCCTCGGCTGCCGTTCCGCAACCCGGGCTTCACCACGCTGCTCGGCACGCTGCACACGCTGCTGATGCTGGCGATGGCCGGGGTGGCGGTGCAGCGGGTGGGCACCATCGAGCAGCGGCTGTTCAGCGTGCCGCTGGCGATCATGCTGGTGGTGGCGATGATGGGTGCGGTGTTCTTCGCCAAGCCACCCACGGCGGGCGGGAAACGGCACGCCCGGCACTGGATCCTCGGGGTGGCGCACGGTCTGGCCCAGGTGGCTCTCGCCGCCGGCGGCACGTGGGTCTGGTTGCAGCTGCCGTTCTACGACTGGCCGTGGCCGCTGCCGGCGGTCGCCGCCGTGGTGCTCTACGGCCCGGTGAGCGGTCTGGTCGCCAGCCAGCTCGTGGCGCTCTACCTGCTGGTGGCGGGCGCTTTCGGGGTGAACCTCAACGAGCTGTTCGCGGGGCAGGGCATCGAGGACTCCAAGGCGTTCCTGCGATTCCGGATCGACCCGGACGGCACGCTGACGATCTACCCGATCGCCGTCGACAAGGTGTCCCACAACTGGCAGCTGAACCAGGACCAGTCCCCGACGGCCCCGTGGCTGACCCCGAAGACCCCCCTGACCCCCCGCCTGGCCGAACCCCCCATAGTCATCCGCTGATCCCACCCACCCCCACCCCGTTGATCATGAAGTTGGCGGCGAAGTCGATCACCATTTCGACCGCCAACTTCATGATCGACGGAGAGGGAAGGGGCGGGGGCGGGGAAGGCGCAGGGGTCAGGGCTGGGGGTAGTGCTGGTCGTGGGCCTGCCTCGGGCCGCACACCGACGCGCGGGAGCACATCGAGCGGGAGCCGTCGGCGTCCAGCCGGACCGTGACCGCGTCGCGCGGGACACTGTGGCCGACCACCTTGCCCTCGCCCTGCGGCGTGGACACCCGGCTGCCGACCGCCGGGGCCGACTCCTGGAACTTCTGATACAGCGGGTGCTCGTACTTGAGGCAGCACATCAGCCGCCCGCACGCCCCGGAGATGCGCAGCGGGTTGAGCGGCAGGTCCTGGTCCTTCGCCATCCGGATGGTCACCGGCTCGAAGTCGGTCAGGAACGTGGCGCAGCACAGGTCACGCCCGCAGGAGCCGATGCCGCCCTGCACCCGGGCCGAGTCTCGGGCCGACAGCTGCCGCAGCTCCACCCGGCAGTGCAGCGTGGCGCCCAGGTCGCGGACCAGCGAGCGGAAGTCGACGCGGTGCGGCGCGGTGAAGTAGATGGTGGTGCGGTCACTGCCGTTCTCCGGAGTGGCCAGGACGTGGTCGACGGCGACCACCTTCATCGGCAGGCCGTGTTCGCGGATCAGCCGCTTGGCGGCCACCTTCGCCTCGGCCTTGCGCCGGCGCAGCATCTCGTCGCGGCGCAGGTCGTCGTCGCCGGCGATCGCGACGAGTTTCGGGAAGCCGTCGGTGTCCTCGCTGACCCACTGCGCGGCCCACACGCACTCGGCCACCTCGGGCCCGTCGTCGGTGGGCACCAGCACCCGGTCGCCCACCTGCGGACGCAGCTCGCCCGGGTCGAGGTAGTAGAGGCGCCCGTACCGGTTGAAGCTGACCGCGCAGAGCATGCCCATACGCCACACCCTACGCGGATCGACGCCCGCCGCACGGCGCACCTGTCGCCGCCCGGTCACCCACCGCAGCGATCATCGTCGTCGTCCCGGCCGAACCGGCCCCATCACCTCGCCCGGACGGCTGAATCTGCGGCGGGCCCCTGACAAACACCGCCCGGGCGCGTTGAGTGAAGGCATACCTGCGGGGGGTGCAGGGGAAGGCCACGGCGCCGCCGCCGTCGCCCGGCCACGGCCGGTCCGGCGCGCGGCGCCGTGGACCGTCAGTAGCCGATCCGGGTGGTGCCGCCGTAGCGCGGGGCGGTGGTGGCGCGGTCCCGCCACGGCGTCTCGGCCAGGCTCGGCCCCCACTGGCGCAACAGCGTCTCGGCCCCGTCGTAGGCCACCCCGAGCACACCCAGGATCCTCGTGGCGATCTCGGCCGCGGCCGACGACCCGGCCCGTCCGGCCTCGACGCCGGGTCTCGTCGCCGCGTGCACCGCGACCGCCTCGGCCGAGCCCAGCACCTCGGCGAGCGCGCGAGCCAGCGCGGCCCGGCTGCCCTCCACCCAGCCGGCCAGCGCGTCGGCGTAGCCCGCTGTCGACTCCAGCCGCCCGACCAGGCTGTCCGGCCCCTCGTCCAAATGCCGCAGCAGGGCGGCACGTGCCTCGTCGTACGCCGACGCGGCAGTCCCGGACCAGGCGACCTGGTCGGCCAGCAGGGCGGACGTGTCGTCGTACCCCCGGACTAGCCGGCGCACGGCGTGGCCGGCGCCGGTCAGCGGCGCGGGATGCAGGTCGAGGAACTCGCGCACGGCCGCGCCGGGAAGCACCTGCATGCGGCGCAGCAGCGGCCAGAGCCGGTGCCCCTCGGGCGCGCCGGCGGCCAGCAGCGTGTCGACGCGGGCGAGCAGGTCGAGGCCCGGCTCGGCGAGGCGGTCGAGCGCGTCCATCAGGCCTCCCGGGCCAGCCGCCGGGCGACCGCGTCGTCGGCTGCGGCGTAACGGTCGGCGGCACTGCGCAGCGCCGCCGCGGCGGCGGCCATCCGGACGGCGGCGGCCTGCGCCTCGCGCGCCCGGTCGGCGGTGGCAAGGGTCCACTGGCGGTGCAGCGCACGGCCCACCTCGCCGGGGCGGCCGGTGGCGTGCGCGCCGAACGCGGGGTGCGGCGGGTCGGTGGCGGTCACCGTGCGGGAGAGGGTGGCGAGGGTCGCGCCGGCCTCGTCGAGACGGGCGGCCAGGGCACGCAGCGTCTCCATGTCAGGCCCCCGCCAGCGGCCGGTAGGCCGCGAACGTCTCGTTGTGCAGCTTCTCCCGCGCCCACTGCGCCGCGTCGGCGGCGGCGGTGACCGCGGCCTGCACCGAGCCGGCCACGTCGCGCGGGCTGCGGTGGTGCAGCGGGCCGAGGAAACGCACGTCGGTGATCCGCCCGCCGGCGGTCACGACCACCTCGACGAGCCCGTCGGGTGAGCGGACGGTGACCTCGACCGTCGCGACCGCCTGGTCGAACTCGGCCTGCAGGTTCTCGATCCGGCGGTAACGCCGCACCGCCTCCTCGATCCAGGCCTCGTCGATCTCGCCCCGCGGCATCGGCGGACTCCTCCCGGCCGGTCGGCCCGACCCTCACTGAGCGTGCCGCCTCGGTCACCGCGGCATCACCGGACCGTACCGCACGTCAATTGCGCGTGTCGATGCCCTGTGGACAATGCGGGGAGGCCCCGGCTCAGCCGCGCCAGAGCGCCAGCATCATCGCCTCCACAGCGATCCGCGGCTTGACGTTCGCCTCGATCGCCGCGCGGCACTCCAGCACCGCCTCCAGTCGGCGCAGCGAGCCCTCGGCGTCCCACTTCTGCGCGCCCGCCCCGGCGAGCGACGCGGTGTCGGTGTGCACCGGGGCGACCGGCGCCCGCAACGCCATGACGATCGCGTCCCGGTAGAACCCGGCCAGGTCGACCAGGGCCCGGTCGAGCGCGTCCCGCTGGGCGCGGGTGGCCCGCGACTTCTGCCGCTTCTCCAGGTCCTTGAGCTGACCGGCCGCACCGCGCATGGCGCCGGCCGCGCCCCGGCCGGTGCCGCCCGCGCCGAGCGCCGTCTGCAACGCCGTACGCTCCGCCTCGTCGATCTCCGCGACGGAGGCGGCGGCCTCCGCCTCGGCGGCCTCGATCAGCGCCGAGGCCGCGTCGAACGCCGCGCCCACGCCGGTCAGCCGGCGCGGCACGGCGAGCACCGCGTCACGCCGCTGCCGGGCCTCCGGGTCGCGGGCCAGCCGCCGGGCCCGGCCCACGTGCCCCTGCGCCGCCGCGGCGGCCCACTCGGCCACGTCCGGCGCGATGCCGTCGCGGCGGACCAGCACCTCGGCCACCGCGGCCGGCGGCGGCTGCCGCAGCGGTACGACCCGGCAGCGCGACCGGATGGTCACGGAGATGTCGTCCGGGTGGGTGGACGGGGCGCAGAGCAGGAAGACGGTACGCGGCGGCGGCTCCTCGATCGCCTTGAGCAGCGCGTTGCCGGCGGCCTCGGTGAGCCGGTCGGCGTCCTCGATGATCACGATCTGCCACCGGCCGCCGGAGGGCGCGCTGGCCGCCCGCAGCACCAGCGCGCGCATCTCGTTGACGCCGATGGACAGGCCCTCGGGCACCACGAGGCGGACGTCCGCGTGGGTGCCGGTGAGCGTGGTGTGGCAGCCGGGACAGCTCCCGCACCCGGTGCCGTGCACGCACTCGAGGGCGGCGGCGAACGCGCGGGCGGCCACCGAACGGCCCGATCCGGGCGGGCCGGTGAAGATCCAGGCGTGGGTCATGCCGGCGCCGGGATCGGCCGGCGCCGGAGCCGGGTCGTCGTCGTGCTCCTCGGCGAGCGCGTCGAGGTCGTCGTGCCCGCCCACGGGTGCCGTCACCGGCGCGCGCAGCAGGGCGGCGGCCGAGGCGGCGGCCCGCCGCAGCACGGCCACCGCCTCGTCCTGCCCGACCAGATCGCCGAAGACGTCGGTCATCGTCGGGGTTGCTCCATCGTCACCAGCTCCGCGTCGGATAACTCGGGCTGGACCGAGGTGTCCGGGCCCTGCGCCGGACGGGGATGAACGATGCCGCCCGGATCGGCCAGCAGCTCACCCACCCGGCGGGCGACCGCGTCGGCGGTCTCGTCGATCGGGCGGGACGCGTCGAGCACCAGGTAGCGCTTCGGGTCGCCGGCGGCCAGGTCGAGGAAGGCGTACCGGACCCGTTCGTGGAACGTCAGCGACTCGGCCTCCAGCCGGTCGGTGCCCTCGTTGCGGTCCTCGACCCGGCTCAGGCCGGTCCGCGGCTCGACGTCGAGCAGCACCACCAGGTCGGGCTTGAGACCGCCGGTGGCCCAGGAGGAGAGCCAGGAGACCTCATCCACCGGCAGCGTCCGGCCGGCGCCCTGGTAGGCGAGCGACGAGTCGACGTACCGGTCGCTGATCACCACCGCGCCGCGCACCAGCGCCGGACGGACGACAGTGGCCACGTGGTGCGCCCGGTCGGCGGCGTAGAGCAGCGCCTCGGCGCGCGGCGACGGCGCCTCGTCGGGTGCGGTGCCGAGCACCAGGGAGCGGATCCGCTCGCCGACCGGCGTGGCGCCCGGCTCGCGGGTGACCACCACGTCGCGGCCCTGCGCGCGCAGCCGCTCGGCGAGCGCGGCGAGCTGGGTGGACTTGCCGGCGCCCTCGCCGCCCTCGAAGACCACGAACAGGCCGCTGGAGACGAACGGCTCGGCCGGCATCAACGGGCGGCCCCGGATCGAGCCCCACAGGTCGGCGAGGACCGGTACGCCCTTCTTGTCGTCCATCTGGCCGAACGCGCTGATGCCGGCGATGATGCCGGCCGCGCCGGCGGCGAGCAGCAGCAAGCGGGTGGAGGAGATGGAGATGCCCAGGTCGGCGATGGTGAGCTGGCGGGAGCCGCCGACGCCGACCAGGAGGCTGCTGAGCGCGATGGCCAGGATCAGCACCAGCCGGGTGCCGATCTGCACCACCGCGAACACCCGGCCGCGCACCTCGTCGGCCACCTCGCCGCCGAGCAGCGTGGTGCCGGCCAGGAACGCCATGCCGGCGCCCGCGCCGACCAGGATCGCGCCGAGGATGGCCATGGACAGGTGGATGGCGAAGGCGAGCACCAGCACCGAGGCGCTGGCGAGCACGATGCTCATGCCGAACCAGCGGCGGCGGGACATGTCCCGCACGATCATCGGCCCGAGCCCGATGCCGAGCGCCAGACCGACGAAGATCGCGCCGAAGAGCAGCGAGAACGCGGCGTCACCGGCGCCGAGCGAGTTGGCGAAGAACTTGCCCGTGCCGACCACGATCCCGCCGCCGGCGAACGCGCCGAAGATGCCCAGCACCAGGCCGCGGACGAGCGGGGTCTGGCCGATGTATTTCCAGCCCTCGGAGAACTGCCGGAACATGCTCTGCTCGGTGCGCTCCGCCTCGCCGCGCTGGGCCTCGCTGATCTCCTTGATCCCGAACGCCACCACGAGCGCGGTGGCCAGCCGGGAGAAGGCGTTGAACCAGAGCGCGAGCTGGGCCGGTTCGGCCCAGTTCGGCAGGTCGCCGCCGAACGCGCCGGGCAGGCCGCGGGTCAGCACGGCCAGGGCGACGGCCGCCGCGACCGGCGTCAGGCCGTACGTGGTGATCAGCGTGAGCTGGTTCGCCGCCTCCAGCCGGGTACGCGGGATGAGGTTGGGGACCGCCGCCTCCTTGGCCGGGATCCACAGCAGGGTGATCGACTCGATCAGGAACGTGGCGATCAGCGCCCAGCCGACCACCAGCCCGCCCGCGGCGCCGGTGAGCGCGTACAGCGGGATCGAGGCGAACAGCACGAAGCGCAGCAGGTCGCAGATGACCATGGTCCACCGGCGGTCGAACCGGTCGGCGAGCACGCCCGCCACCGGGCCGAGCACCAGCGCCGGGAGCAGCCGGATCGCGGTCACGCCACCGAACGCGGCGCCCTGGGCGGTGCTGCCGGAGACCTGGGAGGCGGCGAACAGCGCGGTGGCGAGCAGGCCGAGCCAGTCACCGAAGGAGGCGGCACTGAGCACGATCCACAGCCGGCGGAACGGCCGGATGCGCAGCACCGACCGGATGGCGGCGGCACCGGAGTGGTCGGCGGCTGTCCCGGGCGACGACACGCCGGGCGACTCGCCGTTGTTCTGGCTTTCGATGGCCGTACCTCCACGTGCCGGCCCAGGTCTGGGCATCCCCGGTGGAACACTCTAGTCGCGCAGGAAGGGTCGTCCCCCGCGACATTCACCTGCTCGCCGAGCCTAGGCCGCCGGGACCACCGCCCGCAGCCCGGACAGACGCGAGGGTATTTCGCATTGCCGTCCAGACAGTTAGCGTGCAGACGTGGCCATCGACCGTGACAAACTTCGCGAGCGTCTCGACCGGGCGACCGCTCACCTCGACCCGCCGTACGCCGTGGTCGACCTCACCGCGTTCGACGCCAACGCCGAGGCGCTCGCCGGCCGGTCCGGCGGCAAGCCGCTGCGCGTGGCGAGCAAGTCGGTACGCGTCCGTGAGCTGCTGACCCGGGCACTCAAGCGGCCCGGGTGGCACGGCGTGATGGCCTTCACGCTCCCCGAGGCGGTCTGGCTGGTCCGCTCCGGGGTCAGCGACGACGTGCTCGTGGCGTACCCGACGGCCCACCGGGGCGGCCTCGCCGACCTGGCCGCCGACCCGGCGCTCGCCGACGCGGTGACGCTGATGATCGACGACACCGCGCAGCTCGACCTGATCGACCGGGTGTACCCGCCCGCGCGCCGGCCCGCGCTGCGGATCTGCCTCGACCTGGACGCCTCCTGGCGCCCGCTGGGAGGCCGGGTGCACGTCGGCGTGCGCCGCTCCCCGGTGCACAGCGCCACGGCGGCCGGCGCGCTCGCCGCCGCCGTCGCCGGGCGGCCGGGCTTCCGGCTGGTCGGCCTGATGTCGTACGAGGCACAGATCGCCGGCCTGGGCGACGCGCCGCCCGGACAGGCGGTGCTCGGCTCGGCGATCCGGGTCGCGCAGCGCGGGTCGTACCGGGAACTGCTGGCCCGCCGCTTCGCCGCGGTCAGCGCGGTCCGGGAGCACGCCGACCTGGAGTTCGTCAACGGCGGTGGCACCGGCAGCGTGGCCGCCACCAGCGCGGACCCCGCCGTCACCGAGGTCACCGCGGGCTCCGGCCTGTACGGTCCGACGCTGTTCGACGCGTACCGTGCCTGGCGGCCGACCCCGGCGGCGTTCTTCGCCTGCGCGGTGGTCCGGCGCCCGGCGCCGGGGCTGGCGACGGTGCTCGGCGGCGGCTGGATCGCCTCCGGTCAGGCGGCGAACAGCCGGCTGCCGCGGCCCTGGCTGCCGGACGGGCTGAAGCTGCTCGGCGCGGAGGGCGCCGGCGAGGTGCAGACCCCGCTGGCCGGGACGGCCGCGGACACCCTGCGCGTCGGCGACCGGGTGTGGTTCCGTCACGCCAAAGCGGGCGAGCTGTGCGAGCACGTCAACGAGGTGCACCTGGTCGAGGGGGACGCGGTGGTCGCCACCGTGCCGACCTACCGGGGCGAGGGGCACGCCTTCCTCTGACGTGCCCCGCGGCTCTGCCCTACGGCGTGACGACGGCGGGCCCCGGCGCACTCTCGGGAACCCGCCGCTCGGCGTGCCGCTCAGCCCTGGTGGACGGCCTCCGTGGGGGCGTTCACCTGCCGGTGCAGGTACTCCCGGATGAGCGCCTTGGCCTCGACCAGCACCCGCTCGTCGCCGTCGGTGCGGCGGCGGAAGGCCAGCTTGATCAGGGCGTCGGCGGCCTCCACCGCGACCTCCAGGTGGAACCGCAGGTCGGGCACCCCGGCCAGGCCGAAACGCTCGGTGAGTACGCGGGCGAGCTGCTCCGCGATGACGCCGTTGTTGTCCCGCTGGTCGTCCAGCAGGTGCAGGTCGACCACGTCGCCGAAGTGCAGGGTACGGAAGCCGGGAACGGTGCGGTGCATCGAGATGTACTCGTCGATCGCCGCGTCGACCCCGTCCCACCAGTGGGTCAGGTCGTCCGAGGAGAACCGCTCGTCGAGCCGCTGGAGGTAGGACTCCATGGTGCGCAGGGTCAGCGCCTGCACGATCGCCCGCTTGTCCGGAAAGAACTGGTAGACCGACCCGATCGCCACCTCGGCGCGCTCGGCGAGCAGGGTCGTGGTCAGCCCTTCGTACCCCACCTCGTCGACGAGCTCGGCGCAGGCGTCCAGCATCCGCTGGACCCGCGCGACACTTCGACCCTGCACCGGTACCCGACGCAGCGGCCCGGTCGTGGCGGCTGGTGTGGACACTCGGCGCCACCCCCCTTCGACGGATGAACATATCTGCACGTCACGAGTCTGTGACTACCGGTACAACGAGCCGGGCTCGATTGCGGTATTTACCAGGCACAACGTTCCTGATATGAATTCAGTTCATATTCATGTCGAGGAGTGGCCGCGATGACCGGTACCACCGCCACCTGGTCCAACTGGGCCGGCAACCAGCACAGCACCGCGCTCCTCACCGTGCGCCCGCGTAGCGTCTCCGACGTCGTCGAGGCGGTCCGCCAGGCCGCCGCGGCGGGCCGGACCGTCCGGGCCACCGGCAGCGGCCACTCCTTCACCGCCACCGCCGTCGCCGACGGGCACCGGATCGACCTCGCCGAGCTGGAGACGGACGTCACGGTCGATGTGGCGCGCCGCCTGGTCACCGTACCGGCCGGGATGACGTTGCACACGCTCAACGAACTGCTCGCCGGGCACGGCCTCGCGATGCCGAACCTGGGCGACATCGACGCCCAGACCATCGCCGGCGCGCTCTCCACCGGCACCCACGGCACCGGGGCGAAGCTGGGCTGCCTGTCCACCTTCGTGGCCGGGCTGACGCTGGTCACCGGCACCGGCGAGGTGCTGCGCTGCTCGGCCGAGGAGAACCGCGACGTCTTCGACGCCGCCCGGGTCGGGCTCGGCGCGGTGGGCGTGCTGGTCGAGGTCACGTTGCGCTGCGTGGACGCCTTCGTGCTGCGCGCGCACGAACGCCCGGCCCCGCTCGCCGAGGTGCTCGACGACCTGCCCGGCCTGTACGAGGCACACGACCACGCCGAGTTCTACTGGTTCCCGTACACCGACCGGGTACAGGTCAAGACCAACGACCGGGTACCCGCCGACGACCAGCCGCTGCCCGGCTGGCGCGGCTGGCTGGACGACGAGTTCCTCTCCAACACCGTCTTCGCCGGCGCCTGCCGCCTCGGCCGCGCCGTACCCGCCCTCGCACCCCGGATCAGCGCCGTATCCGCCCGCGCGCTCACCGAACGCACCTACACCGGCCGCTCCGACCGCGTGTTCTGCACGCCGCGCCGGGTCCGCTTCGTGGAGATGGAGTACGGCCTGCCGCGCGAGGTGCTACCCACCGCGCTGGCCGAGCTGCGCCGGATCGTGGACCGGCTGCCGTTCAAGGTGCTGTTCCCGGTCGAGGTGCGCTTCACCGCCGCCGACGACATCTGGCTGTCCCACTCCTACGGGCGCGACTCCGCGTACATCGCCGTGCACCAGTACGTGGGCATGCCGTACGAGCCGTACTTCCGCGCGTTCGAGCAGGTGGCGACCGAGCTGGGCGGCCGGCCGCACTGGGGCAAGCTGCACTGGCGCGACGCGGAGTCCCTGGCCACCGCCTACCCGAGATTCGCCGACTTCCAGTCCGTCCGCACCCGCCTGGACCCGTCGAGCATCTTCCAGAACCCCTACTTGACCCAGGTCCTGGGCGCCTGAAGATCTTGGAAGGAAAGGGCCCTCATGGGGGCCCTTTCCTTCCAAGATCTCGGAGGGCGGTCACCCCGGCCAGCCAGCCGACCGCAGCGCGGCGCGGAGTTGGGCGATCACCTCTTCCGGATGGGCGCGCAGGACCCAGGCGGGGAACCGGAGAATCCGGTCGCCCTCGACCCACAGGTCGTTCTGCCGCCGCATGTCCGCCCACGCGTGCGCCGGATCCAGATGCTGGCCGCCGTCCACCTCGACGTGCACGCGCCACTGCTCGAAGTACGCGTCGAGGTAGCGCCGCCGCCCCGCGGAATCCCGGCGGACCACCTGTCGGGTCGGCTCGGGCAGCCCGGCGTCGCGTACGAGTTTGAGCAGGTCCAACTCGCTCAGGGAGTGCGCACCGCCGGCCGCATCGGTGGCGGTGGACAGGATCAGCTGTCGACGGCGGATCCGGGGCATCCGCTCCACCACCTCGTGCAGGTCGTCGCCGCCGACCAGCCGTTGCTGGAAGGCAGCCGCGACGATCGCGCGGGCCTGGATGTCGGTCGGCGCCCACTGCGCGGCGTCGACGATCGACCGGGCCGCCGTCGTCCGGGGCGGCGCCGCCACCGGCACCACGTCGGAGTCGGGCAGGTGGGTCGTCCGGTGCGCCAGCACGGCGGGCGGAAGCGGGGATCGACGGCTCGCGGCGGGCAGGAGGAGGTGGACCACCCGGTCCGGGAACCCCCGCAGCCCGCCCGCCTGAGCAGCGGTCACGCCACCCAGGAGCGCGGTGGGACCGGCCGCCAGCACCGCGATCCACCGGAGTTGCGCGGGACCGACCGGGCCGTTGTGCGCGACGAGAACCGCACGATGCGCCTGCCGCCACCGGCCGGTCGTCACCCGGTGACGGATCGCCTTACGCGTGAGGTGCGCCCGTGCCTGCTGAAGGCTGAGCACGTCCTCCTGCCGGAAGAGCAGCCAGGTCAGTTCGTCCGCGTCATCCGACGGCAGAGCCCGCCGCATCACCGCCCAGGAGTTCCCCACCTACCCACGGTGGCCCCCGACCCGGCTCCTTCGCCGCCCCTGTGGACAACGGCCAGATCTTGGAAGAAAAGGGCCCTCGTAGGGGCCGTTTCCTTCCAAGATCTCGGGAGGGATCACTCCTTCGGGGTCGAGGTCGCCTTCTTCGGAGTCGTCTTCTTCGCGGGGGCCTTCTTCGCGGCCGTGGCCTTGGCGGCCGTCGTCTTCTTCGCCGCCGTCGTCTTCTTCGCGGCCGTCGTCTTCTTGGCCGGGGCGGCCTTCTTCGCGGCCTTCTTCTTCGGCGCCGGGCCCTTCGCGCGCTTCTCGGCCAGCATCTCCGACGCCTGTTCCAGCGTCAGCTCCTCCGGCGTCTGCCCGCGCCGCAGCGACGCGTTGAACTCGCCGTCGGTCACGTACGGCCCGAAGCGCCCGTCCTTGATCACCAGCGGCTTCTCGGTGAGCGGGTCGTTGCCCATCTCCCGCAGCGGTGGCGCGGCGGCCCGGCGCTGGCGCGTCTTCGGGGCGGCCAGCAACGCCAGTGCCTCGTCCAGCGTGACGGTGAACATCTTGTCTTCCGAGTCCAGCGAGCGGAACTCGTCACCGCGCTTGACGTACGGGCCGTAACGGCCGTTGTTGGCGAACACCTCGGCGCCGTCCGGGGCCACGCCGATCAGCCGGGGCAGGCGCAGCAGCTGCAACGCCTGTTCCAGGGTGAGGCTGTCCGGCGACTGCGAGCGCAGCAGCGAGGACTTGCGCTCGCCGCTCGCCACGTACGGGCCGAACCGGCCGGACTTGAGCAGGATCGGCTCGCCCGTCGACGGGTCGTCGCCGAGCTTGCGCTCACCGCCGCCGCCGAGGAACAGCTCGTGCACCTTTTCCGGGGTCAGCTCGTCCGGCGCCAGGCCCTCCGGGATCGGCGCCCGGTCACCCTGCGAGCCGCCCTCCTCGCCCTCACCGGAGGGCGCGGCCTGCTCGCCGCCCGGCAGTTCGCGCTGAAGGTACGGCCCGTACCGGCCGACCCGGACGACGACCTCGCGGCCCTCGTCGTCGGTGAACAGCGGGATGGAGTTGACGCTGCGCGCGTCGATCTCGCTGAGGTTCTCGGTGACCAGCTTCTTCAGGCCACCGGCGTGCGCGATGGCCTGGTCGCCGGTGCCGTTGGTGCTGCCGAAGTAGAAGGAGGTGAGGAAGTCGACGGCGGCGTGGTCACCACCGGCGATCTCGTCCAGCTCGTTCTCCATGCTGGCGGTGAAGTCGTAGTCGATCAGGCGCGGGTAGTGCCGCTCCATCAGCCCGATCACCGCGAACGCCAGGAACGACGGGATCATCGCCTGGCCGCGCTTCACCACGTACCCGCGGTCCTGGATCGTCTGCATGATCGACGCGTACGTGGAGGGCCGGCCGATGCCCAGCTCCTCCAGCGCCTTGACCAACGACGCCTCGGTGTAGCGGGAGGGCGGCTGGGTGTGGTGGCCCTGCGCGGCCAGCTCGTCGGCGGTGAGCGGCTGGTCCTTGACGAGCGTGGGCAGCCGCCGCTCGGCGTCCTCGGCCTCGGCGTTCTCGTCGTCGCTGGACTCGACGTACGCGCGCAGGAAGCCCGGGTCGGTGATGGTCTTGCCGGTCGCGCCGAAGTCGGCCTCCTCCTGGGCGGAGGAGACGGCACGGATGCGCACCGACACGCTGGAGCCGACCGCGTCGGTCATCTGCGAGGCGATGGTGCGCCGCCAGATCAGCTCGTAGAGCTTGAACTCCTCGGCGGACAGCTCCTTGGCCACCTCGCCCGGGGTGCGGAAGTTGTCGCCCGCGGGGCGGATCGCCTCGTGCGCCTCCTGCGCGTTCTTCACCTTGCCGGTGTAGCGGCGCGGCTCCGGGGGCACGCTGCGCTCGCCGTACAGCTCGACGATCTGCCGGCGGGCCGCCGCGATGGCCGTCTCGGACAGGTTCACCGAGTCGGTACGCATGTAGGTGATGTAGCCGTTCTCGTACAGGCGCTGCGCGGTGCGCATCGTCTGCTGCGACGAGAACCGCAGCTTGCGGGCCGCCTCCTGCTGGAGCGTGGAGGTGATGAACGGCGCGTACGGGCGGCGCCGGTAGGGCTTCTCCTCGACCCGGGTGACGGTGAACGGCCGGTCGGCCAGGCGCGCGGCGAGCCCCCGGGCCCCGCCCTCGTCGAGGTGGACGACACCCGCACCGGCGCGAACACGACCAGTGGTCGGCTCGAAGTCCTTGCCGGTGGCGATCCGGTCACCGTTCAGCGCGACGAGCGTGGCGTTGAACGTCCGCGGGCCCTCGCCCGGCTTCGCCACCGCGAGCGTGGCCAGGATGTCCCAGTACTCGGCGGTGCGGAACGCCATCCGCTGGCGCTCCCGCTCGACCACGATCCTGGTCGCCACGGACTGCACCCGGCCCGCCGACAGCTTCGGCATGACCTTCTTCCACAGCACCGGCGAGACCTCGTACCCGTAGAGGCGGTCGAGGATGCGCCGCGCCTCCTGGGCGTCGACCAGGTCGCGGTCGATCTCCCGGGGGTTCGCCACAGCGGCCTGGATGGCCGGCTTGGTGATCTCGTGGAAGACCATCCGCTTGACCGGCACCTTGGGCTTGAGCGTCTCCACCAGGTGCCAGGCGATGGCCTCGCCCTCGCGGTCCTCGTCCGTCGCCAGGAAGATCTCGTCGACCTCCTTGGCCAGCTTCACCAGCTTGCTGATCTGCTGCTTGCGGTCGGGCGAGACCACGTAGAGCGCGTGGAAGCCGTTGTCGACGTCGACGCCGAGGCGCGCCCACGGCTCACCCTTGTACTTCGCCGGCACGTCGGCGGCGTTGCGGGGCAGGTCCCGGACGTGGCCGAAGCTGGCCTCCACGACGTACCCCGGGCCGAGGTAGCCCGAGATCGTCTTGGCCTTCGCCGGTGACTCGACGATGACCAGACGGGTGGTTCCAGCGTTGCTCGGCACGTCTCTCCCCGACCTCACTCCTACGCCATGCCCGCTTCGGGCCGTGTTGCACCACCCGGACCACAGGCGGTCCGGATGTCCAACGTAACGCGCCGTCCGCGTTCCGGGTTTCGTGGGCGGCAAACGGGCCGCCCTCCCGGTGACCGCCGGCCGCACCCTGCCGGACGGCGTCACGGTACACCGTGGGTAGGGCGGCAGGCGGGTCACTGTGACGATCGCGTACACCCGGCGGAGCCTCGCACGTGTCCGGCTTCGGACAGCGGCGGTCAGCCCCGCGACCCCGGCCAGTCCGCCACCGGCGCCGCCGCCGGCCGTTCCCCCACCAGCTCCGCGAGCCGCGACATCCGCCGTCCGCCGATCCGGAACGCGGGCCCGCCCTCGTCCGGCTCCACGAACGCGGCCGGCAGGCCCACCGCCGCCAGCGCGGCGCGGACCACCGGCCAGGACGACTCGTCGGCGGGCCCGAGGCGCAGCCGGAACCCGGCCGGTTCGGCCGTGCCGGCGGCCGCCACCCAGAGCCGCAGCCGCCGCCCGTCGAGGTGGAAGCGGGCCGGCGGCCGCTTCGCCGCGCCGCGCAGCCAGGCCCGCGCGAGCGGCGCCAGCATGCTCGTGTACGCGGTGCGCACCCGGTGCCGCCCGTCCTCGGTCGGCTCCCAGCTCGCCGGCACGCCCCGGGCGCCCAGCTCGGCCACCAGCACGTGCACCCGCCAGGCGGCGTCGACCACCACGGAGATCCGGGCCGTGCCACCCATCCGCCCCACCTCACCCGGCCCGGCGAGCAGGCCGGCGAGGTCCGCCAGCGCGGGATCGGCCGCCTCGGTGGAGAACAGCGAGGGCTGGCGGGCCGGTTTCGGGGCAGGAGGGGTCAGCGACACTCCGGGACCTCGTCGAAGGCCTCTTTCAGCTCGGTCGAGTTGAGTTTGCTGGTGTCCAGCGCGCTCGCGTCGTACTCCTTGTTGAGCGTGTCCACGGCGGCGCGCACGCCGTCGTAGAACGGACCGGCCTGGGCGGTGTCGAGCCGGTCGACGGTGTCCCGGGCCCGCCCGTACGCGTCGCGCATCTTGCTCAGCGACCCCAGGAACCCGGCGGACACCTCTTCGCCGCGCTCGGCCTCGGGCACGCCCGCCTCCTCGACCTTGCGCCGCGCCGTCTCGCTGGCCTGTTCGGCGCCGGCGAAGAGCCGGACCAGGTTCTCCTTGGCCTGCGGCGGAGTGGTCTGCGCGGTCATCTGCTGCTGGGTGCTGCTGGTCAGCTTGGAGATCTCCGCGCGCCACGGGGTGAGCGCCTGGCACACCGACGCGGCCCAGACCCGAGGGCTGGGACCGCCGCCGCACCCGGTGACGACGAGGACCAGCGTGGCCAGGACCACCGTGAGCTTTCCGGCGGTTGCCGCCCGGCGCGTACGCATGCGAAGCAGCGTACGACCTCCGGGCGGAACCGCCACCGGTCAGGTTTGCCGGGCACGGGGTTCCCGGCCGGCCGGGGCCGGCCGGGAACCGTCGCGTGCGATCAGGCGTTCACCGTCTCCGGACGCTGGTCCGGGGTGCCGGCCCCGCTGTCCGAGTCGGACATCGCCACGCCCTTGCGCTTGCTGAACACCACGGCCGCCGCGATGATCAATGCGGCCACCACGGCGATCGTGATGCGCAGCGGGTTGTTCTTGTCGTCGCCCACGCTCCAGGCCACCACGGCCGGGGCGATCAGCAGCGACACCAGGTTCATCACCTTGAGCAGCGGGTTGATCGCCGGGCCGGCGGTGTCCTTGAACGGGTCGCCGACGGTGTCGCCGATGACGGTGGCGGCGTGCGCGTCGGAGCCCTTGCCGCCGTACGCGCCGTCCTCCACCAGCTTCTTGCCGTTGTCCCAGGCGCCACCGGAGTTGGCCAGGAACACCGCCATCAGCGTGCCCGCGCCGATCGCGCCGGCGAGGTACGCGGCGAGCGCACCCGCGCCGAGGCCGAAGCCGACGGCGATCGGGGCCAGGATGGCCAGCAGGCCGGGGGTCATCAGCTCGCGCTGCGCGTCCCGGGTGCAGATGTCCACGACCTTGCCGTACTCGGGCCGCTGGGTGCGGTCCATGATGCCGGGCAGCTCGCGGAACTGGCGGCGGACCTCCATCACCACGGCCCCGGCCGAACGGGAGACCGCGTTGATGGCCAGGCCGGAGAAGAGGAAGACCACGGCGGCGCCGATGATCAGGCCGACCAGGTTGCGCGGGTTGGCGACGTTGAGCAGCTCGTCGATCAGCGCGGTGGTGTCCTGAGTCCCCGTCGCGTCCTCGTACGCCGTCTTGAGCGTGTCGGTGTACGAGCCGAACAGCGCGGTCGCGGCCAGCACCGCCGTGGCGATCGCGATGCCCTTGGTGATCGCCTTGGTGGTGTTGCCGACGGCGTCCAGCTCGGTCAGCGTCCGCGCGCCGTGCTCGTCGATGTCGCCGGACATCTCGGCCACGCCCTGCGCGTTGTCGGAGATCGGGCCGAACGTGTCCATCGCGACGATGACGCCGACGGTGGTGAGCAGGCCGGTACCGGCCAGCGCGACGGCGAACAGCGACAGCGTGAGCGAGCTGCCGCCGAGCAGGAACGCGCCGAACACGCCGGCGCCGATCAGCAGCGCCGAGTAGACGGCCGACTCCAGGCCGATGCTGATGCCGGCGAGGATGACGGTGGCCGCGCCGGTCTGCGAGCTCTTGCCGATGTCCTGCACCGGGCGCCGGTTGGTCTCGGTGAAGTAGCCGGTCAGCGCCTGGATCGCGGCGGCCAGCACGATACCGATCACGACCGCGCCGATGGCCACCAGCCGCGGGTTGCGGTCGACGTCGGGCAGCCCGCCCTCCAGCTCGGCGAACGTGGCCGGCAGGTACGCGAACGCGGCGATCGCGACGAGCACGGCGGCGATCAGCGCCGACAGGTAGAAGGCCCGGTTGATCGCGGTGAGGCCGTTGCGGTCGCTGGCGCGCAGCCGGGTGATGAAGACGCCGACGATCGCGACCAGCACGCCGATGGTGGAGATGATCAGCGGGAAGACCAGGCCGGTCTCGCCGAACGCGGCCCGGCCGAGGATGAGCGCCGCGACGAGCGTGACCGCGTACGACTCGAACAGGTCGGCGGCCATGCCGGCGCAGTCGCCGACGTTGTCGCCCACGTTGTCGGCGATGGTGGCGGCGTTGCGCGGGTCGTCCTCCGGGATGCCCTGCTCGACCTTGCCGACCAGGTCGGCACCGACGTCGGCGGCCTTGGTGAAGATGCCGCCGCCGACCCGCATGAACATGGCGAGCAGCGCGGCACCGAAGCCGAAGCCCTCCAGCACGGTCGGGGCGTCGCCCCGGAAGATCAGCACGACCAGCGCCGCACCGAACAGGCCGAGGCCGACGGTGAGGAAGCCGACCACGCCGCCCGTACGGAAGGCGATCTTCATGGCGCCCTCACGGCCGCCTTCTCGCTCCCGCGCGGCCGCCGCCACCCGCAGGTTGGCGCGGGTGGCCAGCCACATGCCGGCGCCGCCGATGAACGCGCTGAACAGCGCACCCACCACGAAGAACGCCGAGCGGCCGACCTTCACGAGCGTTTCGTTGCCGTCGGTGTCGTGCACCGGCAGCAGGAAGAGCAGCACGACGGCGATCACCACGAAGATCGCCAGCGTGCGGAACTGCCGCAGCAGGTACGCCGACGCGCCCTCCTGCACCGCGCCGGAGATCTCCTGCATGTTGGTGGTTCCCTTACCGGCCGCCAGGACCGCCCTGGTGAGGGCGGCCGCGAAGACGAGCGCCACCAGCGCGATGACCGCGGCGATGACGACGTACGTCACGTTGGCTCCGGTAAGGGACAGTGCGCCGCCGTCGGCGGCCAAGGTCCCGGACATCTATGTCCTCCTGTACCGAACAACTCGCGCCGGCTCGTGGAGACGCACGGGCCGACGCCTGGATGCGGACTCGCAAGCGCGCGCCAACCCACCCCGGCGGACCAGCGATGAACTCCCGTTCCCGCTGGCTACGGGATGGGATCACTTGCTGACAACCCGCGTACTGTAGCCCTCCGGGGTGGCGAGGGTCACACCGAGGGGGCACCGTGTCTCGATGATCTTCGTAACTGTGTTATGCGAAGAAATCTGATATATGGCGCGGCCAATACGACGAGGCCGCGCTCCCCCTTCGGGGAACGCGGCCTGCGTGTGCGAATCGGGTCAGGCGCGGCCGGCCGGCCAGGACATCCGTACCTCGGTGCCGACGCCCTCGTCGACCGGACGGACCTGGAGATCCTCCACGAAACCGGCGAGCAGCGCGAAGCCCACCCCCGTGGTGAGCGCGTCCTCGCTGAGCGACTCCTTGGCCAGCTCGTCCGGGCCGAGCGCGGCCAGGCCGAGGCCCGCCTCGATCGGGGCCCGGTCCACCACCCGGACCGTGTAGCCGCCGCCGTCGGACATCTCCACGTACACCGGGTCGGCCAGGCCGTACTGCCGGTGCAGCGCGACCGCCCGCGTGCACGCCTCACCGATGGCCAGGCGCACCTCGTCCAGCAGGTCCTCGCGCACGCCGGCCCGCCGGGCCACCGCGACGCCGACCAGACGGGCGGTGCGCACGTGCACCGGGGCCGGAGAGAAGGACAGCTTGACGGTGGCCATCACGCGCCGGTGGAGTCGGCGGCGATAGCCGCGTCGACCGTCGGATGCAGCGGGAAGACCTGGTCCAGGGCGGTGATCCGGAAGATCTTGAGCAGCGGCTCCTTGTCGCAGACCAGCGCGAAGGAACCACCCGCCGAGCGCAGCCGCTTGAGCGCGCCCACGAGCACACCCAGCCCGGTCGAGTCGAGGAAGTCGACCCGGCCGAGGTCGACCAGCACGTGCCGCGCCCCGCCGTCGATCAGCTCCAGAAGCCGTTCCCGCAGGCGAGGGGCGGTGTAGACGTCCACCTCACCACCGACCTCGAGCACCGTGTGCTCCCCCACGGCGCGGGTCGCCAGCGACAGCTCCATCGGCCCCTCCTCGGTAAACTCTCCTGGGCATCTAACCATCTCCCCGTGCGGCCCCCTCGGTCACCGGCCACGCCCTCCCCATACCCCCACCCTGCGGTTCCCAATTCCGAACACCAGTGCGAGAGTGCAGGACGTGACCGACCACAGCCCCGGCCCGCGACGTGCTCCGGGCGAGCTGCTGCGCCGGCTGCGGCTGCGTCACGCCACCGACCCGGTCACCCACGTCGAACGCGTCCCGGCCCGCGCCGGCGAGCCCGTCGGGTGGCCCGGCTGGGCGCCGGAGGAACTACGGGCGGCGTTCGCGCGGCGCGGCGTCACCGCCCCGTGGCGGCACCAGGCCGAGGCCGCCGAGCTGGCGTACGCGGGACAACACGTGGTGGTCGCCACCGGCACGGCGTCCGGCAAGTCCCTGGCGTACCAGCTTCCCGCGCTGAGCACGCTGCTCGCCGACCCGCGCGCCACGGTGCTCTACCTGGCGCCGACCAAGGCGCTCGCCGCCGACCAGCTCCGCGCCGTCGCCGGTCTCGAACTCGACGGGGTACGCCCCGCCACCTACGACGGCGACACACCGCGCGCCGAGCGGGAGTGGATCCGCCGGCACTCCCGGTTCGTGCTGACCAACCCGGACATGCTGCACCACGGCATCCTGCCCGGGCACGCCCACTGGTCCGGGTTCCTGCGCCGTCTCGCGTACGTGGTGGTCGACGAGTGCCACACCTACCGGGGCGTCTTCGGCTCACACGTCGCGCACGTCCTGCGGCGGTTGCGCCGGCAGTGCGCCCGCTTCGGGCGTACCCCCGTGTTCTTGCTGGCCTCCGCCACGTCGGGTGACCCGGCGACGGCGGCCGGGCGGCTCACCGGCCTGCCCGTCACCGCCGTCACCGAGGACACCTCGCCGCGCGGCGGGGTGACGTTCGCGCTCTGGGAGCCGCCGCTGCTGCCGCCCACCGACACGGCTGCCGACGCCGACCTCGTCCAGGTCCGGCGCTCCGCGCTGCGGGAGACCGCCGACCTGCTCGCCGACAGCGTGGTCGAGGGGGTACGCACGCTCGCGTTCGTGCGGTCCCGCCGGGGCGCCGAGGTGGTGGCCGCCAACGCCCGGCGGTCGCTCGACGAGGCGGTGCCCGGGCTGGGCGACCGGGTGGCCGCCTACCGGGCCGGCTACCTGCGCGAGGAGCGCCGCGAGCTGGAACGGGCACTGCTGCACGGCGACCTGCTCGGGCTGGCCTCCACCAACGCGCTCGAACTCGGCGTCGACCTGGTCGGGCTGGACGCGGTGCTGATCTGCGGCTGGCCCGGCACCCGCGCGTCGCTGTGGCAGCAGGCCGGACGGGCCGGGCGCTCCGGCGACGAGGCGCTCGCCGTGCTGGTGGCGCGGGACGACCCGCTCGACACCTACCTGGTGCACCACCCGGAGGCGCTGTTCGGGCGGCCGGTCGAGGCGACGGTGCTCGACCCGGCCAACCCGTACGTGCTCGCACCGCAACTCGCCTGCGCCGCCCACGAGTCCCCGCTCACCCCGGCCGACCTGGACCTGTTCGGCGAGGGCGCCAAGGAGGCGGTGGACTCGCTGGTCGAGGCGGGGGCACTGCGGCAGCGGCCCACCGGCTGGTACTGGCGGCACCGGGAACGCCCCGAGGTCGACCTGCGCGGCGAGGGCGGCGCCCCGGTGTGCGTGGTGGAGGAGTCCACCGGCCGGCTGCTCGGCACCGTCGACGGCGGGTCGGCGCACTTCCTGCTGCACACCGGCGCGGTCTACCTGCACCAGGGCGTCTCGTACGTGGTCGACTCACTCGACCTGTCCGACGGGTGTGCGCTCGTGCACGCCGAGGAGCCGGACTGGTCCACCCACGCCCGCGACGTCACCTCGCTGTCGGTGGTGTCGGTCCGCTCGTACGCGGACGCCGGACCGGTCGGGCTGTTCCTCGGCGAGGTGGACGTGACCAGCCAGGTGGTGTCGTACCAACGGCGGCGCATCGCCACCGGCGAGGTGATCGACACCCGCCCGCTGGACCTGCCGGCCCGGGAACTGCGCACGGTAGCCGTGTGGTTCACGCTCTCCCCCGAATCGCTGACCGCCGCCGGTGTCGAGGCGGCGGACGTGCCGGGCGCGCTGCACGCCGCCGAGCACGCCGCGATCGGCCTGCTGCCGCTGATGGCGACCTGCGACAGGTGGGACATCGGCGGCCTGTCCACCGCGCTGCACCCGGACACCGAGGCGCCCACCGTCTTCGTCTACGACGGGCATCCCGGCGGCGCGGGTTTCGCCGAGCGGGCGTACGGCACCGCCGCCGCCTGGCTGCGCGCCACCCGGGACGCGATCGCCGAGTGCGGCTGCGAGACCGGCTGCCCGTCCTGCGTCCAGTCCCCGAAGTGCGGCAACGGCAACAACCCGCTGGCCAAGGCGGAGGCGGTGAAGGTCCTCGACGTGGTGCTGACCAACCTCGCCACGGCCGGGTACGCGGGCGCCGTCCCGTCCCCGGACGCGGATCTGGAACCCGAGGCGGCGAGCGGCGGGGCGCTGCCCCGGCAAGGCGACCGGGTGGCCCACCCGGCCCCGGCGCCCTGACCTTCTCGGCGCCCTGGTGTCTGGCTGGTGGGACGGGTGCATGAGGGTAGGGCCGTCGGGGCATTGATGTATGGGAGCGCTTCCATGCATCACTTCCGGTAGCGCACAGGTGACCCGAGACCCGTCCCGCCGGAGGTGCCGCCGTGGCCGACACGATCGCCGAGACCGTCGAGCTGCTCTACACCATCGACCAGGAGAACCTCACCCCCGACCAGCAGATTGCGCTGGGCACCGCGATGGCCACGCTGGCCCAGGCGGAACGGCTGGAGCAGATCAACGAGCGTCTGCGCGGCATCCATCAGGTGCTGAACAGCTGGGCGATGAAGGCCACGGTCGACGGCGGCCGCTGACCCGTACCGACCGTGCGCCTCGCCGGCGCGCCGACGTCGCGGCGTGCGGGTGCGCTCGGGCGAGCGGCCGTCGGCCTGCTGTGCAAGACTCCGGCGACCCCTCGAAGGAGAGCCCATGTCGCCCGACAACCTGCAGGCCCAGCACCGGTTCATCATCCGTCAGCGACTTCGGATGATGGTCAACCAGTACGAGGTGCACTCGGTCGCGCCCGACGGCTCCGAGGGTGGGCTGCTCGCGTTCGCGCAGCAGAAGCGGCTCGCCTTCAAGGAGCAGGTGACCATCTACACCGACGACTCCAAGCAGTACCCCCTTCTCGGCTTCAAGGCCCGTCAGCGGCTCGACCTCGGCGCCACCTACGACGTGACCGATCACGCGGGCAACCCCATCGGGCTGTTCCGCAAGGACTTCGCCCAGTCGCTGCTGCGCTCGACGTGGCACGTCGAGCAGCCCGGTCTGCCGCCCGCCACCGGACAGGAGCGCAGCCTGCCGGTCGCGCTGCTGCGCCGGTTCGTCGACTCGCTCTCCTGGCTGCCGTACCACTTCGACTTCATGGCCGGCGGCCAGCCGGTGTTCTCGGTCGACCGGAAGTGGGGCCTGCGGGACCGGTACTCCGTGGAGATTCAGCACCCGCAGATCGACCGCCGGCTGGTGATCGCCATGGCGGTCGGGCTGGACGCCCTCCAGTCCCGCTGACCTCGCTCGACGGTTTACCCGTTGAGCCGGGCCGGGTCCTCGGCCTGCTCCCGGCTCGGCTCGGCGCGGCTCTCGATCTCGGCACGGCTCTCGGCCTGGCACAGCTCTCGAACCACGCCGGGTTCTCGGTTCCGATACTGCCCCGGCCCCCGGCCCGGCTCTCGCCTCATGCAGGGGTTTCGCCTGTCAGGACCGGGCCGGGCCGGCCCGGGATGTCGCGGTGGCGTCCCGGGTCAGTCCCGGCAGCGGCGCGACGCGGACCTGCGCCGTGACGATCAGGTCCGGTCCGTCGGCTCGGCACCCGGTCATCCGGCCGCCGTTGGCCGAGACCAGGTCGGCGGCGCGAGCGCAGGCGGCGTCCGCTCCGTCGAGCACCTGCCCGGCACCGGCCAGCGCCCCGAAGTCCGCCGCGTTGCGGGCCTGATGCCGCGCGCACCGGGCTGCCCCGAGCGCGGCACCGAACACCCCGACCAGCACGAAGACCAGCCCGACCGCGAGCAGGCAGACGGTCGCGCCTCCCCGGTCGGCCGAGGACGTACTACTGACGGGCTCCCTGCACTCCCCTCTCCCCACTGGCCCGCCCGCCGTCCCGAGCCTGCTCGCCCCAGATCTGCAGGCTCCGGGCCCGCTCGCCACAGGCCCGCTCGCTCTGGATCTGCTTGCCCCGGACCTGCTGGTGCCCGGATCGCCTGCGCTGGACCCGCTTGCCTTGAGCATTCTCGTGTTGGCCCGTCCTTCCACGGCGGGCCGACGTAAGGACAGGACCGCCGGAGGGCCGCCCGCTCTCACGACACCGGGCCCGGCGCACCCGGTTCCACGGCGGCCACGGCCTCCCCCGACACGACCAGCCGGGGCAGCCGCGCACCGAACGTCCGGACCGGCGCCCGCACCGTCGCCGTGACCCGATCACCGGTCACCGTCACAGCCACCTCGGCGCCGTCCGGGGCGTACCGGGTCGCAGCGACTGTGCCGGGCTCGCCCCGGGCCGCGGCGAGAGCCGCCTCCCGGGCCGCGTCGACACAGGCGATCCGGGTTCCCACCGCATTGACCGCGGTCAGCCCGGCGACGAGAAGCAGCATGAGCGCCGGCAGGCCGGCCGCCAACTCGGCGGTGAAGGAGCCCCGATCGCACGCGACCCGCGAGCGCCACCGGCGCCACACCGCCCCGGCCCGGGTGCCGACGGCGGTCCGGGTCGGGCCGGGCTCGGCGGACACGTCGAGTGGGACCGCTGGCTCGTGGAGCCGCCGACCACGACGGCCGGCCCGCCGGCGCGCGGTCACTTCAGGGCCCGGTCGATGACAGCGGTCAGCGCGGACTGCACGTTGCCGGAGGTGAGCACCTTCAGCAGGATCCCGGCGAAGGCGACCGCGGCGAGTGTGCCCACGGCGTACTCGGCGGTGTTCATGCCGGCGTCACCCCGCAGGCGGGTGAGGAGTTTGCGCATTCGTACGTCCCTTCTCGATGGTTCACAGCACGTCGCCGAGGACGGCGACGATCACCGGCACCAGACCGGCGAGAATGAAGGCGGGCAGGAAGCACAGCCCGAGCGGCAGCACGATGAGCACGCCCGCGCGGCGGGCCGCCGCCTCGGCCGCGGTCGACCGTTCGGCACGCAGGTCGTCGGCCAGCCGGGTCAGCGCGCGAGCCAGTGCGGCGCCGCTGTTCGACGAGCGGACCGCCGCCGCGACCACGGGCTCGGCCCCGGTGACGCCGCCCAGGTGCGCCCACGCTTCCCCGGGGCTGCCACCGAGCCGGAGCGTCCGGCCGACCCGGCCGAGCCGGTCCGCGAGTGGCCCGCCGAGCGCCTCGGCGACGGCGAGCACCGAGCGGTCGACCGGCGCGCCCGCCCGCAGCGCGGCGGCCAGCAGATCCGCGGCCAGCGGCAGGTCGGCGGTCTCCCGCAGCCGCCGTTCCCGGGCGGCGCGCGGCTCGATCCGGCGCAGCAGGCGGTCGGCGGCGACACCGGCCAGCAGCCCGAGGAACACGCCCGTCACACCGCCGACGACAACCGCCACCGCGATCCCGGCCAGCGCCGCGCCGAGGCGTACCCGGTCCGGGAACCACGCCGGGCGGTCCGGCCGCGGCGCCGGGACGAGCCGGCGCAGCCGCCGGGCCGGGCGGACGGCCGTACCGGCGACGACCAGGAGCGACGCGGCGCCGCCGAGACAGACGGCGGCCAGCACCTGCCGTGACATCAGGCGGCCCGCCCGGGCGTGACACCGAGCCGCTCGGCCCAGAGCAACCCGCCGACCTGCAACGCGACAGCAGCCACCGCGCTACCGGCACCCACCGGCGTGTGCAGGAGCACCGCCACCGGGTCCACCCCGATGCCGTAGCCGAGACCGATCCCGCCGAGTGGCAGCGCGGCGAGCAGCCAGGCGGTCGCCCGCGCCCCGGCGGCCTGGGCGGCGGCAGCGGCGAGGCCCCGGTCGGCGGCGCGGGCGTCGGCCTCGATCCGTTCCAGCAGATCGGCCAGCGGCGCACCCGTCTGGTCGGCCAGCCTCCCGGCCGCCCGGGCCAGGCGCGCGACGCGTCCCGGGCCGTCGTCGACACCGTTGTCGGCGGGCAGCCCGGCCCGCAGGTCGGCGGCCACGGCGGCGAGGTGGTCGAGGTCGCGGCGGTGCGCGAGGGTGGCCATCCGGTGGGTACGCCGGCGCAGCACCGCCCGGGCCGCGAGCCCGCCGTAGGTGGCGAGCAGCACGGCTGCCACCGGACCGCCGAGCAGCGCCCCGGTCACCGCACCGCCCAGCGCCGCCACCGGCAGCACGCGTCCGACGGAGAGCGCCGACGCGCCGGTCGAGTGGCCGGCCGATCGATGCGAGTCCACGCCGAGGCCGGCCCACCGCCGGATCCGCTGCGCCGTCCCGGGAGCCGGTGCCGGCGACCCGGAAGCCGCAGCCGGTCCGAGGTCCGTCCCTCGCCGTACCTGGTGTCCGGCTCCGGGGCGACGCCGTTCCCTGCCTCGGCCGGGCGGACGGGCGGACGCCCTCGGCCCGGAGTCGAGCGGCCGCCGTGACGGGTCCGGCGGTGCTGAAAGCGAGCCCTTCGCCCGCTCGGCCGGGGTGCCCGCCTCACCGAGGACCGCCAGGCGCCGGGCGCGACCGGCCCGGACCGGCCAGGCGACGGCGATTGCCGCGGCGGCCAGGAGCAGGACCGCCGGCCAGAGGTGGCCGGTCACGACGGTTCCGCCGGGGTGGGCCACGCCGCCTGGAGGATCGGCGGCACCGGCGTTCCCCGCTCCCGCAGCAGGCCGGCGAGCAGCTGGGCCGCCGGGGCAAGACCACGGCCGCGCGCCCAGGCCGGAACCACCGTCACCACCCGATCGGGTCCGTCGGGCAGCAGCAGGCCGATGGAGTCCAGTACGCGTCCCTCGCCGGTACGGCGAAGCTGGAGAACGACCTGCAACGCGGCGGCTACCTGGGCGTGCAACGCGAGCCGGGGCAGGCCGCCGAGCATCCCCAGCGCCTCCAGCCGGGCCGGAACGTCGGCCGGGGCGTTCGCGTGCAGCGTTCCCGCCCCGCCGTCGTGGCCGGTGTTCAACGCGGCGAGCAGGTCGACCACCTCGGCGCCCCGGCACTCGCCCACGACCAGCCGGTCCGGCCGCATCCGCAGGGCCTGCCGGACCAGGTCGCCGAGCCCGACGGCACCGGCGCCCTCGACGTTCGCCGTCCGCGCCTGCAAGCCGATCACATGCGGGTGCACCGGGCGCAGTTCGGCGGCGTCCTCCACCAGCACGATCCGCTCGGTGCCGGGAACCAGCCCGAGCAGCGTGTTGAGCAGCGTCGTCTTGCCGGAGCCCGTGCCGCCGCTGACCAGGTATGCGAGGCGGGCCGCCACGAGCGCGGCGAGCAGCGGCGCGATCGGCCGGGGCACTGTGCCCCGCTCGACGAGTTCGTCGAGGGTGAACGGCCGCTGCCGGAAGGTGCGCAGCGACAGGTAGGGCCCGTCGGTCGCCACCGGAGGCAGCACCGCGTGCAGCCGGGTGCCGTCGGGCAGCCGCGCGTCGGCGTACGGGGAGGCGTCGTCGAGCCGGCGACCGGCCGCCGCGGTGAGGCGCTGCGCCAACCGGCGTACGTCGTCGAGCGTGCCCAGCGGCACGGCGACCTGACGCAGTCCCCGCCCCCGGTCGACCCAGACCCGCACCCCGTTCACCAGTACGTCGGTGACCTGCGGGTCGGCGAGCAGCGGAGCCAGTGGACCGGCGCCGACCAGGTCGTCGTGCACCCGGTCGGCGATCCGCAGCAGCGTGGTGTCACCGAGTACCGCGGTCGCCGGCTCGGCGCGTACCGCGGAGACGATCGCCGCCGGTGTGACCGGGGTGGCCTCGGCGGCGAACCGGTGCCGGACCCGCGCGGCCAGTTCCCCCGGGTCGGCAGACGCGGTCACGCCGCACCCGCAGCCGACGAGCCGACCAGCTCGTCCACGATCCGCTGACACAGCACGGCGAGCGGCCCCTTTCCGCTCGCGCCCGGCGCCTCGCCCCGCTCCAGCCCACGGCACAGCCCCGGCTCGGGTCGCAACGTGCCGGCGAGCGGCAGCCCCAGCGCCCGGGACACCTCGGCCGCGCGCAGCCTTCCGGGCGCCGGACCGCGCACGACGACCGACATGTCGACGCAGTGCGGTGCGGCGACGGCGGCGACCCGGGCCGCGGCGGCCGCCGCACGCAACTCGGCCGGTACGACGAGCAGCGCGCGGTCGGCGGCCTGGAGCGCGACCACCGCCGCGTCGTCGAGGTACCGGGGCAGGTCGAGCACGACCAGGTCCCGCCCTCGCCGCCCGGCGTCCACTGTGGCGGCCATCGCCTCGGCCGGCAGGTGCCGAAGGTCGCCCCGGTCCCAGGAGAGCACCACCAGGTCGCCTCGGCTGGGCAGGGCGCGGATCAGCGACGGCGGGTCGACGCGCCCGTCCGTGCCGGCCAGTTCGGGCCAGCGCAGCCCGTCGAGCTGCTCCCACCCGAGCACCAGGTCGAGACCGCCGCCGAGCGGGTCGGCGTCGACGAGCAGCGTCCGCAGCCGGGACCGGGCCGCGCTGACGGCGAGCCCACCGGCCAGCACGCTGGCTCCGGCGCCGCCCCGGCCGCCGAGCACCGCCACCACCCGGCCCTGACCCGGGCCGGCCGGACCGGCCACGCACTCGGCGAACCGGTCGACCAGCCAGGGCTCGGCCGCCGGCAACGTCGCGACGTGCTCCGCGCCGATGAGTTCGGCCAGCTCCGTACCCGGATCGAGCTCTCCGGAGCGACCGACCAGGACCGTGCGGGCGCGGCGGGGAAGGCGTGCCCGCAGGCAGGCCGCCGCCTGGTCGGCGCCGATGAGCACCAGCGGCGCCGGCGCCCACCGGGCCCGGGCGGCTGCCGGATCGGCCGCCAGCTCGACCTCGGTGCCGCCGGCCGCCGCGAGTCGCAACAGCTCGTCGAGAAGGTCGCCGTCGGAGGTGACGAGCAGGGGCAGGCGACGGTACGGCGGGAGCGGGGTACGGGGCGGCATGGCGGCCTCCATCGGTCGGACTCGGACGTGCCGGGGTGAGCCTGCCGGGCCGGGGGATGCGAGACCGGTGCCCTGTGGACAACCGAGGGCGTTGTGGACAGACCTCGGTGACCCGGTTGATCTGCTATGTGCCGGAGGTGAGGCAACGAATGGACGGTCGGGCATTGACGACGGGGACGATCAGTAACGGATAATCGGGGCCCCCTCGCCGCCCGATGGACGGCACCGGCTTGCGGAACCGAGGCCATGACCGATTCGCCGCATCCCCTCGCGATCCCCCCGGATGGACGCCACTCGCGATCCGGCCGGAGGACCGGAGACCAGGTCTGGCTTCGCGATCCGTCGCCGACGCTGCTCGCCGCGATCGCCGTCGGCCTCGTGGTCGTGGTGCTGGCGAGCATCGTGGGCGTCTTCGCCACGCCACGTCGACCCGACCTCCCGCCGCCGATCGAGGGCCAGGCGATCCTGGCGTCCCCGACGAAGGCGGGGTTGGTGACGGAGGCGCCCCCCGAGTCCTACGCACCGCCGTCGGTGTCGTTCTCCAACCGCGCCGTGGCGCCGACCCGCACCGCCGCACCGACCCGCCGCCCCACCCCGAGCAGCCGGCCGACCTCACCGAAGCCCACGCCTCCCCGGCCGAAGCCGCCGGTGGTCGGACCCGGGGAACTGGCCCCGCTGCCGGCCTCACGCGAATCGCGGCTGCGTTCACACGGCGGCGGGCCGTCGACGTTCATCGACTTCGTCAACAGCCGCGGATCGACAGTCGTGGTCCACTGGATCAACTACGACGGCCGTCGGCAGCAGTACGCGGTGCTCCGGCCCGGGCAGTCCTACCGGCAGCAGACGTACGTCGGTCATCCGTGGGTCGTGGCCGATGAGCGGGGCCGAGGGCTGGTGTGCTTCGAGCCGGGCCGGCAGACGCTGCGCGCGGTGATCCGGTAACTCCCTTGCCGGGCCCGACTGTCGGCTGCCACGCTCCGTCGAGTGATCGACAAGCCGGACATCGGCGAGCGGTTGCTGGTGGCCGAGGTCGCCGCCGCCTGGTCGGTGGACGTCACCGGGCTGGTGTTCATGCCGGTCGGGCTCGACGGGCACGCGTGGGCGTACCGGGTGGAGACGTCCGACGGCAGGCGCTACTTCCTCAAGGTGCGCCGCGGCGACTTCACCCCGGCCGCCGTCGTTCTGCCCCGTTTTCTACGCGGGCAGGGCCTTCGGCAGGTGGTCGCGCCGCTGGACCTCCGCCTCGCTGGCGGGGTTGCACGTCGGTTCGGGGACTATCGGCTACTGCTCTACCCGTTCCACGACGGCGGTAGCCTGTGGGGTCGCGGCCTCACCGACCGCCAGTGGATCGAGTACGGCGATTTCCTGGGCCGGCTGCACCGGGTCACGCCGAGCGCGGAGGTCGCCGCCGTCCTGCCGGCCGAGACGTACCGGTCGAGCGCGGGCGAGCGGTTGCGGACCCTCGGCGGGCAGGCCGCGACGAGCGAGATCCTGGGCACCTTCTGGAAGCGGTACGGCGCCGCGCTGCACCGGTTGGCGGAGACTGTCGACGAGCTGGCGTCGCGCGTGACGCGGGGGCGGCACGTCATCTGTCACGCCGACATCCATCCGGGCAACCTGATCGCCGACGGCGACGGTCCCCTGCACGTCGTGGACTGGGACGCGCCGATCCTCGCGCCGCGCGAGCGGGACCTGATGTTCGTCCACAGCGCCGACTTCGGCGAGCACCCGGTCAACGCGCATCGGGCCGAACTCTTCCGCGAGGGCTATGGGGCGCTGGAGCCGGACCCGGTCCTGCTGAGCTACTACCGCGGCGAGCGGCATCTCGACGATGTCGCCGTGTTTCTGGGCAGCATCCTCAGTCCCGGGGCCAGTGCGGAGGCCCGGGCCAACGACCTGCACTGGCTCACCCGGATCGCCGAGGCGGTCGCCGACCCCGGATACGCGCCCTGAGCTGGACATGGAACGTCCGTCCGGCAGAGGGACGACCCCGTCGACGCGGCCTCAAGCTGTCGGCTTCTGCTGACTGGTTGCGTCCTCGTCACCGCCGGCGACAACCCTCACCGCCTGCGCTCCGAAGCCCTTTTCGCCCGGCTCTGCGGCGTCCGGGGAGGCCTGAGCTTCCTCCAGCCGTTTTCCTAGGGCCAAGGCTCCCAAGCCACTGCATCTCGCCACCCCGGTCGGCCGGAAGCCCAGGCTGCGAGGATCTTCGCGACCGGCTCGACTCCGATCATTTCGGGTTGGGCCGGTACATGTGCTTGGAAGTGCCTGTCCTCCCCGCGGTTGCTCAGGTTCATGTCGGCGAGAGCGTCGTGCAGTGTCGTCTCAGACGGATCGTCCCAAACCTGCCCGCCAGCCTCACTCGCCCTTACCACCGGCCCGGCCACGCCCCGACTCTACCGCCACGTCGAAGACCGCCTGCCGAAGCGACCAGTCGACAGAAACAGGAGCGTCCACTCAGCCGGCAGTCGGGGCTGTGACCTGAGGCGGAACGCTCGTCGCGCAAAGGGACGACCCCCGTCGGGGGGAGACGGGGGTCGTCTTGTGGTTCGGCTCCGGGGGGGGTCGAGCCGAACCGACTCAGCGGTTACGGGGGGTGCAACCGCCGAGGCCCATCGACGCCGGGTATGCGAACTCCCGTCGCGAGCACAAGCATGCCGCAGTCGACCCTTATACGTCGAGTGTTGTTCACTCCACGCAAAGCTAAATTCATCGATATTCGCCTGTGACCGCCGTCACTCCACCGGGTGCTCATCGGCTTTCGCGACCCGGGCGGACGCCTCCACGCCTCCCGTCGGGCTAGACTTTCGCGCCGTGGGCCGCAGCGCCGCTTTCTTCGATCTCGACAAGACCGTCATCGCCAAGTCGAGCGCCCTGGCGTTCGGTCGGCCGTTCTACCGGGACGGGCTGATCACCCGGCGTGACGTGGTCAAGTCGGCGTACGCGCAGCTGATGTTCCGGCTGGGCGGCACCGACGAGCAGACCATGGCCCGCACCCGGGACTACCTGGCCACACTCTGCAAGGGCTGGCCGGTGGAACAGGTCCGCCAGATCGTCGCGGAGACGCTGCACGAGCTGATCAACCCTTATGTGTACGCCGAGGCGGCGGCCCTCATCGAGGAGCACCAGGCCGCCGGGCGGGACGTGGTGCTGGTCTCCGCGTCGGGTGACGAGATGGTCCGGCCGATCGGCGAGCTGCTCGGGATCACCGACGTGATCGCCACCCGGATGGGCGTGGTGGACGGCCGCTACAGCGGTGAGGTCGAGTTCTACGCGGCCGGTCCGAGCAAGGTCGAGGCGGTCAGCGAACTGGCTCTTGAACGCGACTACGACCTGGCCGACTCGTACGCGTACTCCGACTCGTACTCCGATCGGCCGCTGCTGGAGTGCGTGGGGCATCCGACGGTGGTCAACCCGGACCGGGCGCTGCGCAAGCTGGCGGTGGAGAACGCGTGGCCGGTGCTGGAGTTCCGGCACCCGATCCCGCTGGGCCGCCGGCTGCGCGAGCGGCCGGCGGTGCCGGTCGCGGCGGCGGCGCTCGGCGTGGGCGTCGGCGTGGCCATCGGCATCGCCTGGTACGGCCGCCACCGGCGCACCCGCACCGCCGCACCCACCGCCTGACACCCGCAACCGTCAGGACGCGGCGAGGATCTCGTCGCCGATCAGCGTGATCTGGTCGGCGCCGACCTCCACCGCGCTCATGTAGTGCCGCAGCCAGGAGCGCAGGCCGTCGGGCGTGCCGGTGGCGAACGCGCCGGCCGCGCCCACGTACTCCGGTTCGCGCTCGCGGTGACCGACGTCCACCGCGACCAGCCCGCGGGGGTCGAACCCGGTGGAGATCAGCACCAGCCGGGCGGCGGCGCGGGCCACCACCCCGGACGGGCCCGGGAACGGGCGCAGGTTCAGCAGCTCGCCGTGTACGACGGCGGCCAGCACCAGCGGTGGCACCTTGGTGCCGCCGGCGACCAGGGCGGCCAGGCCGTCGAGGCGGGCCGCGACCACCGGGTCGGTGACCGGCCGGCCCAGTTCTTCCTCGGTCACCACGTCGCGGGCGGCGAGCACGTGCAGCCGGGCCATCACCTGCCGGGGTGCCTTGGGCCAGAGGTCGCTCAGTCCGGGCAGCGCCCCGGCGACCCGTAGCGCGCCCTGGAGCACCGGGTCGGTGACGGTGCCGGCGCGTACCTCCTCGCGGTCGTGGTCGTGGCCCTCCAGCGCGGCGCTGGCGACTGCGGAGCGGAGGCTGACCTCGGCGGCGACCTGGCCGCCCTGGCGGCGCAGCGCGCGGTGCCGGTGGGCCAGGTCGACCCGCTCGCGGGCCCGCTCGACGGCGGGGGCGACGTCGGCGAGCGCGAGCAGCGGGGCGAGCGGATCGGTGGTCACCCCGTCACGCTAGCGACCGCCGGGTCCGTCGCACGCCGAGGGCTGTCAGAAAGGCCCTTCCTTACACCTCGGCGCGGGGACGGGGCCGCTCGGCGCGCGGTGAGGGGCCGGGCGGTCGCGACGAAGGTACGGCGGGACTAACCTTCCCCGGAGTAGGAGACGCAGGTCACGCGACGAAGGAGTCACCGCATGAGCGAGGCATTGGCCAACTTGCTGAACGAGACGCGCCAGTTCCCGCCGCCGGCTGAACTCGCCGCGAACGCCAACGTGACCGCCGAGGCGTACGAGGAGGCGGCCGGGGACCGGCTGGCCTTCTGGGAGCGCCAGGCCGGCCGGCTGGCCTGGGCCCAGCCGTGGGAGCAGGTGCTCGACTGGTCGAACGCCCCGTTCGCGAAGTGGTTCACCGGGGGCAGGCTCAACGTGGCGTACAACTGCCTGGACCGGCACGTCGAGGCGGGCCTCGGCGACAAGGTGGCGATCCACTGGGAGGGCGAGCCGGGCGACACCCGCACCGTCACCTACGCCGACCTGCACAAGCTCACCTGCCAGGCGGCGAACGCGCTGACCGAGCTGGGCGTGACCGCCGGTGACCGGGTGGCGATCTACCTGCCGATGATCCCGGAGGCGGCGGTGGCGATGCTCGCCTGCGCCCGGATCGGCGCCACGCACAGCGTGGTGTTCGGCGGCTTCTCCGCCGACGCGCTGACCAACCGGATCCAGGACGCCAGCGCCAAGGTGGTGATCACCGCGGACGGCGGCTTCCGCCGGGGCAAGCCGTCGGCGCTCAAGCCGACCGTGGACGAGGCGGTGGCGAACTGCCCGTCGGTGGAGCACGTGCTGGTGGTGCGGCGGACCGGTGAGGAGGTCGCCTGGTCGGGCAAGGACCACTGGTGGCACGAGACGGTGGAGACCGCGTCGCCGGAGCACGAGGCGCAGGCGTTCGACGCCGAGCACCCGCTGTTCATCCTCTACACCAGCGGCACGACCGCCCGGCCGAAGGGCATCCTGCACACCACCGGCGGCTACCTGACCCAGGCGTCGTACACCACGCACGCGGTGTTCGACCTGAAGCCGGAGACGGACGTCTACTGGTGCACCGCCGACATCGGCTGGGTGACCGGGCACTCCTACATCGTGTACGGCCCGCTCTCCAACGGCGCCACCCAGGTCATGTACGAGGGCACCCCGGACACCCCGCACAAGGGCCGGTTCTGGGAGGTCGTCGACAAGTACAAGGTGACCATCCTGTACACCGCGCCGACGCTGATCCGCACCATGATGAAGTGGGGCGAGGACATCCCCGCCGGGTACGACCTGTCGTCGCTGCGCCTGCTCGGCAGCGTCGGTGAGCCGATCAACCCGGAGGCGTGGATCTGGTACCGCCAGCACGTCGGCCGCGGCGAGCTGCCGGTGGTGGACACCTGGTGGCAGACCGAGACCGGGGCCATCATGATCTCGCCGCTGCCCGGCGTGACCGAGGCGAAGCCGGGCTCGGCGATGAGTCCGCTGCCCGGCATCGTCGCCGACGTGGTCGACGACCAGGGCCAGTCGGTGCCCAACGGCGGCGGCGGATACCTGGTGCTGAAGGAGCCGTGGCCGTCGATGCTGCGGACCATCTGGGGCGACGACAACCGGTTCCTGGAGACGTACTGGTCCCGGTTCGGCGCGGGCGCCAACACCGGCGACGAGTGGGTCTACTTCGCCGGTGACGGCGCGAAGAAGGACGACGACGGGCACATCTGGCTGCTCGGCCGGGTGGACGACGTGATGCTGGTGTCCGGCCACAACATCTCCACCACCGAGGTGGAGTCGGCGCTGGTGAGCCACCCGTCGGTGGCGGAGGCGGCGGTGGTCGGCGCGACCGACCCGACCACCGGCCAGGCGATCGTCGCGTTCGCCATCCCGCGCGGCAGCGCGGAGATCTCCGGTGACGCGGGCGAGCAGCTCATCGCCGAGCTGCGCAACCACGTGGCGAAGACGCTCGGCCCGATCGCCAAGCCGCGGCAGATCATGCTGGTGCCGGAGCTGCCGAAGACCCGCTCCGGCAAGATCATGCGCCGGCTGCTGCGGGACGTGGCGGAGAACCGGTCGCTCGGCGACGTGACCACGCTCCAGGACTCCTCGGTGATGGAGTTGATCTCGTCGGGGATGAGCGGCGGGAAGTCCGACGAGGACTGACGCCGACCGACGACGAGGGGGCGGGCCGCCGGGCGGTCCGCCCCCTCGTCGCATCCGGGATCCGCGCCGGTCGATCGGGGGATCCGGGACTGACCTGATCGGCCAGAGGGCCTGATCAACTCTGTCGATGTCGCTCGTCGTCGGTTACGTTCAGCCGACCGGCGGATTTCGACGAGCGTCACTGAGACGGCCGGTCCCTCACCATTCCCTACGAACGGAGTGGCATGCTCCCCATGTCGCAGCACAGGGCACGGCGACGCCTACTCGTCGCGCTGCCCGCCATCGCGCTCGCGGCCACGTCGCTGACCGTGACGGGCAGCGCGGCGGCCCAGCCGGCCCGGTCCGCACCGGTCACGATCGGGGCGGACGAGCACTACATCAACTACGCCGAGCCCGAGGTTCAGCCGGACACCGGCGGCAAGGAGGTAAAGGGCCGCGACGGCATCTTCTCCTCGCCGGCGGACGAGGCCCGCGCCTACGACCGCAAGTACGCCGGGGGCAACCCGATCGCGGCCCGCGAGCTGGCCAAGCTGGAGGCCAAGTCGATCCGGACCGGCCAGAGCCCTCGGAAGATCAAGAAGGCCAAGAGTACGCAGACCGCCAAGCTGCTGACGCTGCTCGTCGAGTTCAACGACAAGGCCAACGACGACTTCACGAACGTGATGGTCCCGAAGACGGTGTTCGAGGACCGGACCTGTGTTCCCGGCACCGTGCAGAACGGGCCGCGGCACAACACGATTCCGAACCCGGCCACGCTGCCGCACAAGGACAACAACTCGATGTGGGTGCCGGACTTCTCCCCGGCCCACTACGACAAGATGCTGTACAGCAAGAAGGGCATCACCGAGCGGGTCCGCAAGGACCTGAAGGGGCCGGACGGCAAGCCGGGCATCAGCCTCGCCGGGCGGACCATGCACAACATGTACCTGGAGATGTCCAAGGGCGCGTACACCGTGGACGGGCAGGCCAGCCCGTGGATCACGGTGCCGCACTCGGAGGGCTGGTACGCCGCCTCGCGCTGCTTCCAGGACGAGAACGGCAACTGGGTCGCCGGGCGTGAGCAGTCGATGAACGGCCACCCGGACAACCCGCAGGGCGCCGGCCGGCTCGCCACCGACGCGATCGACGCGCTGGCCGCCGCCGACCCGGACTTCCCGTGGGCCGACTACGACATCGAGGACCAGAGCGACCGCGACGGCGACGGCAACTACCACGAGCCGGACGGCGTGATCGACCACCTGGTGCTGGTGCACGCCAACCAGGGCAAGTCGCGCGGCGGCGGCGACGTCGGCATCTACTCGGTCTGGGCGCACTCCTCGACCGTGGCCGGTGGTTACACGATCCCGGGCACCAACCTCAAGGTGTCCAACTACATCGTGCAGCCGGAGGACGCCGGCGTCGGCGTCTTCGCCCACGAGTTCGGGCACGACCTGGGCCTGCCGGACCTCTACGACACCTCCGGCAACGCCGACTCGGACGTGGACTTCTGGGACCTGATGGCGTCCGGCTCGCACTCCGGCGAGATCTTCCAGGCGCTGCCCACCCACATGGGCCTCTGGGACAAGTGGGTGCTGGGCTGGGCCGAGCCGAAGACGTTCGGGCCGGGTGACCGGTCCAAGCTGGTCAAGCTCGGGCAGACCTCGCGTACGCCGGTCGGCACCGAGGACGGCATCAAGATCGACCTGCCGGACAAGGTGATCTCGCTGGCGACGCCGCACAGCGGCGGCAACATGTGGTACTCCGGCGCCGACCAGAACTGGGCCGACGTCAAGCTCAGCCGCACGGTGACCGTCCCGAACGCCGCGGACGCGAAGTTCTGGATGTGGAACAACTACGTCATCGAGGCGGACTGGGACTTCGGCTTCGTCGAGGTCTCCACCGACGGCGGGGCCACCTGGTCCGAGCAGAAGGTGTACGCCGAGGGCGGCGCGCTGGTCTCCACGAACGACGGTTACGCCGACCCGAACGGCCGCATGGTCGACTTCGGCAACAAGAAGTACGGCCTGACCGGCAGCACGAACGGCTGGCGGCACGACTACGTCGACCTGTCGTCATACGCCGGGCAGACCGTGCAGGTGCGGCTGCGCTACGCCACCGACGAGGCGTTCGTGGAGCGCGGCTGGTTCGCCGACGACTTCTCGGTGACCGGCGGCGGCGCCACCACGTGGAGTGACGACGTGGAGAGCGGCGCGGCGGGCTGGACCCAGACCGGTGGCACCTTCACCGACACCAGCGGCGCGGGTTGGTACATCGACTCGGGCACCCAGGTGAAGTCGCACTACTACCTGGCCGAGTGGCGTAACTTCGACGGCTTCGACAAGGGTCTGAAGTACACCTACGACACCGTCTACTCGCACGAGGCGTGGAAGGTCGACCGGATCGCGTACAACGCGCCGGGCATGCTGGTCTGGTACCGGGACACCCAGCTCGGCGACGTCAACCACGTCACCGCGCAGATGACCGCGCTGCCCAGCTACGGCGCCAAGGGCGGTCTGCTGATCGTCGACTCGCACAACGACCCGCTGCGCCGCAAGGGCGTCGCGGCCGAGAAGGACCCGTCGGTGCTGAAGAACCTGCCCAGCCGGCCGCAGTCCTCCAACGCCGCGTTCGGCCTGAAGCCGACGTACCCGTTCAAGGAGTGCCTGGAGGCGGCGGACGAGCCGTACAGCGAGTACTGCACGAAGTTCGGCCCGCAGGCTCCGGTGCGTGGCTTCACCGACGCCAAGGGCTGGTACCCGGGCATCGAGATCCGCGACGGTGCCGCGTACTCGCGGGACAACGACGCCTCGGTGGTCATCCCGTCGCGGGGCAACCAGCAGTACACGACCCGGGTGGTGAACCCGGACGGCACCCCGGCGACCGACTACTACGGTTCGACGCTGGGTGGCGGGGCGATCGTGCTCGGCACCGGCAACCCGGGTGACGCGGGCGTCCAGTACGGCGTCTCGATCATCATCAAGCGGGCCGCGAAGGACAACTCGTACGCCCAGGTGTACGTGGTTCCGCCGCGGAGCTGAACCGTACGTTCAAACCGGAACCGGAATGACCGGAAAATGAGCTGAAGAGGCTCGATGGGGGAAGGGTCGGGAGCGCGAGCGTTCCCGGCCCTTCCGCGCATCCGCTTAATCCATGACTGTCACTGCACCGCATGATCCATACATCGCCGCTGGTCAACGGCTCGGTGACGGGCCGACATGTGACGGTGAAAAGCATCCCCAACAAAAAGTTGCTACAAATCGACGCACACATCTTCCCACCAGTCGCAGCAGTGTCTATGTTCACCATTGGTCCCACTAGTGGGACGTTCCACCGGCCCGTACCCCCAGTTGGGCCGGTTCCCTCACACCGGAGGTACCACGTGCGCAAAGTCGCAGTGGGTCTGCTCGGGCTTTCGCTGACCGCGACGGGACTGGTGGCAGGCACGTCCGCCAGCGCCGCGCCGACGCCGAAGTTGCCGGCCGCCGCCCCGTCGGTGGCCGAGCCTGCGCAGGCTGAGCACGACCTGCCCAACCCGCTCGAGGAGAAGCGGCGCGCGCTGCGCCAGGAGGGCCTCAGCGAGGTCCTGTCCGGCAGGGCGAAGGCCCAGAAGATCAACGGCAGCAAGGTCGTCAAGGTCGGCGAGCAGGCTGTCGCCGGTCCCGCGGCGGGCAAGGCAGCCAAGAGCACCAAGGGCGGCAAGGGTCCGACCAAGGACCAGTACGTCGAACTCTCCCGCGAGCGGACCGACAAGATCTTCGTCATCCTCGCGGAGTTCGGCGACGAGCGGCACCCGAACTACCCGGACCAGGACACCGACCCGGACACCCCGGGCCCGACCCGGTTCGACGGTCCGCTCCGCAACCAGATCCCCCAGCCCAACCGGGCGGTGGACAACTCCACGGTGTGGCAGGCCGACTACAGCGCCGACCACTACCGGAAGCTGTACTTCGGCACCGCCCCCGGTGACGAGTCGCTGAAGCAGTACTACGAGGCCCAGTCCTCGGGTCGGTACAGCGTCGACGGCGAGGTCACCAACTGGGTGAAGGTGCGGTACAACGAGGCCCGCTACGGCCGTTCCGACGGCTACCCGTGCGCCTCGAACGTCTGCACCAACACCTGGGCGCTGGTCCGCGACGCCGCCAACCAGTGGGTCGCCGACCAGAAGGCGCAGGGCCGCTCCGACGCGGAGATCGCCGCGGACGTCAAGGCGATGGACGAGTGGGACCGGTACGACTTCGACGGCGACGGCGACTTCAACGAGCCGGACGGCTACATCGACCACTTCCAGATCGTGCACGCCGGCGGCGACCAGGCCGACGGTGACCCGTACCAGGGTGAGGACGCCATCTGGAGCCACCGGTGGTACGCCTTCGCCAGCGACCAGGGCAACACCGGCCCGGAGAACTTCCCGGCCGGCGGCACCCAGATCGGCAACACCGGCGTCTGGATCGGTGACTACACCATCCAGCCGGAGAACGGTGGCCGGAGCGTCTTCTACCACGAGTACGGCCACGACCTCGGTCTGCCGGACGACTACAACGTGGTCAGCGGTGGGGACAACAACAACGAGCACTGGACCCTGATGGCCCAGAGCCGGCTCGGCGCCAAGAACGACGGCGGCATCGGCGAGCGCGGTGGCGACCTCGGCGCGTGGAACAAGCTCCAGCTCGGCTGGCTCGACTACGAGGTGGTCGTCGCCGGTCAGAAGCGCACCCTGGAGCTGGGCCCGCAGGAGTACAACTCCAACAAGGCCCAGGCCGCCGTGGTGGTGCTGCCGCAGCGGGAGTACACGTTCCAGAACGGCGCGCCGTTCGAGGGTACGAAGCAGTTCTTCTCGGGCAACGAGGACGACCTGAACACCACGATGACGCGGACCGTCGACCTCACCGGGAAGACCAGCGCCGCGCTGTCGATGAAGGGTCGCTACAGCATCGAGGCGGACTACGACTACCTGTTCTTCGAGGCGTCCACCGACGGTGGCCAGACCTGGTCCTCGCTGCCCGGTACGGCCAACGGCAACCCGCTGAAGGAGATCTCCCCCGGGCGCTACGCCCTGGACGGCTCCAGCAACGACCAGTGGGTCGACGTCAACATCCCGATGGACGCGGTCGCCGGCAACGTCGTGCAGTTCCGGCTCCGCTACCAGACGGACGGCGGTGTCTCCGAGGGCGGCTTCTACGGTGACGCGATCACCGTGACCGCCGACGGCCAGACGCTCCTCACCGACGGCGCCGAGGCCGGTGCGAACGGCTGGACCCTCAGCGGCTTCAGCATCGTCGAGGAGACCTACACCCGTAAGTTCGACAACTACTACATCGCCGGCAACCGGTCATACGTCTCGTACGACAAGTACCTCAAGACCGGCCCGTACTTCTTCGGCTACGCGAACACCCGCCCGGACTACGTGGACCACTACGCGTACCAGGAGGGTCTGCTGATCTCCTACTGGAACCTCCGGTTCGCGGACAACGACACGTTCGCGCACCCGGGTGAGGGTCGGAACATGATCATCGACGCGCACCCGCGGCCGATCTACAACCTGACCGGGCAGCCCTGGCGGGCCCGCGTCCAGGTCTACGACGCGCCGTTCAGCCTGAAGAAGGCCGACTCGTTCACGCTGCACCTCAACAGCCAGCCGCAGTACATCCGCGGCCAGGCGGCGCAGCCGCTGTTCGACGACACCAAGCAGTACTGGTACCCGGAGCTGCCGAACCACGGCGTCAAGCTCCCGGCCACCGGCACCAAGATCAAGGTTCTGGAGCAGAACGGCACCTCGCTGAAGGTCCGCTTCTCCTGATCCACGGATCGACGCACCACGCGATGCCCGGGCGGTGAACCGCCCGGGCATCGCCCTTTCCGGGAACCCGGCGCACCCCGACCGCGTCCCATCCGGGTGACGCCCCGCACCACGCTGCGGCCGCCCTCGCGGAGCGCTGCTCGCCGGCGCGGGCCGCGGCCGAGACGGAGGATCCGTGCCCGACGACCACCAGCACCCGGCCACGAGCGGAGCGGCCGCGCCCGCCGATCGCCCCACGCCGCTGTCCGCCACCGACCTGCCGACCCTTCGGCGGCCGGCCGGCCCGCCGAAGAAGCCCACCGACGACCGGCCGGTCGGCGTCGTCGCGGGCTGGATCACCCGGGGCGGGTCCGGGCCGTGCTACGGGCTGATGGACGAGAACGGCACGGAGTACGCGGTGTACGGCCCGAACGCCGGTGAGCTGCGCAAGGGCGACCTGGTCACGTTGCGGCTCACCGCGCGGGACCGTTCCGTCGACTGCGGACCCGGCATCCCGATGCGGATCATCGAGGAGTGACGTGCGGTAGCGGCACACGCACGCGAACGCGGAGCCGGGGTGCGCGTTCCGGGTGACCGCCCGGAGAAATCCCTGATCCTCGTCACCTGCGGGGCCGGTGGGCGACCGGCGGCCCTAGGCTGTGCCCCATGACCGACCAGCGCGGCGGACCCGTCGACGAGTCCTGCGTCCTGCCCGAAGGGCCGTGGACGCACCGGTTCGTCGGCGCCAACGGCAGCCGGTTCCACGTCGTCGAGGCGGGCACCGGCCCGATGGTGCTCTTCCTGCACGGCTTCCCCGAATACTGGTACGCCTGGCACGAGATGCTGCCGGCGGTCGCCGACGCGGGCTTCCGCGCGGTCGCGGTCGACCTGCGCGGTTACGGCGCGAGCGACAAGCCACCCCGGGGGTACGACGGCTACACGCTCGCCGCCGACGTCGCCGGCCTGATCCGGGCGCTCGGTGAGCGGTCGGCCACCGTCGTCGGCACCGGCGCGGGCGGGCTGATCGGCTGGACCGCCGCCTCCTTCCACCCGACCCTGGTCCGGCGGCTCGTGGTGCTCGGCGCGCCACACCCGCTGCGGCTGCGGGCGGCCATCTTCGCCGACCCGCGTGGCCAGTTCACCTCGGCCACCGCGACGCTGAAGTTCCAGCTCCCCCGCTACGAACACGTCCTGACCCGGGACGACGCCACCGAGGTGGAGGAGATCCTGCGCCGGTGGGGCGGCCCGCGCTGGGTGTCCGGCCCGGACTTCGCCGACTACGCCCACTGCTGCCGAGTGGCGATGCAGATCCCGCAGGCCGCGTTCTGCGCGATGGAGGGCTACCGCTGGGCGTTCCGCTCGGTGCTGCGGCTGCACGGCTACCGCTTCGTGAAGCTGATGCAGAAGCCGCTGGTCACGCCGACCCTGCAACTGCACGGCGCGCTCGACCGGGCCTCGCTTCCCCGTACCGCCCAGGGCTCCGGCCGCTACGTCACCGCCCCGTACGAGTGGCGGCTGCTCGACGACGTGGGCCACTTCCCGCACGTGGAGGCCCGGGACGTGGTGCTCGGCGAGATCCTGCGCTGGGCGAAGTCCTGACTCAGACCCGCTGCTCGCCCAGGTCGGCCACCTCGGCCGCCGGCGCCCAGCCCTGGTAGACGCCGAAGTCGAACGCCTCCAGCCCCATCGCCTCGGCCACCGGCCAGCGCCCACCGGTGTACTCGACCCGCAGCCAGCCCTCGTGTTCGGCCAGCACGATGAACGGCTGTCCCTGCCAGGTGCAGGTGGTCCGCACGTACGCCAGATCGTCGACCTCGGCGGCCGGCACCACCCGGACGTGCCGGCCGGGGCGTACCTCGGTGAAACCCTCGCCGGGTCCGGGCTGGTAGAGGCGGATGTCGTCGCCGTCGGGACTGGCCTGGTACTCCCGGCCCCGCCAGCGGGCCACGTAGCCGTCGCGGCTCACGTCTCGTCCGCCTTCCGCCACAGCAGCTCGTCGGTGTCCAGGACCGCGACCAGCTTGCTGTCGCCGTCCGCACCGACCCGCCACAGCTCGGCGCCGTGCGGGAGGCGGGCACTGTCCACCTTGAACTCGGCGATCACGTCGCTGCTCTCCCCCGGCGCGAAGCCGTTGCCGCGGAACGGGGGCCGCTCGATCACCCAGCCCTCCATCGCCCGCATCGCCGCCTCGTTCGGGCCGCCGTACGGGATCCGGTAGAGGCTCGGCCGGAAGGCGGGCCAGCGCAGCAGGTAGATCTCCTCGTCGTCCGGGGAGAACGGCGAACCGGGGTGGCCGAGGCCGAGCGCGCGGTACAGCTCCGCCGGGGTACGCAGGTGCGCCAGTTCCCCGGCCCGGTGCACGAATCCGGAGACCCGGTCGTAGCCACGCTCCAGGTAGTACGCGAGCTGGCTCGCCGCGATCGCCTTCTGCATGGTCACCGGCAGGTTCGCGGCGATCGTGGGCGCCTCCGGGCGCTGTCGTTCCGCCGGCTGCGGCGCGGTGGCCGGCTCCGGGTCGTCGCCGAGGCCCACCTCGGCCGCCCAGTTGGCGAGCGCGAGGACCTGCTCCCCCGGGTACGTCGCGCCGACCGGGCTGCCCGGGTTGACCCGGAACGACCACGCCACGTCCGGCCACCTGCGGATGAGCTGGACGAACTTGACCCGTACCGTCTCGACCCGGCCCTCGGTGTGCTCGGCCAGGCGTTCCGGCGAGGTGTAGACCGAGACGCACCTCTCGCCGTCGACCTGATCGGCGTGCCAGACGAAGCCGGGGTCGCCCGGCCGGCTGCCGACGGCCGAGTCGGGCGCGACCGGCAGCAGCACCCGGGCCAGCAGCAGGGTGGTGAGGAAACCGTCGGTGCTACCGCTGCCCGCGGCGGCCAGCAGGTCCTCCTCGACGTCGTTCGCCGGTACGAACTCGGCGGCCGACCCGTCGCCGGACGGCGGAACGCCTGTCGTGGCAGGTGCGGCGGGCTCCGCTGTGGCCGGCGCCGGTGTGGACAGCGCCACGGTCGGCTCACCGGGAGCGAACAGCGACACGGTGACCGGTTCGTCGCCGGTCGCCGGCTCGAAGAGGGAGGCGGTCGGCTGCTCCGCCGACACGGGGTCGGACAGCGAGACGGTCGGCTCAGCCGATGCCGGGCCGGTCAGTGGCGCGGTCGGGTCGTCCGGCGCGGAGTTCGACAGCGACGTCGTCGACTCGGACGGCGCCGGATCGAACAACGAAACGGTCGGCTCGGCCGGTGCCGGGTCGAACAGCGAGACCGTCGGCTCGGCCGACGGCGACGGCGCGGTGGCGTCCGCTGCGGGAGCCGGCGGCTCGAACAGCGACGCCGTGGGCTCGGACTCCGTCGTGAGCGACATCGTCGGCTCGGCCTCACCCGGGCCGGCCGGCGGCGCGGTCGGCCCGGTCGGCACCCGGTCGAACAACGAGACAGTCGGCTCGGCCGGGGCCGACGGCGTGAACAGCGGCGCGGTGGCCTCGCCTGCCGGGGACGGCGGCTCGAACAGCGACCTCGTGGGCTCGGACTCCGACGCGAGCGACACGGCCGGCTCGTCGCGCGGCGTACTCCGGTCCGTGGCGCCGGTGGCCCCGGCATGGGCCGGCGTCGGCTCGGTGAGGTTCACCGTGTCGTCGGCGACCGGCGGGTCCACGGGAAGCGGCACCGTCGGGTCGGTGGTGCCGGCCAACGGCGTGGCCGCCCTCTCGGCCGGTTCCGCGCGCACCGGACCGGTCGGCTGCGCCGACCAGGGCGGCGCGGGCTCGGTCAGGTCGCGGGCCTCGATGACGGTGCCCTCGATGACGATGGGTGTGAAGTCGCGGCGTGAGGCGGGCGGCGCGGAGACCGGTTCGGCGATCGACGGAGGCAGCTCCTCCACCGGCTCGTCGATCGTCTCCCACCGCGTCGTCTCGCCCTCGGTGCCGCCCGGGGCGGTCTCCCATCCGTCAGCAGCGGCGGCGGTAGCGGGGCCGGCGTCCGCCGCGGTGGCCGGTCCGGCGTGCCGCCGGGGCAGCGCCTCGGTGGCGTCCTCGGACGGGCGGGTCGGCCGGAACGCCTGAGTCGCCTCCTCCGACCGAGGCACTCGCGACGGCTCGTCCGTCCGGGTCGGGAAGGCGTGGGTCGGGCCCTCGCGTACCGGCTCGTTCAGCGGCCGTCGGCGCGGAAACGGCTGCCCGCCGGCGAACCGCGTCGGCGGGGTGGCCCGGTCGCCGGCCCGGCGCGACGGGTCCAGCGGCGACGGGCGCCGGGCCGAGCGGCCACCGGACGAGGGTTCGAAGAAGGAGCGGGACGGCGGCGGCGCGGAGGCATCCGGTGGCTCGTCGACGGGTGCCGCCGGGGCGGTGGCGAACGGGTCCGGCTCGTCCGGCCGGCGGCGCAGATCGGTGAGCCAGCCGTCGAGGGCGTCCGTATCCGACTCGGTGCCGGGGGCGGTCCGGCTCGGGACGTCGCCGTCCGGCGCCCGGCGGCGGGGCGGCACGGTGGGCATCCGCCGCCCCAGGACCGAGGCGGCCCGCATCGGCACCGTGGGCGGCTCGTCGGTCTTCATCAGCCGCTCGTCCCGGCCGGGCGCGCCGGCAACCGTCGGCACGACCGGAGGCGGAACAGCCGGAGGCGGCACCGCGGGCGGCGGCACGAGCGGAGGCGGCACAGCGGCCGGCGGGACGGCGGCGGAAGGCACCGGAGCAGGCGTGACAGCAGCCGGCGGGACGGGCACGGCCGCCGGACGGGGCGCGGCCTCGGGCACCGCGTTCCGGGCTCCCCGGGTGGCGTTCTCCACCCGTTCCAGCCGGGCACGGGCGCCCATGGTGCGGCCGGGCAGCCGGACGTCGCCCCGGGACAGCTGAGCCACGTACCAGGCGGGCAGGTAGCCCTCGATCGGCAGGCCGGGATTGACCGCCAGCCACCACTCGGGGTTGGGCCAGCCGGCCGCCAGATCCGGGTAGGGGACGCGGCGGGTGGGCCCCGCGTTCTCCCCGAGGCTCGCGCGCAGCGCGGCGACGGAGGTGAAGGCCAGCACGTGGGTGCGACCCCCGGAGGTCCAGGTGCCCCATCCGGCTGTCGGTCCGCTCGCGACCGGCAGCAGGAGATCGACGCGGGTCAGCACCCGGAAGTACTGCTGCTGGTCCTGCGCGCGCAGCGCGTCCCGCATCGCCACCTCGGCCTCGGTGGCCGGCTCCCATCCGGTCACGGCCACCTCTCCTTCCGCGAACAGGCCACAGGCATCGCCTACAACCTACAAGGTGGCAGCAAGATCAGGACTTCTGGCCATCGACGGTCGGCCCCGACGTCAGCGAGCCGCTAACATCCCGTTCCGGAGCCGACACGTTACGGAGGTCGTCGATGTCCCGGTCGGTCGCGTACCCCGCCGTGGCCGCTCTGGCGACACTCCTCGTCGCAGCGGTTCCGGCCGCTCCGGCGGCGGCACACGCGCCCGCCGGCTGCCCCTCGCCGCCTGCGCCGGCCCGGCCGGTGGCCGACCAGCCGTGGCCGCAGCAGCGGTACGCCCCGGACCGGCTCACCCCGCTCGCGACGGGCGCCGGGGTCGTGGTCGCGGTCGTCGACTCGGGAGTGGACCGGTCCCACCCGCAGTTGGCCGGCCGGGTTCTCGACGGCGCCGACTTCCTCGACCGGGGCGGGGACGGCACCCGGGACTGCGCCGGCCACGGCACCGGGGTGGCGAGCATCATCGCCGCCGCTCCGCAGCCGGGCGTCGCGTTCCGCGGTCTCGCGCCGGACGCGCACATCCTGCCGGTACGGGTGAGTGAGCAGCAGGTCGTCGAGGGGCGGGAGTCGGGGCGCACGGTCGACGCGGCCGGGTTCGCCCGGGCCATCCGCTGGGCCGTGGACCACGACGCCGACGTGCTCAACCTCTCCGTCGTGCTGTACGCGGACGACCCGGCCGTACGCGCCGCCGTCGCCTACGCGGTGCGGCGGGACGTGGTCGTGGTGGCCGCCGCCGGGAATCTGCACGACAACGGTGATCCCCGGCCCTACCCGGCGGCGTACGACGGGGTGCTCGGCGTCGGCGCGATCGGGCGGGACGGGACACGTTCGGCGTTCTCCCAGACCGGCTCGTACGTGGACGTGGTCGCCCCGGGTAGCGAGGTGTTGATGGCGGCGCCCCGGTCGGGACACCAGCGGGCGGAGGGGACCAGCTACGCCGCTCCGTTCGTGGCGGGTACGGCGGCGTTGCTGCGCCAGTACCGGCCCCGGCTGAGCGCGGACGAGGTGGCCGGGCGGATCGTGGCCGCCGCCGACCCGGCGCCGGGGCGGGACGCGGGCTACGGCGCGGGGGTGCTCAACCCCTACCGGGCGGTGACCGAGTCGGCCGGCGCGACGGACTCGCGAACCCGGCCGGGCGCGGCGCTTCCCGCCGACCGGCCGGATCCGGCCGCCCTGGCCCGCCAGACTCGCCGGGACACGGCCCGGGACCGGGCGCTCCTGGCCGCCGCCGTCGCGGGCGGGGCGGTGGCACTCGTGGCGGCGCTCGCCCTGGTGCTGCCGCGCGGCGCGCGCAGACGCTGGCGGGCGGCCGACCCGGCCGGCCCGGCAGCTCAGCGATGACCGCCGGTCACGCGCGAAGCCGCGCGGCCCGGGTCACCTGCCCGGGCCGCGCGGCGCCGGTTCACTGGAACAGGTTGGCGTTGCGCTTCTCGGTGTCGAGGTAGTCGGTCGCGGAGTCCTCGACCGCGAGCTTGATGTCACGCAGCATCGCCTGGAGATCCTGGGAGGCGGCCCGCCACCGGGACTGCCGCACCTCGTACGCCTCGCGGGCCTCGCCGTTCCAGCTCGCCACCAGCGGAGCGGCGTCGCGTTCGAGCTGGCCGAGCTGGCTCTCCAGGGTGGACAACGCGCGTTGGATGTCGGCGCCCGCCTGTTGCAGGGCGGCGAAGTTGACGACCAGCACACCGTGCTCCATGGATTCGATCCTTCCGGTTGTCAGAGCGGCAGCTGGATGCCGCGGTTGGTGCCCGCCACCCGGCCGGCGGCCTCGGTGTCGGAGACGTCGTACTGCCGGCCCGCGGTGCGGATCGCGGTGGCGGTCTCGCGCAGTGCCCGCTGCAAGGCGGCCTGGTCCTGCGCCCACTGCTGCTTGACCTGCGCGAACGAACGCCCACCGGCGCCCCGCCAGGCCTGCTGCAACACCTCCAGCTCGGCCATCAGGCCGCTGAGCATGGTCTGGAGCGACTGGTCGACCTGCTCGAACTTCGCGGCGGTCTGCTGCATCACTGCGGCTTCTGCCTGGGTCTGGGACATCCCGGACGTCACCTCGTCTCCTCGGTCGTGGCTGGCCACCGTGTGACCACCGTGGACTCGTCGGCGGGGGTCCGGGGCCGGCGGAGGGGAAGCCTGGCGGCGGCGGACACGCAACTCGACGATTTCGTCGCTGACGGTAGCCGTCCGACTCCGGTTCTGCTACCCCTTCGGGCTCCCCTGTGGACAACTCGCCCATTACGATGAGCCACGGCGGCGTCACACGGAGGCCCGGCGAGGAGGTGCGGTGACCGCGAGCACGTCCGAGCGGCCCGCGCCCGTCGTGGTCCGCACGCCACAGTGGACGAGCCGTCCGACCGCGCGGCTGCGCGCCGGCCAGATCGTGGCGACCCAGGTCGCGGCGGCAGTGCTGATCGCGGCCGTCGGGCGGGGTGTCGTGCCGACGGCCGTCGCGCTGCTGTCGGCGGCCCTGCTGCTGCCCGCCGCGTGGGTACGGGTGCGCGGCCGCTGGCTGCACGAGTGGCTCGTCACCGCCGCCGCCTACCTGACCCGGCGGCGCGCCCTGCCACCGACGGCCGACCCGGCGGCGCTGCTGGAGCTGCTCCGGCCGGGCGCGGTGGTCGGCACGACGGAGGCGTCCGGCGGCGCGGCCGTGCTGCACGACGCCGCCGGGCTGACCGCGTTGCTGGAGCTGGGCGACCCGGACGACCTGCTCGGCGACCACACGTACGAGCTGCCCACGCCGTTCGACCTGCTTCCGCCGGCCGGCCCGGACGCCCCCGCGATCCGGTTGCAACTGGTGTTCTCGTCCTCGCCCGCACCCGCGCCCGCTGTCGCCGGTGGTCCGGCCGGGACGTCGTACCGCCAGCTCACCGACGGGCGGGTGGCCGGGCGGGCGCGCGTGGTGCTGGCCGTCCAGGTGCTGCGCGCCGACGGCCGGCCGGATCAGGAGCTGCTGCGGGCGCTGTCCGGCACTCTGCGACGGCTCGTCCGCCGGCTCACCCCGCTCACCGCCCGGCCCCTGGGTGGCGACGCGGCGCTGCGGGTGATCGCCGAGCTGGCCCACCACGAGCCCGGCGCCCCGGTGCGGGAGACCTGGCCGCTGCTGACCGTGGGTGGCCTGGCCCAGGCCACCTGGCGACTGCGCCGGTGGCCGGATCCGCGCGGCGAGGCGGCGCGAGGGCTGGTGGGCCGGTTGCTCGCGCTGCCGGCCACCGCCACCACCGTCGCGCTCACGGTCGGTCCGCGCACCGGCACCGGGCCGGTCCCGGCAGAGCTGACGGTGCGGGTGGCGGCCGGAAGTGCGGCCGAACTGTCGACGGCGGAACGCACGTTGCGCCGGGTCGCCGGTGACGTCGGCGGTGAGTTGCGCCGGCTCGACGGTGAGCACCTGGCCGGGCTGGCCGCCACGCTGCCGTTCGCGGTGAGCGCTGGGGCCGCGCCACCGGCCGGGTCGCCCCCGCCCGCGCTGGATCTGCCCCCGGCCGCCGCCGGCCTGATGGTGGGCGCGAACCGGCACGGCGCCGCGCTCACCGTCCGCCTGTTCCGGCCGGCCACGACCCGGGTGCTGCTCGTCGGTGGCGTGGCCGCGGCGCAACTGCTCGTGCTGCGGGCACTGGCGCTCGGCGCGCGCGTGGTGGTGCAGACCGGCCGACCCCGGTTCTGGGAACCGTTCGTGCGGGGTGTCGGGACGGTCGGTGGCGGCGTACCGCTGCTCCCACCGGGTCGTCCGGCCGGTGGCGCGCCCGGCTCGCCGCTGCACCCGCTGCTGGTGGTGGTGGACGCCGGCCCGGTGCCGCCGGAGGCCGGACCGGCAGCCGCCTGGCAGTCGGTGCTGGTGGTCCGCGACGAGCTGACCGCGGCCGACACAGCCGCGCTGGCCCGCGCGGACCTGGCGATCCTTCAGCCGCTCGACCCGGACGAGGCCGCTCTCGCGGGCGCGGCGCTGGGCCTGGGCGGTTCCGCGCAGTGGCTGACCCGGATCCGCGACGACATGGTGGCGGTGGTCAACCGGCGGGCCCTGCGCTGGGCGCTGCTCTCGCCCACACCTGTCGAGTCGCAACTGGTCGGTCGCCCGGCCCGCCACTGAGGCGCGATCCCCGCGCGCGCCCAGCAGGCCCGACAGTCCCGGCACGGCAGCTTCCCCTGGTGGTACGGCCGTGGCACGATCCCGGCCATGGATTTCCTGAAGGGCCTTCTGATTCGCGTGGGTTCGACGGCGGTGGCGTTCTGGCTCGCCACCCTGCTCATCCCGGGCATCTCGCTCGACTCCGACTCGGCCACCGAGACGGTGATCACGCTGGTGCTCGTCGCGGTCATCTTCGGCGTGGTGAACGCGGTGCTCCAGCCGATCATCAAGACCGTGGGGTGCGGCTTCTACCTGCTGACCCTCGGCCTGATCGCGCTGGTGGTGAACGGCCTGCTCTTCCTGCTCACCAGTTGGATCGCCGGTGAGGCCGGGCTGCCGTTCCACGTGGACGGGTTCTGGCCGGAGGCGGTGCTGGGCGCGCTCTTCGTCGGCATCGTCACCTGGATCCTCGGCGCCGTCCTCGACCGCGACTGACACCGGGCTCCGGCGGGTCGCCGCGGCGACCCGCCGGGGCCACCAGGCCAGCAGGAGGGAATTGGCTGGCGAGAGGGCCGGGTGGCGGTACTAGCCTCGGCCGCGTGTTCACCCTGACCCGCGTAGACGGCTACGAGATCAGCACCGACCCCGACCGGATCGACCTGGACCGGGTGCACGTCTGGCTCGCCACCGACGCGTACTGGGCGCTGGGGCGGGAGCGGGAGACGGTGGCGCGCGCGTTCGCCGGCTCCATCGGTTTCGGCGTCTACCGGCCGGGCGACGGACGGCAGGTGGCGGTCGCCCGGGTGGTCACCGACGGGGCCACGTTCGCCTGGCTCTGCGACGTCTACGTGGACCCGGCCGAGCGGGGCCGCGGGCTGGGCACCTGGCTGGCCGGCGCGGTCCGCGACCACTTGGGCGAGCTGGGCGTACGCCGGATCCTGCTGGCCACGCTCGACGCGCACGGGGTCTACGCGAAGATCGGCTTCCGGCCGGTCGCGCCGGATCGGTGGATGGAGCTGGATCAGCGGGTGACGCCGGTCACCGATAAGGACCAGGAAAGCGATCCACCACTTACGGTGGAGCGGTGAACCAGCTCCGGCTCGGCTACCTGTACGGCGTCGGCGCGTACCTGATCTGGGGTTTCTTCCCGATCTACCTGAAGCTGCTGCGCCCGGCCGGGCCGGTGGAGATCCTCGCGCACCGGATCCTCTGGTCGGTGGCGTTCGTGGCGTTGCTGCTGGCCGCCTCGCGGCACGCCGGCTTCCTGCGCAAGCTGGCCCGGCGTCCCCGGGCGCTCGCCGGCATCGGGCTCGCCGCCGCGCTGATCGCCGTCAACTGGGGCACGTACATCTACGGCGTGAACTCCGACCGGGTGGTGGAGACGGCGCTCGGTTACTTCATCAATCCGCTGGTGTCGGTGCTGTTCGGCGTCCTGGTGCTGCGGGAACGGCTGCGCCGGGCACAGTGGGCCGCACTCGGTGTCGGCGCGCTCGCGGTGGCGGTGCTCACCGTCGACTACGGCCGCCTGCCCTGGCTGGCGCTCACACTGGCGTTCAGCTTCGCCGGGTACGGCCTGGTCAAGAAGCGGCTCGCGCTGCCCGCCACGGAGGGGCTGTTCGTCGAGTCGGCGGTGCTGGCGCTGCCCGCACTGGCGTACCTGGGGTGGCTGTCGGCGCGCGGCGACTCGACGTTCGGGCACGTCTCGGCCGGGCACACCGCGCTGCTGGTGCTGGCGGGTGCCGCCACCGCGATCCCGCTGCTGCTGTTCGCCGGTGCGGCGAACCGGCTGCCGCTGTCCACTGTCGGCATGTTGCAGTACCTCGCGCCGATCCTCCAGCTCGGCTGCGGCGTGCTGATCTTCCACGAGCCGATGCCACCGGCCCGGCTGGCCGGCTTCGCCCTGGTCTGGCTCGCCCTGGTCGTCTTCACCGCCGACGCCCTGCGCCACTCCCACCGAACCCGCGCAGCCGCCCGCACCCCGGCCGCCCCCACCCCCGCCCCGTCTCGCTGATCTTGCACTTGCTGCCCCGGCGAAAGGGGCGAACCACCCGCGCCGAGGGCCGAAAGTGCAAGATCAACGGGGAGAGGAAGGGCGGGAGAGGAAGGGTGGGCGGGGTCAGCGGAGGTCGTAGGCCAGGACGGGGGCGTTTGTTCCTCGGAGCAGCTCCAGGCGGACCAGCTCACCCTTGGTGAAGCGGGTGACGCCGGAGAAGCGCAGGTCGTCGCCGGGGGCGGCGAGCCAGGAGCCGATCTGCTCCGTCGCGCCGTCCGGGCCGTGCGCCACCAGCCGGAACGTGTACGCCTCCCGGTGCCCGGCCCGTCTGTCGTACCCGCAGTGCATGGTGACCTCGGTGCCCCACGGCGTCTCGGTCAGCCCCACCTCGGCGTGCACCGGCACCGTCCCGGCCACCGGCCGCATCGAGGCCAGCGCCACCGGCGGCTTCGACGGCTCGGCCGGCGACTGCACGAGCCCCACCCCGACGCCCGCCAGCACCGCGAGCGCGGCGGCGGCGAGCGCGGTCAGCGCGTACCGTCGGCGGGAGCGGGACCGCTCGCGGCGCTTGCGCTCGCGCGCGGCGTCGAGCAGCGCGGGCACCCGCGACGTCTCCGGCCCGACCTCCAGGAACTGCTCCAGCCCGGCGGGGTCGAGCCGGCCCAGCAGGCCGGGCAGCACGGCGATCTCCGCCACCGCCTCCCGGCACTGCGCACACCCGGCCAGGTGCCGCTCGTAGGCGACCCGGTCCGCCGGGGCGAGGGCGCCGAGCACGTACGCCCCGTCGTCGTGCGCGAACTCGCAGCGTGTCACCCGGTCACCCCCATCTCGGCCAGCGCCAACCGTAGTGAGCGCAGCGCGTAGTGGGTACGCGACTTCACCGTGCCCGGTGGTACGCCCAGCCGCGCCGCCGCCTCCGCCACCGAACGTCCCTGGTAGAAGCACTCGACCAGCACCTCCCGGTGGGTCGGGCTGAGCCGGTTGAGCGCCTCGGCGACGGTCCACGCCTCCACCGCGCGCTCGGTCTCGTCGACCGTCTCGGCGGTCTCCGGCAGTTCGTCCGTGTACACCTCGCCGACCCGGGCCGAGCGCCGCCGCCAGGCGTCGATCGCGAGGTTCCGCGCGGTGGTGAACAGCCAGGCGCGTACCGAGCCGCGTCGCGGATCCAGCGACTCGGGGTGCCGCCAGGCGCGCAGCAGCGTCTCCTGCACGAGATCCTCGGCCCGGGGCCGATCGCCGTTGACCAGCCGCAGGGCGTGCGCGTACAGCGCGTCGGCATGCTCGTCGTGCAGCGCGCGCAGCAGTTGGGCGTCGTGGTCGCTGATGGCGGTACCTCGCTTCCGGCGGCGGGGAAACCGGCGATGCGTTCGCCCTTCCATACGTGCCGTGACGCCGAACGGTTCATCCGCAGGTCAGCGCGGAGCTGTTCACGTCCGGTTCAGGTCCGGGCCGATCGCCGCTCACCGTGCCCTGGCAGCGTCCGGCGGGTGAGCGCGCGAGCCGATCCCCCGCGCGCCTTCCGACGTTGAGATCAGGAGGCTCCACCACATGAGCGACCGGCCTCGCCTGCTTCCGCTGCTGGGTGGCACCCGCCACGGCAGCCGCGACGCGATGACCTGTCTGTACCGGTGCGGCAACGCGTGCGACCACCCGGTGCCGAACCCGACCGACAACCCGTACTTCGGGGACGTGGTCGACACCGAGATCTCCCGGCGCGGCGTGGTCCGGGCCGGTGCGGTCGGCGCGCTGGTGCTCGGTTTCGGCGGCGCCGCCGCGGGCGCGCTCGCCGGCGCCGCGCCGGCCGCCGCTGCC
>NZ_JBAKHP010000018.1:0-122168 GCF_036902745.1 Micromonospora sp. CPCC 205554 | reverse complement strand
CTGCTGGAAATCGCCCACCGCTTCATCCCCCTTGATCGCCGGAGATCCTACGGAGCGAACGCCAATCGGAGAAACGCGTTTCCGGCTTTCCGCACGGTCACGGACGGGCGCCGGTGGCCGGCGGTCAGCCGACCGGAGCGCGTACGGCGGTGGGGTGCCGGGCCGGCGGTCAGCAATTTCCGCCAGTTGGCCGGTGGCGCCGATGAGTACATCCCGGCTCACGCAGTGGTCGCCTTCCCGGCACCGGCAGGCCTGGGTGGTCGAACAACTTCTCAGGCACGCCAGGCTCGGACCGAGGGACCGTGTGAAGGCGCGTTCGCTCATGCCGCGTTCCGGTCGCCAGCCCATGTTGGCTGATTGATCATCGCAAGTAGCGGCCCTGGGTCATCGGGCCAGCCACCACCACTGCCCTACGGCAGCGTCGGCGTCTCCATCGACCCACTCGGCGGCAACAACCGCCGCCACTGCCTGACGTCTTCCGCCAACTGCTCATCACCGTCGACCCCACCCGCGTGCGCCTGGATCCCGAGCAGGCCACCTGAGCGGCGACTCCTCACTGCCGTGTCGGGCGGGCAACGTCTCACCCGTCCGACACGACTTGACCTTCATCGAGAGATGAGCGTCGATCAGTGCTGGTCGTCGTCCGTCGTCCGGGCGGCAGCATTTCCAGAGGCCCCGGCGCGAGTCGGGCGGCGACCGTGCATGCCCGCGATCCGCCGACCGAAGGGCCACCCGCATGGCACACCCCGCAGACCCCGAGGACCGCAGCCGGCGTCCCAGCGACCGCACCTCTGTACCGGAGGACGTCACCGACAGGCTTTTGTGGGCGCTCGCGGTCGACGTCGCCGCCGCCCATCAACTGGGATCCGATGGTGCCTGCAGGAACCTGCAGTGCCGCCGGCAGTACGCCCCCTGCTGGGCGTTGCGCACAGCCCGGCACGCCGAACAACGCGCCCGCCGCGCCACCACCGCACTCGCTCCGCCGCCTTCGCCGCGTCCGGCCGGGACCGCACGCGGACGCGCCCCCGTGCCCGCCGTGCCGCGTCGCTTGACCGGCTGGTTCACCCCGGCCCACTCGCCGGCACCCGTGATGCGGCCCGCGTCCGTACCGGGCGCGGTGCTGCCGGAATCCCGGCTTCACCGGCGTCCACCCGTGGCGGCGTCGGCCGCCTGAGCACGCACCCTGGAGGCAGAACTAGTGAACTTCCTACCGAACGACACACTCGCCGGCTACGCCCGCACCGCCGTCGACCTGCGCATCCGCATGGTCGACTATCACCGCAGTCCGCTTGCGGCGCAGTACCTGCAGGCGTTCTTCGGCAGCCGTCTCGCCGACCACCCCAGTCCCAGTTCCGGGGGCATGGCGAAGGTCCTCGACGCGGTGCGTGCCATCACCGCCAACCCGTGGCGATTCGGCGAGCCGTATGTCATCGCCCCCGCGATGACCGCGATCATCGCCGCCGCCGCGGCGGCCCTCGACCTGACCGGCGAGGTGCTTCCCGCCGACGTCGCCCCCGATGACGGCGGGGTGCTGTTCCTTCCCGAACCGATCTACCACCGCGGCCTCAGCGGTGAGGTCTCCTCGATCGGGGCGATCACCTGGGCCCGCACCACCAGCACCAGCAGCGGTCGGTTCTTCTGGGCCGTCGCCGGCTGGGCCGACCACCACGACGCGCACGACCCGGCGGCGGTGCGCCGTCGTGCGCAGCTCGCTGCCCGGCCGGATCTCGCCCGTCAGTTCGGCCCCTACGTGCTGACCGATGTCACCGAGATCCCCATCGGCCGGCCCGTTGACCCCCGCCCCGACCTGCCGGTCCTCAACGGGGACGACCGCGACTGGGAACCGGCGCCCGACGGCCGGTTCTGTATTGACGAGACCACGACCGCGATGCGGGCCTGCGCCGCTGTCGCCTATGCCTTCTGGCGTATCCAGGCTCAACCCCTCGCGACCGTGGCCGCCGCCCCCTTGGACCGCGCCGCGCGGCGCCGCGCCGTACGGGCCGGCATCCGCCATGACACCCGCGTGGTCATGCTGCGCCGCACCAGCCCTCTCGCCGAACCGACCGACGGCGAGCCCAAGTGGCACTACCGGGTGCGGTTCGTCGTCCGCGGCCACTGGCGACGCCTCATCGACCGCGACGGCCACCCCTACCGCATCTGGATCAACGCCCACATCAAAGGCCCCGACGGGGCGCCCCTGCTGCACGGCGAGAAAGTCGCCATTCTCGCCCGCTGATTTCCACGCCCCGCCCGAAGGCCGCGCGACGCCTGTCCAGGCCCCGCTCGGCCTTCGCCGTCCCCGCGCCCGACCCGCTCCCGCCGCCTGCCCTTCCTCAAAGGAGCAACCAGTCATGACCATCCGCGTGCTGTCCTGGATCGCCATCGCGGTCGCCAGCGTCCTGCTGCTGTGCTCCGGATTGGCCACCACCATGATCTTCGGCGGCGGCGGCGCCGGCGCGTGCGGGCCGACTACCAGCGTCACGCCCACCGCCCCGTCGGCCGCCCGCGGCCCCGCCCTGGGCGGGATCGCTCCGATCGGTGACTGGAACGCCGAGCAGGTCGGCAACGCCGCCACCATCACCACCGTCGGCATGCGCCTGGGCGTCCCGCCCCGCGGCTGGGTCATAGCCGTGGCCACTGCGATGCAGGAATCCTCCCTGACCAACACCCCGGGTGGAGACCGCGACTCGGTCGGCCTGTTCCAACAGCGCCCCTCCCAAGGCTGGGGCACACCGGAACAGCTGCACGATCCCCAGTACGCAGCAACGAGGTTTTACCAGAGGCTGCAGGCCGTCGACGGCTGGCAGGCGATGCCGCTGACCGAGGCCGCCCAGGCCGTGCAGATCAACGCCTTTCCCGACGCCTACGCGACATGGGAAGGACCGGCCACCCAGCTGGTCACCGCGATCGCCGACACCGGCGGCCTGGTCGGGTGCGGGACCACCGGCCCCTGGACGCAGCCCGTCCTGGCCCCTGTCGGATCCGGATTCCGCACCGGCGATCGACCGGGCCACGACGGCGTCGACCTCAGCGCCCCGCGCGGCACGATCATCCGCGCGGCATCCGCCGGGACCGTCCGCACCGTCCGCTGCAACGCCGTCCACGCCGACACCGGCGGCGGATGGGGCTGCGACCGCGACGGCGACCCCGTTCTCACGCGCGGCTGCGGCTGGTACGTCGACATCGACCATGCCGGTGGGCTGCTCACCCGCTACTGCCACATGGACCAGCCGCCGATGGTGACGGTCGGGCAGCCGGTCGTCGCCGGGCAGCCCATCGGTGTTGTCGGCTCCACCGGCCACAGCTCCGGCCCGCACCTGCACTACGAGGTGCACCGCCACGGCGATGCCAGCCCGAACGGTGCGATCGACCCGGTGCCCTTCATGGCCGCTCAGAACGCCCCGCTCGGGCGATCGACGTGATTCAGGGGCGGTCGTGCAGGAACCATGCGTCGCCTCGGGTGAGGGCGATCGCGAGCTGCCATTGTTCGCACTGCAAGCTGCCACCGACGGCTAACTGCTCCTTGGCCAGCTCCCATGCCTGCGGACCGGGGTGCGGCCGGCGTTGCGCGGTGAACTGCAGCATGGTTCCCCAGGCGGCGACCAGGGCGGCGCCCCACCGCTGTTCCCACTGCCAGATCGCTGCTGCCAATGCGGCGACACCCTTGTCGCGGTCGGCTCCGAAGTAGGGCACCCAGGCGGGGGCCAGCCACTGCGACGTCGTGGGCAGCAGCACCAGCTGCACTTGCGGCGGGGTGTGCCATCGGGCGGCGCCGACGAGGTACTCGGACCCGCTGAAGGCTCGGGAGGCGAGCTGCCCATCGGCGATGAGGGTGTCGTAGGTCCACCGCTGCAGGGCTGCCGACGTGGTGGGCGGGGTCAGCTCTTCGATGGCCCTGGTGACCATGTCGTCACCCAGAAACGTCTGGACATAGCGTTCAACGTCTTCCTGGTCTTGGACGTCATCCCTGCGGTATCGCCGATACACCGACCACGGATCCAGCGTCCGAGCCACCTGGTCCAGGTCGGCGAGCTCATCGGCATCTGGTTCGTGGCCGAGGACGCCTGGCAGCGTGAACACCGGCCAGCGGCCTGTAACAGGCATGGCCGCCTGAGCCGCCTGCCAGGCATCGAGTAGCAGGCCAGGATCGACCTCTTCCACCACGAAGGTGTGACCGGGCCCTTCCTCTACGGGATGGCCGTGCAGAGCAGTACCCCGCAGTGCGGTTGCGATGTCACCAATGTCCTCGATCCGCGGAGCCATCCACGCACGGTAATACCGGCCGCCGACATGCCCGCCTGAGCCGTCGCCTCCTGCCCATCGGCGCGGTTCGGTGGGCGCGATACCGCGGGGTTCGAGTACCGCCGCCTCCCCGCGAAAACCATGAGTGAGGCCGGCGAGTCCCTGGCACCCAAGCTCGACGGTCGGCCCGCCCTGGGACGGCCGCCGCAACCCCATCCACGCATTCCTGAGGAGGGAAGGCACGTGAGTACACCAACGCTGATCGGTGTCGCCGCGATCCGCGGCAGTTACACCGCCCGATTGATCCAGTTCGGTGAGAGTCCGGAGGTTCTGGTGCCGCTGCTGCGCCGGATCTGGACCGACACGTTCAGCCGTAACACCAATGCTATGGCCGCCGCGCTGCTGGCCCACGACTGGTGGTCCCTCGCCGTCAACCCCAAGCCCCGGCGCTGGGACCGGCAGCCGCCTGTGCCCGGCCTGGGCTACCCGGTCGTCATCGAGGACGCCACCGTTCGGCGGGGCGCGCTGCGCGAGGACGTCGGCGGTGCCCTGGAGTGGCTGTATCTGCTGCACCTCGAGCAGCGGCGCCTGGTGGTGTATGAGGCGACGATCCACGGTCGTTGGCTGCGGCACAGCGCGCACCACCTCGACCCGGTCGAGGACCTGTTCGTCACCGCGCCCGCCGGGGACGGGGGCGGTCCGGAGATGACGGTGTGCAGCGTCTGCGGCGCGGTCGACGAGATCGACCACGTCGAGGTGCCGTCCATGGCCGGCTACGGCTACGACACCGTCACCAGTTGCGTCCGCTGCGGCTCCTCGGTCGCCAGCGACCCGATGTTCGGCGATCACGTCACCCGCAAGCCCTGGCCACCGCAGAACCCCATCACGGGCGACACGGCGGGCGAAACCCGGTGAGCGCCGACCGCCCGCCGTCCACGGCCACCGACGACGGTGGCCCCTCCACCGGCCCCGACGACCGATCGGAGACCGCCATGATCAGCTACGAGGCGGGCCAGCGTGTCGCCCTGGTCCACACCAGCGACCCGTACACCCGGTTGCGGCCCGGTGACACCGGGACTGTCCGCCGTCACGACCAGCGGCACAACGTCGTGGAGGTCACCTGGGACAGCGGCTCGACGCTGGCGATGTGCCTCGACGCCGGGGATCGCATCGCACCGGTCACCACCACCCCGCCGCCGCCGCCCGATGATCAGGTTGCGGAGGCCGCCGGATGGGCCGCCGCGCTGCAGCGGATGCGCGCCGCCGGCGCCGAGGCCGGACGGACCGTCGCCGAGTGGTGGGCGCAGGGCACCATCGGTGCCCGGGTCGGCGGTGACAGCCGCCTGGCCGCGCGCCGGGTCCTGGCCGGCATCCACGATGGCGATCCTGCCGTCCTCGACGCTCTGCCCCGCTTCTCCGCGGTCGGAGAGCCGGTCGACGTCGCCGGGTGGGAGCTGTTTGCCGCCGCCACCGGCGACAGCGCGGGCTGGTTCGGGCTGCGCCTCCCGCAGCGCGACGAGGCGATGGCCGTCTACCGCGACGCCTACGACACCGCCGTCACCGACCGCGTCGCGGAACTGTGTCACGTCGCGGCCAGCCCCACCGGCACGGATGTGTCCCACCTGCACCCCGACCGGGTCCGTATCGGCGGTGTCGGTGTGTTCGCTGGCGATTGGGCGCGCGCCACCGGCCCTGACGGCGACGACCGGGTCGAGGTCGGGTTCGTCGGCATCCTGATCGATTACTGGAACGGGTGGGAGGTGTTCTCCTGCACCCGCGACGTGGCGGAGGCGATCGTCGCCGACCAGCAGCGCCACCGCGACCAGTACCGCGACAGTCTGCGCGAGCAGGGTGTGCCGGTCGGCGACCTGGACCGGCAGGTCGACGAAGCGCTGGCCGGTCTGTCCTTCGAGGGTGACGTCCTCGTCGCCGACCAGCGTGCCCTGTCCGGCGACCCGGACGCCATCGATCGCATCACCGCGGACGGTGATGGCCGCTACGTGGTGATGGGCCGCAGCTGGTGCTGGGAGGCCGTCGATCCGTACGTCTGCGACCGGGTGGTCGGCGACCTGCCCGACACGGACAACGCATAGGCCGGCATGCCCACCGATGCCCTACCTCGACGGGTGGGGCCGACAGGAAGGAAATCAGTGACCGTCCGTACTCAGGAGGAGATCGTCACCCGGGTCTGGGCTCTGCGGGCCAACCGCGGTGACATCGTCGGCTTTCGGGAGGAGGTGCTCGTGGGGGCACTCGATCTGGACCATGCCCGCCAGGTCGTCGCCCCTCGACACCCGGGCGAGTGGACCCGGCGGGTCGACCACGAGGCCTATGCCCGGGACTACTTGCGATTCGCTGTCGGGAAGATCCTTGACCATCGCGGCAGCTCGGCGAGCCGGTCGGTGGACAAGCTGAGTGAACTCGCCTGGCTCCTCGGCCGCGACGACGTGGTGGCGGCGATGGAGCACGCCGGTTACCCGATGTACGGGGCGGCCAAGGTCAAGGCGTTCGCCGACGGGTTCGGCTGGCCGTTCCACGATGACCTCGACGACGGCGACAGGCTGGCTCTGGCTCGGATGGCCGAGGGACAGCAGTGCGACCCGCAGGGCTGCGAGCGGGGTTGCGCCGACTGACCACGACCGCGTCGTCAGCACCGCTACCCGCTGCCGCGGTGCATACGTAGTCAGCCGGCGCTCCCGCAATCCCGCACCCGCGCACCCATTCGACTTGATCGATTGGGCTGGCGGGGGTTCCATCGTCGGCGCCGCCACTGCCCGCGCGGCCTCGACACCGACCAGCACGCACCAGCGGCGACCTGACGTGTCGCCGTAACCCTTCAGCACCACCAGGGGTGTGGTCGCCGACCTGTCCGGCCCGATTGGGGCCGGCAGGGGTTGGCCCCGCCCGTCTCCGCTGTGCGGTACCCACCGCCCGCGCACCCGGAGACGGGTGCGCGGGCCCGACCCCGAATCGAGGCAATCCCATGACCACACCACAGCCACCGGCAGGTTCACCGCAGAACGATCCGGCCCCGGCCAACGGCGCCGGCACTCCCACCACTGGGGCGGGCTCCGGCCGGTCCGGCTACCTCTACCGCAAGGTTGCCCTGCACCTGGCCGACCACCCCGACCAGATCCTCAAGGTCGGCGAGATCACCCGGGCGATCGGCGCACCGTCGTCCGGGGCGGTGTTCGAGGCGCTGAAGAAGATGGCCGCCGCCGGGCACGCCACCCACCACCGCGACCCGCACCACCGGTTCCAGATCACCCAGGCGGGCATCGACGCCGCCGGCGCCCTCCCGCCCGCCGCACCCCGCACCCGCTCCCACGGCAGCGCTGGTGGTGGGCGGCAGTCCCGGCCCGCGCCGGTGCCGCGACCGAACGGGACGCTGTACCACCCGCGGCGGCTCGGGCGGGGCTGGGACGTCGAGGAACTGCGGCGGCTGCGCGCCCAGCAGGTGCCGGTGCTGCTGTACGGGCCGCCCGGTACCGGGAAGACCGCGATGGTCGAGGCGGCGTTCCCCGACCTGCTGACCGTCGCCGGCACCGGCGACACCGTCGTCGACGACTTCCTCGGCTCCTACAACCCGGTCCCCGGCGGCGGCTACGAGTTCGTCCACGGGCCCCTCGTCACCGCGATGCGGGAGGGGCGGGTGCTGCTGGTCGACGACGCCACCCTCATCCCGCCCCGCGTCCTGGCCGTGCTGTACCCGGCCATGGACGGCCGCGGCACCGTCACCATCCCCGCGCACGGCAATGAAACCGTGCAGGCCGTCGACGGGTTCTACATCGTCGCCGGCCACAACCCGGGCGTGCACGGCGCGGTGCTCACCGAGGCCCTGGCCTCCCGGTTCACCGTCCACCTGCACGTCACCACCGACTGGGACCTCGCCCGCCAACTCGGCGTCCCCAAGCCGGTCGTGGCCGCGGCGATCGACCTCAACGCCGACCTCGCCGCCGGCAAGACCGTGTGGGCGCCGCAGCTGCGTGAACTGCTCGGCTTCGTGAAGGTCCGCGACCAGCTGGGTATGAGCGCCGCCCTGGCGAACCTGGCCGGCATCGCCCCGGAGGACGCCCGCGACGACGTCACCGCCGCCCTGTCCCGGCACACCGGCACGCCCGTCACCGCGCTCGCCCTCGGCAAGCGCTAACCGCCCCCGTTCTGGAAGGAGCCCTTCCGTGTCCCACCCGCACACCCACCTGCGCCCCGGCACACCGCCGCCGCTGGCCGGTGCCGCCGACTGGCGGGCCTGGTCGCAGGCGTGGACCCAGCACGTTCCGCTGCTGACCGGCCGTACCGACCTCACCGTCCTCGTCGCGCCCGGCGCGGCCGGGGACGCGCCCGAGTGCTTCTACCCCGACCTCAACCGGATCGAGGTCGACGCCACCTACATCGCCGACAGCCCGGACGTCGCCGACCCGGCCAAGGCCCGGCACAAGCGGCTCGTGCCCACCGGCTACGGGCTGCTCGTGCACGGCGCCGCGCACGCCGCGCACAGCCGCTGGACCACCCCGCCCGGCACCCCGCCGATCCTCGCCACCGTGGCTGACCTGCTGGAGGAATCCCGGGCCGAAGGACGCCAACGCGCCCGCCGCCGCGGCGACCGCCGGTGGCTGCGCCACGTCGTGACAACCCTCCTGCACCCAGACGACGCCGCCGTCGACGACGCGTGGCACGCCGGACAACTCGCCGCGCTGCTCCTGGCCCGCGTCGACGCCCGCATCGTCACCAGCAAAGACGTCCGCCCCATCCGGGCCGCGGTCACCGGCGTCCTCGGACGCAAGCGCCTGCGGCAACTGCGCGACATCTGGCGGGAGGCCCACACCTGCGACGACAGCGACGCCGACACCATGATCTGCCTGGCCCGCCGGTGGTGTCAGGTCCTCGACATCGACCCCGACCAGCAGTACGACACCCCCGTACCGGACGCCGGCCTGTTCCCCGGCCGCCTCGCCACGGCCCTCGTCGACTACCTCGCCGTCGCCGCCGGCGTCACCCCGGCCGAGTACGCGACGGCGCTGCTCGCCCACCGGCACAGCCCACCCACCGAGTGGGACCGCACCGACCCGACCGAGCAGGAACACCGCGCCGCCCGCGACCTGGCCAACCGGCTGCGGCAGGCCCGCACCCGCCACCCCGACCCCGGACGGCGCCCCTCGCCGATCCCACCCGGTCGGCTGCGGACCCGCCACGCCATCACCGCCGACGCGCAAACCGCCGCCGGGCAGATGCCGACCGCCGCCCCGTGGCAGCAGCGCGCCCAGCTGCCGCCGGAGAAGCCCCGCCTGCATCTGGCTGTCCTGGTCGACCTGTCCGGGTCGATGGCCCGCTACACGCAGGCGATGTCGTCGGCCGCGTGGATCTTCGCCAACGCGGCCCGCCGCGCCCAGGCGACGACCACCACCATCGGGTTCGGTGACCGCACCACCGTCCTGGTGCCCCCACGCACCTACCCCCGGCAGGTGCTGCACATGCGCACCGAGCTGGCGACCGCCACCTTCCCGGAAGCGGTCAAGGTCGCCGACCAGCTCCTCGACCTGCGCCACGGCCGCGCCCTGCGGATGCTCGCCGTCGTCTCCGACGGCTACCTCGACGACATCCCCGCCGGCCAGCAACTCGTCACCACCCTGCACCGCGCCGGCTGCGCCGTGCTGTGGCTCCACCCCGCCGACCCGCCCACCGACGGCGAACCGGCCGACCCGGACCAGATCTGGGGGCACACCTTCACCCACGCCACCACCCTGACCGTCACCGACCCGACCGAGGCCATCGCGGCGATCGCCGACGCCGCCGTCACCGCCCTCACCCAGGCCTGAACCCCAGCCGAGCGGGCCCCGAGCTGGCAGCCGACCAGTCCCACCCCGCGCCGCGGCGCTGCCCGGGCCGCTGCCGGGCAGCGCCGCCCACTGCGACCCCTCGACATACCGGCCTGGAATGGGGGGCTGCCACAGGCGGCCCCCTCGCATCTCGCGGAGGGCCGATGCCGAACGGCAGCGCTGCCGCCCCGCGACTTGACCATCCCGCGCCATCGAAGCGTGCATGCATCGCGCCCCGACCGATCCAGATCCCGGGGCGCGGCTACGACGCTGCCCGACAAGGAGTTCCTCATGCGCTACGGCACCGACGACGAACACCCCTTCGACACCGACAACCGCGCCTGGCGGCGCCTGCACGACGTCACCAGCGAACACTTCGACGCCATCACCTGGAACCGCGACCCGGACGGACGGCCGGTCCTGCTCACTCTGCGCGACATGCGCACCGGCGACACCGTCACCCTCGCCGTCCTCGACTCCCTGGAGATCCGCGACCCCCACGCGCTACTCGCCGTCCACACCAGCGGCGACCTCGACGCCCACGGCCCCACCAGCGGCGCCGACGCAGCCCACTCCCACGCCGCCACACTCGCGCTCCACAGCACCACCCTCGCCGTGACCAGGCCCGTACCGCTACACGACCCCGCCGTCACGGATCTCCCCGCCACCGGCTGGGTCGACCTCCCGCCCGACCTCGCCCACGTTCTGCGGCCGGCCCTCGACGACGCCCGCACCGCCGTTCTCGTGCTGCTCGACCGCACCGACGGCAGGCTCGCCGCCGTCGGCCCGTTCCCCACCCACGCCGCCGCCGACACGTGGCAACCCGCCGACCGGCCCGGCCGCACCGCCGACCGGCTCACCGTGCCCCTGCACCCGATCCTCAGCGAGCAGGCCCAGCCGTGACCACCACCCGACCACCGGCGCACCCCGCCTCCTCCCCCGTCGTGGCCATCGACGTCGACGGCGTCCTCAACCCCGCCGACCCCGCCCACGCCGAGACACTCGGCTACCGGCCGCACCGCTACAACGGGCCCGCCCCCGACGGCCGGCACGTCACCGGCACCGTCTGGCTGAACCCCGACCACGGGCCCTGGCTGCGGGAACTCGCCGAGCACGCCCAACCGGTCTGGTGCACCAGCTGGAACCACCTCGCCGCCGCATGGATCGCGCCACGGCTGGGCCTGCCGACCACCTGGCCGCACGTCCCCGTCCACACCGGCGGGGTCCGCTTCGCCACCAGAACAAACTCAGCCCCCTGTACGCCTGGGCCGCGCGGCGGCCACTCGCCGTCCTCGACGACGAGTTCGGCGGCAAGGACCCCACCACCGCCGACCAGCGCACCGCCGACGGCGCACCCACCCTGCTCCACCCGGTCGACCCGTACAACGGGCTGCACCGCGCCGACATCGACACGGTGCTGACCTGGCTGCGCCGGCTCAAAACCACGCCGCACCAGCACCGCAGAACTCCGATCACCCGGACTCACGGGTCCCGCATCCCACGCCAAGCGGGCCCGTGCCGCAACGACAAGGAGCTGACGATGGACAACACGTTCGACGCCGCCGACGAACCGGACGTCGACCGACCACCCCGACTCAGCGTCGGCGACCCGCAACTGCGCAAAACCCGCCGGCTCGCCCGCGAATGCGCCACCTGCATCTTCAAGCCCGGCAACCCGATGCACCTCACCCCCGGCCGGCTCCAGCAGATGGTTCGCGAAGCGCGCGGCGACGCGGGATACATCATCTGCCACTCGACGCTGCCCTACACCGGCAGCCCGGTCCCGCCCGCACTCTGCCGCGGCTTCGCCGACCGCTACCGCACCTGGCAACTCCAGGTCATGGAACACCTCTGGGGCTTCGTCGACCTCGAGCCACCCCACCCAGACCCCACCGCCGAATGCCCAGGAGACACGGACCATGCGTGACATCAACGAGCTCCTCCGGCGTCAAGAGCGGATCATCGACACCATCGGATGGGCCGTCACGTACGTCCTGCCCACCGACGACGGCACCGTCCCCACCGCCCCGTTCGCCTACATCGTCGGGCTCACCGCCCACGAACACCCCGAACTGATCACCGCCGGACTGCCACCCGAGGTCGCCCACCGTCTGCTCAACGACCTGGCTCGCCGGGTCTACGACACCGCCGAACGGTTCACCCACGGACAACGCCTCAGCGACGTCATCGCCGGCAACGACGCAATCATCATCGACGGGCCGCCGACAGACGACCTGATACCCGGGCTGGCAATCAGCCGCTACGGCCACGACCAGATCCGCCTCCAGCAGGGGGCCCGACCCCGGCCCAGCGCCCTGACGGCGATTCATCGCTGGATGGTTTTCTCGAAGAGAGACGCTTCAACCTGTCGATGTGATCGGCATCACATCAACTTAGCCCTACGTTCGATCTTCACTAAGAGTAACGGTCTGATTGCGAATTAGCGCGGTCGGCTCGGCGTGGTTGACCACTCTGCGCGAGGCTTCCGCACCTTGAGACCGCTGAGCTCTGCGTAGCGGAGCAGAGGAGTCAGCGGGGCTTGTCGATGGTCTGATACGAAGGTCAGGCCCGGATGCATGGGTGGCTGCGGTGATTGGGCACCGCAGCCACCGCATCCGCCGCAACGTCCCAGCCCCCTGCGAGAAGGAGGACCTATGCGGTTCCGAGCAAGTCTACGTGCTGCCGTGGTGGTGACCGGTATGGCCTTGGCCGCCGGCCTTTCGCCCGCGGTTGCCCAGGCGGCTGCGCCCGCGATGCAGCCCGACCCGACCTCCACCTACATCGTCATGCCGCTGAAGCGTGTCGGCGTCGACCACAAGATCGCCGAGGCCAACGGCTACGAAGTGCGGGTCGACAGCAAGGGCGTCGAGTACGCCGTGAAGAAGGGTGAGTTCACCACCTTGAACGAGCTGCCCGGCGAGTGCGGTAGTTCGTTCGTCTACTTCACGGCGGTAGACACGAGCAAGCACTACACGTCCATCTACACCGGCTACTCCATCCGGGCCGGCTGGCCGGGGGCGATCTACACCAACTGGAAGGTCGGTGTCGTCGACAACTACGGGGCCAGCACCAAGAGCTGGAATGATCCGTCCACGCCCACGCACTTCTGGGCGAAGACCAAGGGCTTCACCTCCAGCGGCCCGGGCTACGCGTACGCCGACGTGCTGCTGGGCAGCATCGCCACCCTGTCCAACGGCACCATCTGCTACTCCCACGGTCCCTCCGCCAGCGCATACTTGTAGTCCCACCTGAGCGCAGCGGCAATGGGCCGCGGCGCATGAGTGGAAACCTATGACGCGTATACGAACGATGTGAGGAAGCCTCCAGCATGGCGCATTTCCCCGAACCGTCAAATCCCAGCCAGACCGGTGCGGCATGGACCTCCACGCCGACGTCCCAGGAGATCTACGGCTGGCTCGGGACGAGATTTGCCATGCTGGAGGCCCCGCGCTACCGCGCTCACATGGTGGGCCGGCACAGCGAGACGACTCTTGTCGACACGCACGGCGCCGCCCGCGACCTCGGACGTGCCCGACCAGTCGAAGTCCGCATCGGCCACGAACTCCACGACAACACGAGCGTCGACGTCACAACCGTCCACGACACCACCGGAGGCGCCTCGGTCGTACATCATCTCTGGGCGACGCTGATCAACTACCAGCTGGCCCTTGCCGGGAGCCGAGGCGCACCACCGTGGGGCAGCGGCCCACCGCCACCGCAATTCATTGACCGGCTCGACACCAACAACCCGCCCGAGCCCACCGGCACCCACGCCCTGACCATAGACGGCAAGCGCGGACCTGCATGGCTCTACCTCGCCTGCCCCGACATGGCCAGCGAAGCACCGCTGGCCGCATGCGGGGGTCACATCGATGACTCCATGGTCATCGTCACGGGACCGCGAGACGCTGTCCTAGCCGCTCAGCTACGCATGCTGCCGGAGTCCGAACGGCTCACCACCACCCACTGAGCCGAGGCAGACGCACTGCCTAGATCCACTCTGAGGAGGCGGAACCGGCCGGTCCCCTGCGAGTCGTCAACCGGCGGCCCGCCCTCGCGGCGGTCGTCAAAGAAGCACTTCGCGCACCCGGCCGCCGTGAGTGCGGCCTGCTGCTGGGCGAGGTTCTGCTCCCGGGTAGAGACCCGGCCATAGCCGACCAGCACCCCGGTCAGCGGAGTGGGCGCCAGCAGATCGCCGCCGCCGGGCGGAAGGGCGGCGGTCACCGACGGCCAGCCTGGAGACGCTCGGGCGGTGACCAGCACAGCGCGGAGCTGGTTGGCCGCCTGGGGGCAAGCCTTCATCGCCGAGCGGCGGACCAGCTGCAGCGTGCGGATCATCTCCACCACGCCGTCGGCGGTCTTGGGCATGCCCAGCGCAGTGCCGGCCAGCACCGACCGGGCGGCCGTCTCGGCGGCGATCGCGTCAGTCTTGCCGCGCCGGCGACGGGTCTGTCGGTTCGGCCAGACGACTTCCACCACCGATATGCCCTGGTCGAGCATGTGCCGGGTTAGCCCGGCGCCGTAGCTGCCGGCGCCCTCGATGCCGACCTGGCCGACCGGGCCGAGTTCCCGCGCCCACGCCGTCAACTGGGCGTGCCCGATCGCGGTGCTCGGGACACTGGTCGTGGCGAGCAGGCGCCCGTGCTGGTCGATCGCCGCAGCCACATGCACGTCGGCATGAGTGTCCACGCCGACGATGACGCGCACCTCGGCCAGCTGGATCGTCGCTGCCATGCCCACCCGGAACCTCCGTCGCGTCGCCTTAGCCTCTGCGCCGCCGCCAGCGGGAACGCGGGCAGAACTCCAGAGGGATGCGTCAGGCTCCTATCAGGCAACATCGACCCGGCCGGCGGCGGCACGGCGACGTCCTCCCGCCGGCCGACGTATCGCTAACAAGGCACCCGCAGCCCGTTGGTTCGCGGATCAGACCGCCGGGAGGACCGGCGATCATCATGCTTGGAGTTGATTTTCGCTGGAAGCTACGGCTGGTCAGCAGATGGTGTAGCCGGACCAGCAGGGCCGATTCCCCTGGGACGACGGGTACCACTTCGCCCCGCGGACACAGCCGCTCATCGGCTGGCTGTAGCCGGACACCCGACCGCCGTCGTCCGCGATCGGTGCCCCCGTGGTGGTCAGCCAACCGTATGAGTCTCTGCCGCCCAGCGCATGATTGGCGAGCTTGTCGTGCACCCGCTAAGCGGCTTCGTCTGTAGATGCCCGTCGTTTCGGGCACCGGTGGCGCTCGGTCTCCGCCTGCGACAGAAACAGCCGGTCCAGGTACGTGGTGAGAACCGCGAAGGCGTAGGAGAGGGTGCCGTAGCGGAACACTGGGGTGACCTGAACACCCGCTCTCCCTAGCGCGCCAGCATCTACCGCGCCTGTCTGGTCCTCATCGCCGCCATCATGTGGCTACGGTGATCGACGGAATCTAGCCGGACCATCTGGCGGTAATGGCCCCTTCAACACGGAAGCGCTCGCCGCAGGCCGGGCAGTACGCTAGGCCAAACACGTAGGGCAGCTTCTCGGCGACGTCGGGATGGTCGTCGGCGATCGCGCGATCGTGCAGGCGTTTTCCGACACCCGTCAAGTCAGCAGGATCAGCGGGCAGCAGTGGCAGCCGCTGGGAGCCGGAGTCGTTCATGTACATGCTGTCCAGCGTGGTGAACGCTCCGTACTGGCCGAACGCGACGAAGATCTCTTCATCGCATTGCGGGCACGCCACCTCGTATTCCTCGTTGTTCAGTCCGTCGAGGTGTCTGCCCCAGACTTCGGCGCCTTCGAACGCCAGCAGCGCCTGCAACATGTAGACGTAGGTGCTGGGGTCGTCATCGGGGCCGGAGCTTTGGAGCGTTTCCTCGGTCAGCGCTCTCAGTCGAGCGATTTCGCAGGAATAGGTGACGTGCGGGTCGAGGTCCCCGTAGGGCTGATCCTCGCTGGACACGATGTCAGCCGCCAGCGCCAGCGGCATCGTCCGCTGCGCGGCCGACCAGCGGCCCGCGATCTCCGTCAGGACTGACAATGCCGGGAAGCTTGCCGGGTATACCGTGCCCTGATGGCACAGCCGGGACCACAGTTCGCCCCAGATCGGGCTGCGCGGGTCCGGTTCAGCCCTCGCAAGCAGACCCGGGACGTCATCTGCCACGCCGTAGGCATGCCTGAGCTGGGACCAGTCCGTCATGCCGGTGATCTAAGCAAGTCCCCACCGCGCCCGCACCACCAGAACCTGCCTGACTCCCCCATGACAAGATCGACAGGATTTGGCCTGGGCTCACTGGCATGCCTTCCACAGGCCCGTCGGCATCCTCCTCATGTAGGGACAGACATCAAGCGTCTCTACCAAGATCGAGGGCAGTCAGGGTTAAGACGCCCCGGGGACGGTCGGTTGCGGGCCGTGGTGGTGGGCGTTGGCCCGCTGCAGTTTCGCCGGCGGCCAGTACCGGCGCACGGTGCGCTCGGATCTGCCGATTCTCTCGGCGATCTGGGCGGGATGCATCGACGGGTCCCGCTGGTACCAGTACGCGACGGCCGCCGGAGTGGCCGCGGCGACCTGGGCGGCGTCTCCGTGGTCGGAGGGGATCGTTGCTGGGGTCTTCGCGTCGTGGGTTGGCGTCCCGCCGGCGCGATCGCCGGCAGCACGGGACGGCTCGGAATCGCCACGGACGTCGTCGCGGTAGGGCTGAGCCGGGCGGTCTGGTGACCCATCGCCTTGCGTGCTCGCGGCCTTTCCTCGCGATGGAACCGGGGTAGACACGGCGCCCGGCGACGCAGAGGTGGCCATTGGTTTGGTCTCGGTGACCGCTTCGGTGAGGCGGGGCGTTCGCCGCCTGGTGGTCCGGTCGGCGCGGGCCCTCAGGGCGTGGTGTCCTGGCCGCTCCTGAGGGGCCGCTGGTTGCTGCGTGGGCGTGGGCCAGCCGGTGCCGGCGCGGATCCTTTCGGTGATCTCCACGAGGCTGATGCTGGCCACGACGACAAGGCCGTCCACGGAGATCGGCAGCAGGTAGGACGCGCCGGCGTCGATCTCGCCGTAGCGGGCGGCGACACCGACCATGTGCCAGTAGCTGACCCAGCCGGCGATGCCGGCGATCGCCGCGGTGGCCAGCAGCCGCAGGGCGGCCAGGGACCTACGGTGGCTGGGCACCCTGGAAATCAGTTCCACGGTGAGCAGCAGCGCCAGCGGCGGCCAGGCGGCGATCAGCTGGCTGATGAGGTTCGGTCGGGCGTGCAGCACGTTCGCCGCGATCGACGCGGCGACACCGAGGGTGAGCACGGCACGCACCGCCCACCGCAGCGGCCGCAGACCGGCCAGCTGGTCACGGGTGGCCGCGTTCGGATGGTCAAGGTGCGAGGACGGCGAGGTGGAGGTGTCGGTCATGCGGTGGCTCCGTCCTCGTCGCGGAAGTGAGGCCGCGCCTGCGGTCGGGGGTGGGGGCGCTGGTGGGCGGCGATGAGCTCGTTGGCGAGAGCGAGGGTGTCTTCGTGTGGTTCGGCGTCGATCTCTGCGAGGGCCCGTGTCAGTGCTCGGCGTAGGGATCGGATCGCGTCTGTCTGGCCGAGGGCGGCGCGGGCGCGCATGGCGTGCTGGTAGAGCTCCTCCGTGTAGGGGCTGTGGCGGATCGCCTCGTCGAGCACAGTCAGCTGGTGGGCGGGATGGTCGGCGAGGGCGTCGCCGAGCGCGAGGTACGTGTCGAGGGCTTGCCGCCGTACGGCCTCGCGGTAGGGCTCGATCCACTCGTAGTCGACGCCGTCGGCGAGGTGCCCGCGGTAGGTGTCGACGGCGCGCCGTAACGCGGCGACCCGCACTTGCGAGTCGGTGGCGCGTTCGGCGTCGCGGATCGCCGCGCGCATCCGCCACAGGTCGACGTCGACGAGGGCGGGGTTGAGCGTGTAGCGGTTCTGGGGGTGGGTGAGGTAGTCGCCTGGGCCTGCCGTGTGCCGCATGACGGCGCGGAGGTTCGACACGTAGGTATACAGCCTGCCTGGTGCCTTGCTGGTCGGGGCGTCGGGCAGGAGGTCATCCAGAATGGCGTCCACGGTCGCTTCCCCGTCGTGGACTGCCAGGTACACGAGTAGCTCGAGGGCCTTGGCGCGCAGCGGCGGTTCGGACGCGGCGTCGGTGATGCTGGGCGGGCCGAGCACCGATACCTGCACCCGGCGGGGCTGCTGCTGCTCGCCGTTCACGGCGGGGGGCACGGTTTCCGGTCCGGCGGAGAGCAGGGTGTCGTGACCACCGGCGTCGGCGACGGCGCGTGTATCGGCGATCGGATGGGGCCGGGTGTCGATGATGCCGGTCGATCCGGCCGATGCGTGAGGACGGGCGGTAGCCGAATTGTGGCCGGTGGCCTCGACGGGGCCGGGTGACGTGCCGGCAGTCGTCGGGGGAGGCGCTTCCGCCGGTCCCAGCGTCTCGGCCGGGGCGCTGCGGCCGGACTCCGCCGAGTTCCCGGTGGCCGATCGCTGACCGCCTGACTGTGACGCGGCGTCGATGGGTGCCGGTGGTTGGCCGGTGTGTGACTCGGCGAGGACGCGGAGCAGGGCGAGGGTGTCGGCCGAGGTGAGCACGGCCAGACGCTCCACTGGGGTGGGACGATCGTTCCGGTCGGTGCGGGTGTCGGCGAGGGCTGTGGTGCCGTCAGCGGCGACGGCGACGGTGTCACCGTCGGGCCATGCGCCGAGCAGCACCCCGTGGATGTCCAGGCGTGTGCCTTGGGTGAGCAGCGCGGCGATGCGGGTGTCCTGCTGGGCTGCGGTGGCGTGGGTCAGCAGCAGCACCGGCGGCAGCGGCTCCCCCGCGGGGTCGAGCGTCCGCAGGTCGGCCACCGTGTCAGCGTCGCGGGTGTCGACGAGGCGGCTGCGGTGCAGGATCTGCGCTTCGATGAGGTCGAGGGCCTCCTCGACGGTGGTGGTGACCGTCAGGCGCGGGGTGTTGGGCAGGGTCGCGGTGTCCGTGTCGAGGAGGGTCGTCGCGGTTGTCGCTGGCATCACCACCTGGGTGCGTTCGTGTGGGGCGTCGAGGCCGCCGGCGGCGAGCGCGGCGGTCAGGAAGCCGCGGGCAGCGGCGTCGGCGCCGGGGCCGGTGAGCCCGAGGCCTGCGGGCGGCCAGGTCTCGGCCATTGGGTGGGCCAGGGACGGCACGGCCGGGCGCGGCACAGGTGTCGGGCCGAATTCGGTGTCGGTTTCACCGTTGACGCCGGACGCGTCTGGTCCGGTGTTTCCGTCGTCGAGGCCCGGGGGCGAGTCGTGGTGGTGCCGTTGGTGGCCGGTGGTGGGGGGTGTGGCGGTGCGTGGTGCGGCGCCGCGCAGACGGCGGCGGATCTGCGTGACCACGGTTGGCATCGGTGCGGTATCGGGGCCCTCGACGTGGGTAGAGGCCGAGGGCGGGCGCGGGGTGTAGCGGCGACGCCGCTGTGCCCAGACCAGCGCGGCGGCTGCGGCGATCGCCGCAGCCAGGCCGATGTCCACCCAGCTGCCCCCCGGCACCTCGATGTCCGGGGACCGGTGAGGTGTGGGCAACGGATCGCGGGCCGACGGATGCGAGGCGCCGCGGGAGGGTGGAGTCACACGGGCGGTGCCTGTTGGGGGTGGTTCGGTCGCGGGTGCTGTCGGGCCTGCCGTGGTGGTGGTCGTGGATGTCGGCGTTCCGGCCGAGGAATCGGGTTTCGTGGGTGACGCCGGGAGGTCCGGGCGTCCTGGTTCGGTAGGGGGCTGTTGTTCGTGGCGCCGCGGCGGAGTCTGGTCGCTCCTGTTGTTGGCGTCGGCGGGCAGGCGGAGAACCCAGCCGGGGTAGATGAGGTCGGGGTTGCGCAGGGCGCCGCCGACATGGGGGAAGCGGGCGCCCCGGTTGAGGGCGAAGATCTCCGGCCACCGTTCGGCGTCGCCGAGGGTTCGGGCAGCGATCTCGCACAGGCTGTCGCCGCGGCGCACGGTGTAGGTGGGCGGAGGCGCGGCCGGCTGGTGGCTCGCAGCGGGGCGGTGGGAGGCGCGTGAGGCGATCGCTTGTCCGGCCGCGGCTGGTTCATCGGACGTGGTGGTCGCGGGAGCGGCGTGTGCGACCGCGCCGGTAGCGGTGGTGACGGCAGTCGCGCCGAGCAGCGCAGCGGTAAGGCCCTGGACCGGACCGGGAAGGCGTAGAACAGGTGCGCGGCCCAGCCGGCGGGCCAGCGACGCGTACACATGGGTAAGGACGGCAGTGGCCAGCAGCAGCCAGAGCATCACTGCCGCGGCTGCGGCGAGGACGGCGACGACGCCGCTGCCCATCGGATCGGCTATCCACTGCCGCATGGTGACCGGCGCCGGCACGTGCATAGTCCAACCGCTCTGCATCACCACTACGAGCGCGACGACGGCGGTGGACAGGACGCTGGTGGCGGCTGCGGCGGCGCGGACTCCTAGAGATGTCACCTGCCTTCCTCCTGCTCGCCGTTCACACCCAGCAGGGCTGCTGGTGGCGGCGATGCCGTGACGCTATGACGCAGCACGGCGTGGTGGGGTCATCGGTGGCTGACGCCACCTCACAGCGCCTTACACGACCTCACAACAGCAGGTCAGCAGAAACGGCGGATGCTGAGCCCGCCACGACAGCCCTGCGCGGGCGCTTGAGCCTTCTCAAACGCTGCGGTACCAGCGGGACCATACGGCCGTGCGAGGGCAGGGCACCACGCGCTCGGGTACCGCTGCCGGGCAGTTGTCAGAGTACGAGTGGGCGGAGCTGGCTCGGCTGCGGCGGGAGAACGCCGAGCTGGCGATGGAGCGAGTCCTTCTGCGATCCGCGGTCCTGCGGGTCAAGGAAGCGACGGTCCGGCTAGCGTGGCCGGGTTCATCGCGCTGCACCGCCTGCGGAGGTTGGTGCCTGGGCGGCGAGGAGGTCAACGGCCGCATCGCGAGGCACTGGTTCTTCCCAGTAACTCACGGCGCAGGGCTGCGTCAAGGGGCGCGTCCTGTTCCTAAATCGATGCGACAACGGGATTCAGCGCCATAGACCGCAAGCAGCGATTGAACGGCGATTACGCTCGTTTCCACACCTGCAACGAATGCGCCGTACTGATGTGCACTTCCGCACCGTTCACGTGCTGGGCGCCCGCCGCCGCCACCAATCAATGCTCTACGACGCCACACAACTCCTCGGATTATCCACTGCCTGGCCATCGATTATCAGGATTCTTGAGTAGGTGAAACCTGAAATATTTCAAGCGAAGCGTCGGGCCGCCTGAACGCACCATCGAATGTTTGAGCATATTCGCCGGAAGATATCTCGAGAACGATCTTAGACTCTGCAGTGACGTAAATTTCGAGCGCAGCGCTGGCTTGCCAGTCCAACTTGGCCCGAAAAACGTGTCGACCTGGTTGCATGTTGAGGTCAATGCTCGATCCTTGCTCAAGTTTGGCGACAACGTCGCCGTCGACCTCAATTTTCATCTTTCGCAGCAACCCACCAAGATCTTCGCCGCGACGTACGGTTACGACCGCCATCTCTTCCCCTGTCATTCTTCCATTATATAGCCGCACACCCTGGGCGCACTGCGCTAGGGCTGCTGGAGGGACATCAATTCGCCACTCCAGCAGCCCTAGTCGCTCCAACTAGGAGTTACTCAGGTTGCCAAAGAATCCGAACAGGGAGGCCCCGGCGCTCTTCGTGGCGATGTCTCCCCAATCGAGCGACTCGCCAGACTGGTAACTCTCGCAGGCAGAGTCGACGAAGCCGCCGAATCCCGCTCCAATTGAGGCTCCGACGAGAGCACCAGCCGGGCCACCGAGTCCCGCACCCAGGGCACCACCGACAGCGGCTCCTGCAGCTCCAGCCAGCGCTGCGCCAACCACACATTCTGCGCTTTGGCCGGAGGGGTCGATGTAGGTTAGCGGGCTACATCCGGCGTAGGCGTAACGGTTGCCGTTCCTCGGGCTGCCAATGAAGCTGAGGTTATCTTGCTGGGTGAAGCGGCCCTGTTGGGGGTTGTACCAGCGCTGGCCGAGTTTGGTAAGTCCGGTGCTCTGGTCGTAGATGCCGCCGGTGTAGCGGATGATGTTGGTGGCGCCGAGGTTGGCCTCGTCGGTTGTGGTGGCGTTGCCGTAGGGGTCGTATTTGTAGGTGGCGGCGAGGGTGCCGTTGGCCTTTACGGCGGCGACGGGGGTGCCGAGGCCGTCAAGGACGAAGGCGGTGTCGGTGGTGCCGATGCGCAGGCCGAGTGGGGTGCCGAGGCCGTCGCGTTCGACGTAGACGGTGGTGCCGCCGGCGGTCCAGGACTGGAGCCACGGCATGCCGTGCTGGTCTTCGTAGCCGTACTGCATGGTGGTGGTGCCGGCGCGGGTCAGCTCGACCTGGTCGGTGCCAGCGTAGGCGTAGGTGCCGGAATTGGCGCCGGTCATCTGGTTCGCGCTGTTGTAGGTCATGGGGTTGACCGTCGGGTTGCTGGCGCGGGTTTGGTTGCCGCGGTTGTCGTAGGTGTTGTTGGTGGTGGTGATCTGGTTGGCGGTGTTGAACGTCAGGCTCTGGGTGGTGGCCCCGTCGACCTTGACGGTCTCGCGGTTGCCGTTCTTGCTGTAGGTGTAGTCGTAGGTTTTGCCGTTGTAGTTGGTGGCCTTGGTCAGCCGGTTGGCCTTGTCGTAGGTGAACTGGCTGATCGCGCCGGAGGTTTCGTCCTTCTGCCACTGCCGCAGCCCGGTGTCGTCGCCGGTGGCGGTGGAGCAGGGCTGGCCGGAGGTGTACTTGGCGTAGCAGTAGGTCACGTCGAACACCGTCGCGGGTGCGGCGGAGTTGCGGGTGGCTGTGATGCGGGTGGGCCGGTTGGACTTGTCGTAGACCGTCTTGACGCGTAGCGCGTAGACGCTGTTGTCGGTGTTGGCGGCAAACCAGGTGTTGGTGCGGTTGCCGTCGTTGTCGTAGGAGTAGTTGTAGCGGGTGCCGCTGGCGGTGTCGGTGCGCACCAGCCAGTTGCGCGTGTTGTAGTAGTGCTTCGTGGTGCCACGGCCGTCGGTGATCGCGGTGAGATTCCCGGCGAGGTCGTGGTCGTAGATGAACGTGGCGGTGCCGGGGTTGGTGCGGCGGTGTAGCCGGTTGAGGTTGTCCCACTCGTAGGTGGTGGTGCCGGTGGCGTCGGTGCGGCTGATCAGGTTGCCGACGCGCCCGTACTGGTAGGTGACGGGGGTGAGGGTGCCGCAGCCGGCGTAGCTGGTCTTGTCCAGCCGGTCGTCCTTGGTCCAGTCGTACGTGGTGGTGCAGCCGCCCTGCGCGACGGTGCGGACGCGGCCGAGGACGTCGTAGGTGAACGTCTTGACGGCTAGGCCGTTGCCGGTGGGCGGGGTCAGGGTCGTGATCTGCTTGTCGCTGTCGTAGGCGTAGGTCGTTGGGTTGCCGGTGTTCGCCGGGTCCGTGGAGGTCTTCACCGTGCCGTCGCTGTTGTAGTCGACCTCGGCTTTGGCGGCGAGGGCGTCGGCGGTGGAGGTGCGGTTACCGGCGCCGTTGTAGGTGTAGGTCGACGAGTTGCCCTGGGTGTCGATGGACGACGACGGCTGGAAGTTCGCCGTCGGGTTCGTCGAGGTCGCCGGGTTGGCGTACGCCGCGGATGCGCTGGCGCCGGACGGTGAGGCCGACTTCGTCAGCGACTGGCCAGCGTTGGCGCCGTAGGTGTTGGTGACCGTGCTGCCCTCGGGGCTGACGGTGGTGGCCACGTCCTGGAACGTCGTGTAGGTCTTGGAGCGTTCGTTGCCGGCCGGGTCGGTGGCCTTGGTGACCCGCTTGTCGCTGTTCAGGTCGTACGTCGTGTGCGGCACCGACGAGACCGGCTGGGACAGGTCCTGGCGGGGGTCGGCCATCTTCGTCTGTGACGACGTGGGGTAGGCGAACCTGGTGGTCGCGCCCTGGCCGGTGGTGGTGTCGGTGACCTGCGTGAACGAGGTGACCCGGTGCTGCCCGTCGTAGGTGACGACGCTGTAGAGGTCGTCCTTGGACCAGATTTTCACCAGGTCACCGGCGGTGTTGTACTCGAACGCCCACTGCCGGGTCGCTCCCAGCAGGTCGATGGCCTGCAGCCGGTTGTTGGTGTCGTACTTGTAGGACACCTCCCGCAGCACGCCGTAGGCGTCGCTCTGCTGGTACTTCGTCAACCGGCCACCGGCGAACGTGGCCGTGGCCGTGCGGGCGTACTGGCCGCCCCGGTCGGAGACGACCTTGGTCAGCTGCCCGCCGCTGTAGGTGTAGTCGGTGACGTTGTCGTTGCGGTCCTCGGTCTTGTCCAGCAGACCATCGGAGGTGAAGAACAACTCCTTGCCACTGTCGTTCTCGGTCAGCTTCCACCCGGTGCCATTCTTGACCAGCTTGGCCTTGAACTCACCCGGCGTCGTGTAGGCCGACCCGGACCAGGTGAACTTGCCCACCACCCCGTCGGCGGCGGCGTAGGTGACCGACCCGTCGTCGGCCGGATACAGCTTCACGTCCTGCCCGGCCCGTGTGCGCCAACCCGGCCCGTGCGCGCCGACCGACAGGTCGCTGCCCAGCATCAGGCTGTTGAACGACGCGCCCAGCGTCACGTTCCCGGCGATGCCCGGCAGCGTCAGGTCGGTGGTGTTCACCATCAGGTTCCCGGACCCGACGTTGACCTTCACCTCCATCCGATCAGCCAGCGAGAACGACACCTGGGTGCCGTTGCGCACCGGTCCGGTACCCTTCGGCACCGACGGCGCCGCCCCCGCCGCCGCCCGTGCCACCGCACGCTGCGGCGAGTCGAACAACCACACCTTCGACGACGACCGCGGCGACACCTGCGGCGCCTCCGACACCTCCTTCTGCGGCGCCGCGGGCGCGGCGAAGGACACGGCCGGCGGAACCGCCAGCACCGACGTGGCCAGCAGCGCAGACGCCACCCCCACAGCCACTCGACGTTGACCCATCAATACTCCTTCTTGACATCCACCCGACGGCCAATCCGCCGGGAGGCAGGCAGAACTCACCCCGCCACCGAACGATCAAATCCGTCAGGTGGCATGGCAATAAAGCGGCACTTGCGAAGCGCAGGCACCGACCCGGAATTCGGCTATGCAGCGGTGAAAGGATTGCTGGGCGACGCCTCACAAATATCAGGCGAGGTGGCCTGCTCGCATTTCTGGCATGAGTCAGCAAGGGACCAGCTCACGGTCGATGCGACACATGGCCTCTGCGTACAGCGGAAAGAGCCACCCAGAGCAAGAGCAGCCCAGAGAAGAGCGCGACGACGAACGTCGTCAGCGCTTAATGAGGTGGCGCGTTAGCCCGTCATCATGATTTGCGTGTCCCCCGTTGTCCTCAACGGTTGCCGTCAGACAACCGTTGCACTGGAAACAAGCTATCCATTTACTTAGTCTCAGGTCAATAAATATTACAACTGGCTAGGGCAAACGCCGCATATCACCCCAAAGTTTTGAAGTTCGTGGCGGTGCGTGACCATCGTTTGGTTGCCCTGGTGAGCAGACCCGTCGAACCTGCAGGGGCCAGCGGCGTGCCTCTTTGTCGTGCGACCTCGCCGTGCAGCGGCCGGTGGACCTACCTGGGTCTAGCGAGCAGTGATCATGGGTTGGTCGAGGATGCCGGCGAGGCGCAGGCGTTGCCGGTGGGTGTGGAGAAGGTCGGCGGCTGCGGCGGAGTCGCCGAGGGCGTTCAGTTGGTCGGCGGCGAGCTGGTGGAGCTGCTGGTTGTAGGGGTCGATGCGGATCGCCGCTTGAAGGAGCCGCAGGCGCTCGTGCGGGTCGGTTTGTGCTGCTGCGGCGGTGGTGTGGGCGTCGAGGACCAGGCGGCGTGTGGCCTCACGGGGTGGGTCGATCCATGGCCAGGTGTGGCCGGCGGCGAGGTCGCCGGTGTAGGCGTCCATCACGGTCTGCCAGCCGCCGGGTGCGTCCGTGGTGGCGCTGTGGTGGGCGGCGGCCTGTAGCCGCCACAGGTCCACGGTGGTGCGTGGGTCGAGGTGGTAGCGGTCCTCAGTGTGGACAACCACCTGGTCGGCGGTGGTGGCGCGGATGGTCGAGCGGAGGTCGCTGAGGGTGGTGTAGAGGCGGCCGGTGACGGTGTGGGCGGGTAGGCCGGGCCAGAGGGCGTGTACGAGTTGCGTGGTGGTGGCGCCGTCGGGGTGCACGGCGAGGAAGACGAGGATTTGCAGGGCGGCGCTGCGGCGGATGGTGACCTCTTGGCTGTCGATGAGCAACGCCGGGCGGCCGAGCACCCGCAGCTGGACAGCGGTCGCTGCGGCCTCGGTGGGCTGCTGCGGTGTGGGCGGTGAGATTCGGCTGGCTTGGCGGGGGATCTTTGCCTGTGCCCGTTCGATCGGTCGGGCTGGCGCGGACGCGGCGGGGTCGGGTGCTGCGGTGGTGGGTTGGACTAGGACGGCGAGTAGGTCCGCTGCGGCGGTGCTGTCGAGGACACACATCCGTGGCCGTGGTTGGCCGGTCTGATGGTCCACGGTGTGGCCGTTGCGGTGGACGCGCCAGGTGGGTACTGGTGCTGCGGCGTCGAGGGTGACGACACGGGCGCCCGGGAGGCTCGGCGGTGCTGCCGTCGCGGGTTCGGCGGTCAAGACGAGACTGGGTATAGCGCGGTCGGCTGTGGACGAAGGGCTGGACGCAGGTAGCAGGGCGGCGGCCTGTTCGAGGGTCTCGACGACATGCAGGCCCGGGATGGTGGCGGTCTCGGCGACGCTGGGCAGGAGCCTGGCGAGGGCGTTGCTGGTGACGATCACCGGGGTCGTATCGATGGGCTCGCGTAGCGCGGTGAGAAGCCTGGTGACGAGTAGACCTCGGGCGGCGTGGTCGGCCCCGTCACCGGCGAGACACACGCCGGCCGGGGGCAGCGGCGCCTGCATGGCGCCGGTGGTGGCTGCTGGTGGCGACGGCTGGCCGGCGATGGCTGCCTGGACGGCGGTGACGGTGACGGGCAGGGGTGTCAGCTCGGTGGCGTCGGTGTCGGGCTGGCCGGGTTGGTGGGCGCGACGGCGGCGTAGCCACACCAGGGCCGCGGCGGCGGCGATGTGGTGGGCCGTGTCGTCAGGTAGCCAGCCGCCGGGCACGACCACCCCGCCCTGCTCGGTCTCGGGCGTATCGGAGGGGTCCTGCAGTTCATCGGCGGTGACTGGTGTCGGTGGGTTCGGCGGCTGGGTGGTAGGGGTGTGGGCGGCGGTGAGGGCGGCCGCGCCGGCGATGCTGGTCGCGGCTGCCTGCCATGGGGTGGGTAGCGGCAGGTGGCGCACCCATCGGGCGCCGGCGCGCAGTCGGCGGGCGGCCGTCACGGTGACGGTGTAGGCCATGCCCAGCCACAGCAGCCAGGCCACGGCGATGAGCCCCGTGGTGAGGGTTGCCGGGGTCAGCGGATCGGCGAGCCAGTCGCGTAGCTGCGTGCTGGTCGGCCAGCCGGGCAGGTGCGCTCGGGTGAGGGTGGCCAGCAGCCACGGCGGCACCGCCAGGACGGCCAGCACGACGGTCGCGCCTGCGAGTCGCCGGCCCCCGTTCACCGCAGCCCCTCCCCCACGTGCGTCGGGTGGCATCGGGTTGGTGGGGTCATTGCGGCGGCTGGTGGGGGCGCAGTAGGTGGGTCCACATCTGGCGCAGCCACCAGGTGGCCACGGCGATGGCGTAGATGACGCCGAGGATGCCGGAGGCGGGCCAGGAGACCAGGGCGGCGGTGATGACGGCGAGGGGTGCGCTGAGGATCAGGCGCAGGATCGGCTGGGACACGACGGCCATGACGGTGCCGATGCCCAGGAGCAGGCCTCCGACTCGGCCGGCGAGGTCGATCCAGAGGATCAGGTGGGGCCACCGGTCGGCGGTCAGGCTGTATTGGATGAGCAGCATGCCGGCAGCGGCGGTGAGCACGGATCCGGTGGGGAAGGCGAGCAGTTTCGACCATCCGTCCGCGGGGGTGCGCCATTGCCGGGCGGCGATGAGGGCCATGACGGCGGCGGCGGTGATGGTCGGGGTGATGGGTAGCAGTGTCCAGCGCAGGAAGCCGTTGACGGGGTAGCCGACGTAGAGGCTGCCGACGACGGCGTACATGCCGCCGACGGCGACGCCGAGGGAGGCCGCGGCGAGGATGCCGGTGCCGGTGTGCACGCCGGGGCTGGTCGGGGTGGTGGCGCGGTTGGCGATGGTGGAGGCGAGGACGGTGCCGGCACTGAGGCAAGCGATGACGGCGAAGACGGCGGCCATTGTCAGCTCGCCCCAGTTGAGGATCGCTTCGCGGTACATGAGGGAGCCGCGCCACTGGGGTGTGAGCAGGAACTGGGAGACCAGGGCGAGGGACGCGAAGCCGGGGAGGGCGATCGCGGCGGCGCGCCGCACCGGCGGTATCGGCTCCTCGGTCGTGGTGGGGTCGGTGGTGGTGTTGGTGGCGCCTGCGTCGGCGGCGCCTCGGGCGGCGGCCAGGGTGGGCTGGTCGACGAGGGTGGGGGTGATGCCGGCGTCGGCGAGGGTCTGTGCCAGCAGGGGCAGGCGGGCGGTGCCGCCGACGCAGTAGACGCCGGTGAGGTCGCGGGGTGTGAGTTCCGCGGCGGTGATCGCTTCGGTGGTGAGGTGGGCGATCCGGTGCAGGACGGGCTGGGCGGCTTGGTCGAGCAGGCCGGTGTGGAGCACCACGGCCGGTTCGTCGGCTAGTGGCACGGTGACGGCCGGGTGGTCGGTCAGGGCGTGTTTGCCGGCGCGGAGGCTGGCTGCCATGGCCCATCGTTGCCCGCCGGTGCCGGATGGGTTGGTGGTGAGTGTGGTGGTGAGGGCGTCGTCGATGGCGGTTCCGCCGGCGGTCGGGTCGGCGAGGGTGGCGAGGACTTCGAAGCCTGCGGGGCCGCGGCGCAGGACGCTGACTTCGGCGGTGGCGCCGACGTCGCAGACGGCGATGTAGGCGCCGACGGGCAGCTGCAGGCCGGTGGCGAGCAGGTGCCCGGCGACGGCGGTCGGCGCGTCGATCAACTGTGGTGGTGGGAGGCCGGCGCGGTGCGCGGCGTGGCGCATCCAGGTGCGTCGTCGCGGGCCCCAGCCTGCCGGGACGACGAGCCGCACGTCGTCGATGCCGGGTCCGGCGAGCTGGTGGGCTTGCTCGGCGACGTGGCGCAGGGTCGCGGCGACCAGATCGAGCGGGTCCACGTCGGTGTCGGCGACGGTGAGTCGCTGCTCGGAGGGTTGGCGGGGGTGCGGGATGAACCGGTGCGGTGTGGCCGGCGCGGCCCGCCAGGCGTGGTGGCCGGTCACGGTGGTGCCGTCCTCGCTGAGGAGGACGGCGCTGGGCAGGGCGGGTTCGCCGTCGAAGAGCAGCGGCGTCCAGGTGCCGTCCGGCCATGCCAGTACGGCGGTGGTGTCGGCGCTGCCGTAGTCGATCGCCAGCCGCGTCTGCCCCGATCGCATGGATGTCAGTCAAACATGAGGATCTCATTCACGTCATCCCTGAATCACTCACCGCAACCAACCTTGGTGCCCGACACGGTCACAACAGCGAACCCCGGGACTGACGATCGGCCCTGGTTCCTCCAGGTCGCACGTGGCCACTTGACCTGCAGCGGCATCGTCAACGGCATGCCGCACCATCGATGATCCGTCAGGAGGACACCATGCATGACTCCACCAATCCGATCTCAGCGCACGGACAAGCCGTGGCGAGCCGATGGACGCAGGCGGCGTTGTCCTGCGAGCCCGCGGACCAGGCGCGCGCGGAGGCAGCCGTCCGCCTCGCCTACCGCAGCGCCGGGCATCCCGAGCCGTCTCGGTTCCTGTGGTGCCCCTCTCCCCCGGCCGCCCTGCAGCAGGTGCGGCAGCTCCTCGACGACGGGCACACGTCACTGGTCGCCTCGATCCGGCGCGACGCCCTCAACAACGCGCTGGCAGCAACGCGAGCCCCCATCTGGGAGCAGACCAGTGACCACGACCGGTTCACCGCCTTCGGCGATTTCCACGACTTCATGGAATGGCACGGCTACTACGGCGAGCAGCGCTACGACGGCTTCGAGGCCCGCTACAACCTGATGGAGCACCGGTACCTCTGCAACCCGGTCACCAAGGGCGAGCGGTCCGCGCTCACACCGGTGCTGCAGGCGGTACGGCAGGTGTACGAGCAGGTGCTGGGCCCGATCTGGGCGGCGGTCGACCGCACCCTCACCGGCAGCTACATCATGCAATTCGCCTGGTTCTGGAGCGATGAGCAGACGATCGTGAAGCGCAACGACGAGGGACGCGCCGTGATCCGTTACTGCCTGAATCCTCGCGACTGGTTCTTCGATCCGGCCTGGAACCTCTACCCCGACTGGCTTGTGCTCGCCGCGATCGACACCTACCAGCAGGTGCTCGGCACGGCACCCACCCCAGGGTGGGAGGGATGCCGTGACGTGGCACTGGCGGCCGGGCCGTGGTGGCCCCTATCCGGGGTGGCCGTGATGATGCAGCGCCCCACCGTTCTGCGAGTCACCGGCGACGGCCTGCTGCACGGCGTCGATGAGCCGGCCGTTGTCTGGCCCGATGGCAGCACCCTGTGGGCCCGTGACGGCGCGGTCGTCCCACCCGGGTGACCGCCCCGCCGGCGGCACCTACGCCCCTTCCGATTGCGTCTCGGCGCTGGAGGGCGGGTCCGGTGTGGCGACCCGCCCTCCAGCGCGTCGGCGCCGCCATCCGCAGGCGCGTAGATGGGGCGGATGACGAGCGGCTCAGGGGTTGCCGTGCGTCGGTGCTTGTGCGGTCAGCCCCCGGAGGCGGTGCAGGAGGTTAGGAGCTGCAGGTGTTCAGCATGCTCTGCAGGGCGGACTTCTCCGACGACTGCAGGCTCAGCCCCCAGTTGTACTTCACGGTGATCCACATCTTGCTGTAGGTGCAGCGGTACGACGACAGCGGCGGCTGCCACGTCGACGGGTCCTGGTCACCCTTGGCCTGGTTCACGTTGTCGGTCACGGCGATCAGCTGCGGGCGGCTGAGGTCGTTGGCGAAACTCTGCCGTCGACTGGTGGTCCAGCCGCTGGCGCCTGAACGCCATGCCTCGGCGAGGGGCACGACGTGGTCGATGTCGACGTCGGAGGCGGCGGACCATGTTGCGCCGTCGTACGGGCTGTACCAGCGGCCCGAGGTTGACGCGCAGCTGCTGTCGGTGACCACGGACGTGCCGTCGCGCTTGAGGACCGTCTCGCGGGTGTTGCAGGCGCCGCTGATGGTGATCCAGTGCGGGAACAGATCCCGGGAGTACCCACTCGTCGACCCCTCGCTCTTGACCGTCAGAGCGTTGAGCTGCGACTGGGCGCTCGCCTTGGACGGAATACCGGGCGGTGTCGCCAGGGCCACCGAGGCGTCGACGGCGACCAGGCCGGCGCTGGCGACCATCACGGCCGCTGCGCCGGTCAGGGCACGCCGTGCCACCGCAGATGTGGTGAGTCGTCCGGTGATTCGCATGAGGGCCTCCTCGGGCATCCGTCGTGGACAGCGACCATCTCGCCCCATCATGTCCATCGACGGTCACCACTGTGAAGAGCGGGGAAGGCTCCCACGAACACTGATCACAGCCATTCCCTGTCCGCACCACCGGCCCCGGGCGAACTCGCCTGTCCGCTGCCCCGCCGGCGATCGTGCCTGTCGAGATGGCGACGAACCGGCGATCAGCCACGTACCGACGTCCTAGAGTGCGACTCTCAGGCTGGCACTACACCTGCAATTCCGGGAGCGACGGTGGCCAACAACCTGATCGTCATGACATGGAACGTGGAGAACCTGTTCCCACCCGAGGACACCGACACATCGGCGGCCGACACCTACACCGCGAAGCTCACCTACCTCACCGGTCTGATCGCCGGCACCGGCGCCGACGTCGTCGCCCTCCAAGAGATCGGCAGCCTCCGGGCCGCACAGGACCTGCGAGCCGCTCTCGGTGAACCCTGGCAGGCCGTCGTGTCCTCCCACCCGGACAGCCGCGGCATCCGCGTCGCCGTCCTCGCCCGGCATCCCCTCACCGAGGAAGCGCAGATCCTCGCGCTGCCGCCCTCCGGATTGCCCGCGGTCCCCGACGTCGACGGCGACACCCTCACCCATATGGGCCGCGGAGCACTTCAAGTACACGTCGACTCCGGCGGCGCCGGGCTGCGCCTGCTGACCGCGCACCTGAAAAGCAAACTGCTCACCTACCCGGGCGGGCGACGCTACCCCCTCAACGAAGACGAACGCGCCCGCGGCGCCGGCTACGCCCTCCTGCGGCGCACCGCCGAAGCCGTCGCCCTGCGCGTACACCTCAACGAGACCCTCGCCGCGGCCGCCATAGACGGCCAACCAGGCATGCCGACCGTCCTCTGCGGCGACCTCAACGACGGCCCGGACGCCATCACCACCGTCCTGCTCGAAGGCCCAGCCGACGGAGACGTCAACCGCCCCGACAAAGGCGACGCCGTCCGGCTGTACAACCTCGGACGACGCCTCCCCCCAACCCGCGCATACTCCCGCATCTACCAAGGCAACGGCGAACTCATCGACCACATCCTGGCAACCCGCGACCTCCAACTCCAGCTGACCACCATCGACTCCCTCGTCGACGACATCACCTCCATCGGCGCCTCCACCCGCAGCCGAGAGAAGGCCGTCGTACCAGACCACGCCCCCGTCGTCGCCCGATTCCACGGGTAAGACGGGCGGCCGGGGAAACGCAGCGACCGACGCTGCGCGCCAAGATGTCGTCGAGCTCGGCGGCGGTGGCGACGCGATAAATGGCAACGTTCGTTGGGCGAGGGCGTCCAGAAGACGCGACTGACGCTGCGGCCTCTCGTCTCCCAGGGCACGTGACCGGCCGTTAGCTGATCTTCGAGGTGCCCCCGCAGAATACGAACCGGCCACGCCGGTTTAGCAAGTGTGGACGTAGGCGGAAGCCGCACGGCATGACCTGGAAGGACTTGCGCCGCCACGTCCAGGAGCTGACCGCCGTTGACCGTCCTCACCCACTCGAACGGGCACGCGAGGGGCACGCGATGCTTCGCTCGTCGGCCGTCGGGCGAAGGCGTTCCCACTGCGGGTCGTAACAGACCAGCCCATGGTCTGCCGCCATACGAGCCGCCTCGGCCGACACCTCCTCGCACATGCTGTACCGCATGGTGAAGTAGACGAAAGGACCCGACGCCTCGTCCATCAAAGGACCAGCAGACCACGGGCTCACATCGTGCTCGTCATCAGACATATCGACCCACCGCTCAAGCAGCGCCAAGACGTAGGCACGGATACGCGGGGTCGGCGGAAGTTCCTCATCCTCCATGTACAGGGCGTAGAGCTGGTCGTAGGCCTCACCTGCAGCGCCGTCGTCAATCGGCAGCTCGCCCTCCCAGACCGCCAAGTCGTAACTCATGCCGGCAGTCTGCCCGCCATGCCCGATGCAGCGGTAGATGCCAGCAGGCTGACGCTGGCCAACCTGTGGATTATAAGATCAATCGCCCATTCCGTCGGCCTGGCACATGGCTGCCTACCAGCGGAAACACTTTTCGGCTGAGGTTCCCCCGGTTCGCCGGAGGGTCTCGCACTACTCCCCCTGTCCGTCGACCTCTTGCGGACTGGATGCGGACCGCCCGCCTATGGATGATCCGCTCGGTAGCTCGGCTCGACGGGCCGCAGACGGATCTGAGGCCGCTCATCTATATCGATAATCTCGAACTCCGTAACGGTGTCGAGCGTCGGCCACTGTGCCGCGTCGTAGGGCAGCATCAGGACATCCACGAAGCCCTTCACGGCAAGACCGAGGTCAACACCGACCCCAATTACACCGGGACTTGAAACCCAAAACACGCGACCGGTCAGGCGTTGGCCTACGTGCAACTGCGTGCGTAGTTCACGCCAGTCCTCGCTGCTGTCATCGCCACCACCCACGGCGCGATCATCGCAGCCCGCACTGTCAGTTTGGAGCGGCATCCCTGAGGAGGGCCGGGGGTTCGGGGCCGAGCCCCGAGGTCTTCATGATCCTGGTCGCTCCGACATACTCCCGTCGTGAACCAGGACGACCCACTGAGCGATCGGCTGCAAGTGGCGGGGCACGTTGTCGTCCTCATGGCAGTGCTCCTCATGCCGCTCCTGTGCTGTGGCGGGTTGTTCGCGAACTGGCTGTGGAACAACTGATCGTCCCCGGCCGGCCGGCCGACGCCTGCCGGAGGTCGCCAGCAGGCCGGGGCCGGGCCGCTTGCGGACCCCTCTCCATCAGGACCTCCCGATCGGGTGGCCCGCCGTAGCGCTCTTCTCGGGCTCAACAGAGCGTCAAGCCGCTGGACTCGCCATGTCACATGGGTATCTCAAGTCGATGCGGTGCCGATCGAAGATCGCAGCCCGGCAGCCACCCGGCGGACCCGCTCGCGTCCTACTGACGGTCATGGATGCCCGGGTAAGCGCCCAGATGCCCACGGGCATGATCGTTCGTGCGGCGGGAAAGCCGGGGTGCAGCCGTTGTACCAAGATCGCGGCGCGGAGCGGACTCCTGCTGCACTGCAGCCTCCCGTGCTAAGTCGGTGGCGGATCTGACGAGCAGCCAACGGCATGTCTCCACAATCGCCCGGCAAGTCGGTGGAGTGAATGCCGAGCATGCGGACGAAGCGGCTGTCCGCATGTGCCCCACCGGTGAGCCTCTCCCGTACCTACACATCTCGGTGTTCGTGGTTGCGCCGCGCTGAACAGCGAGTGACCCTATGTGCGCGATAGTCACGCTGATCATCGCCATAGTGGTGCGAACAAGTCACGAGGAGGCGGTGCTATGGGCCAGACCCCGCGGATGCTCCAGCCGTCCCTATCCGAGCGCCACTTCTTCGGTGCCGAGCTGCGTCGGCTGCGGGAGAGGGCCAACCTCTCCCAGGCGCGACTCGGCGCGATGATCCGCTTCAGCGCCGACCTGGTGCGTCGGATCGAGACAGCGGACCGCTTTCCATCCCGGGAATTCGTCGAGGCCTGCGACAGGGCGTTGGAAGCCGGAGGGGCCTTGACCCGCCTGCTACCTCTTCTCGAGGAAAGTCGCAACAGCGAGAACATGCGGGCAACTTCCCCGAGCGGTTCTGGCAACGCAGACACCCTGCTGCCCACCCAATTGAAGGAGAAGCCCGGAGTGGCGGGCATGGTCGTCCGTGTTCCCTTCCAGCCCGGTGTCCTCGATCGCGCCGCCCTTGACTGGCTGAACGCTGCGGCGGACCCCCGGCCGCCCGTGGTCGGACGACCCGGCCTGCCTGACCAGGTTGACGAAGAGGATCTTCATGCGGCGGAGACCGCTCTGGCGATGTTCCGGCAGTTGGACCACACCCACGGCGCCGGACGAGTCCATGCGCAGGTGCAGCGGTACGTCGAAGGCGAGCTGAACCGGCTGTTGGCGAACACTCCCACCTCCGAGGCTGTCGGCCGGCACCTGTACACGCTGGCGGCGGGATTCTTCGAGCTCTGCGGGTACCAGGCGGTCGACACCGGCGCCCATGGCCTCGCCCAGCGCCGCTACCTCCGCGCCCTACGTCTGACGGAAGCCGCCGACGACCGCCTATACGGCAGCTATCTGCTCGCCGTGAACATCGGCCACCTCGCACTGCACTGCGGCCATCCGGAGCCGGCACGCAGGATGGCGCTGACGGCGGTGAGAGGAAGCGAGACCCAGGCGACGCCCGCCGTGGCAGCCGCGCTGCACGCGGTGGTGGCGCGCACCCACGCCCGACTTGGACGCGAAGACGACTGCCTGGCCCACCTCGACATCGCGGAAAGGCAACTGGCCCGTGCCAAGCCCGAGGACGAGCCGGCGTGGATCGGGTACTTCGACGCGGCGTACCTCGCCGACGAGATCGCCCACTGCTTCCACGACCTGGGCCGACCGCAGCACACCCAACGGCACCTGGGCGACGCCCTCACCGCCCTGAGCCCCACCCACGTCCGGCGACTCGCCATCGACACAGCGCTCCTGGCCTCGTCGCTGGTCGCCGCCGGCCGCATCGACGAAGCCTGCGCCACCGCACGCGAGGCAGTCGACCACGCCGCACGAACCACCTCACACCGCTGCCTGCAGCGCATCGTCGAGGTACAGGCCGACCTCGAGCCCTACCGGTGCGAGCCGGAGGTCCGCGAGTTCGGCGAGTACGTGCGTCACCGACTACCGCTGGCCGCCGTGTAACGCCCGTTGATCGTTGGCCGCATCCGCCATCACCGAGCGGTAGTGGGCCAGCTCGGCCTCCAGCGCCGCGCCCGCTCGACGGGACGACGCCACATAGTGGCCGACATCAGCAAGAAGCAACACCTCGGGCGCCGTACCGAGAGACGTCAACTCCTCGGCGAGTTCGCAGACATCCTCGACCACGGCCACCTCGTCGGCAGCGCCATGAATGAGCAGCACCGGCCGTTGGACAGCAGCGGCACGGACCCGGCCGGCACCACCTCGCAGCCGCATCGCATGCGCCCGCTGGAACCGGGGCACCGTCTGCGCCCACCGGTCAGGATCCACGATCGCCGACACGGCGGTGGCAGCGGCGAACGGGCCGTCCTGGGCCACCGCGTGCAACGCGGTGTAGCCGCCGGCGCTGGCACCACGGATGAACACCTGCCCCGGCACCGCCCGCCCCGTCGACAGCAGATGAACCGCCACCGCAGAGCAGTCGCCGACATCGTCCAGGCCCCACCGACCGTAAAGCGATTCCCGGAACGCGCGGCCGTACCCGGTGCTACCCAGGTAGTCGACATCCACCACGGCGAACCCGCGGCTGGTGAAGAACTGTGCCTGCCAGTCCAGGCGCAGCAGGCAGGACGCGGTAGGCCCGGGATGCGCCCGCACGATTACCGGCGCCCGCCAGTCCGCCGCCGAGCCCGTCGGCGGATACACCAGGCCAAGCACCTCTCGACCACTGGCCACTCGAACGCGCAGCTCCGTCGGCGTCGATACTCGCGTACGGTCGAGTGCGGCGTGCTCCGGTCTGGCAAGTACCTCCGCCCGGGGGTCAGCGCCCGCCAGGTCCACGAGAGCGACCTGCGGGGCTGCGGTCGGCGACGATCCGATCAACGCCACTGTCGTCCCTCGAACGGCCAGGTAGGGCTTGATCGACGTGTAAGGAAGTTCGACCGGGCGGACAGTGCCGTCGGGCTCGATTACGACAAGGCGGTGTCGCGGCCCTTCCTGCACCGCCGCGACAATCCGACCCTGGTCGAGGAACCCATACGACGTGTAGCCCAACTCCCACGGCTCTGCAGCGCACTCACCTGCGATCGACGCCACAGCCTCTACCTCAAGGCCGTCCCACCGGTAGAGGTTCCACCAGCCGCTGCGGTCCGACACGAAGTACAACGCTCCGTCGGGCCCCCACTGCGGCTCCACCGCGGATTCCTCTGGACCGCCGGCCAGCTTCACAGGGTTCTCGACCTCACCTTGCGGTGAGTAGGAGGCGGTCCACACCTCGCAGGCATCCCATGGCATGTCGCGCTCACTCCAAGCGGTCCAAGCCAACCGACCTGGGCCTGGCCGAGGAGCACCGAGGAACCCTGGGGACGAGACGAGAGTCCGCATCTGCGAGGCGCAAGTGAACGACACAGCGACGAGCTGGTCACTCTGCTCCGACTCCCGTACAGCCAGCAACTCGCCGTCACCGATTGTTAAGTCGCCGAAGCATCCGTGGCTGACTAATTCGGGTTCATTCCTATAAGGGCGGCTTCGGTACAGGCCGTCTCTAGCGACGCACCACAACGTCCCCGCGGCAACAGCGAACGATCCGCCTCCGTACGCATGCACTTCGCTGGCGACATCGAGGTTTTTCGGACTGACGTCACGCTTGCCATCGCTTGCCCGCCAGCGTGTCACCGTAGTACCTCGGTCCGCTCCGGGGCGGGTCTCAAGCCAATAAAGGCCATCTTCACCGGTACGTAGCTGGTCGTAGCTAACCGAGGCGCGGACGGCGTCGTCGACCGATAGTTCGGCGGTCCTGTGCGCCACCCTCACATGTCCTCCTCGAACGACCAACCAGCGGGCCGGGCGACGGCAGGTTCCTCAACCGGTCGTCCGGACGTCGGCCAGGCCAGCGGCTGCTCTCGGCCCTGCAGGCGCCGCGAGTGCTCAGACGACCGACTCTACGCCCGAGCGGTGTGTCCCTGCCGCTGGAGGCGTCCCTGTAACGTGCCCGCCCTCTCGTGTCGGCTCTCGAGGCAGCGTCGATGCGGACAACAATCCTTGTCCGCATCTCCGGTATCGACCAAGCCATTCAGCGCGAGCCACCATTCGGAGCGATAAGCCTTTCACGGGTGGCACGGTGATTGATCTTCCGGCCCCCATTACGACTTTGATGGAAGGGTCTAATGCAGCCACAGGATGAATTGGTGCGCTACGGCTACACGCAGGAGTTGGCGCGTCGCCTCCGATTCCGGGACCTGGTCGCGTATGGCTTGGTGTATATGGTGCCGATCGCGCCGATGGCGATTTTCGGCAGCGTGTACGCCGGCTCCGGCGGGATGGTGGCCCTGGCGTACGCGGTCGGTGTGGTGGCCCTCGTTTTCACCGCGTTCTCGTACACGCAGATGGTGAAGGCGTTCCCCATGAGCGGCAGCGTCTACAACTACGCCGGCCGGGGCATCAGCGCGCCGGTCGGTTTTCTGGCCGGGTGGGTGATCCTGCTCGACTACGTTCTCGTGCCGGGCTTGCTGTATCTGGTGGCGTCGGTGGCGATGCACGCCACCGTGCCGGCGGTGCCGGTGTGGTTGTGGCTGCTGGGGTTCGTCGCGGTCAACACGATCGTCAACTCGGTCGGCATCCGCATGACCGCGATGGTGACTCGGGTGATGCTCGTCGGCGAGCTGATCGTCCTGGCGGTCTTTCTGGCCGTCGCCTGCTGGGCTCTCGCGTCAGGTAGGGGCCGGTTCAGCTGGGACGCGTTCTACAACTCCGACACGTTCACCTGGGCCGTGGTCGCGGGGGCGGTGTCGATCGCCGTGCTCAGCTTTCTGGGTTTCGACGGCATCAGCATGCTGGCCGAGGAGACCAGGGGCGGTTCTCGGCAGATCGGCCGGGCGATGGCCGCCGTCCTGATCCTGGCGGGGGTGTTGTTCATCGCCCAGACGTGGCTGGCCGCGATGCTCGTCCCCGACCCCGGCGTGCTCCTGGCGCAGGGTGACCCGAACGGCACTGCCTTCTACGACGCCGCCGCGGTGGCCGGCGGCGGCTGGCTGGCTACGCTGTGCGCGGTGGCGACGGCGATCGCGTGGGGTCTGCCGAACTCGATGGTCGCGCAGGTCGCCACGTCCCGGCTGCTGTACGCGATGGCCCGCGACCGGCAGCTCCCGGCCTTTCTGGCAAAGGTGTCGATCCGCCGCAACGTGCCGATCAACGCCACCCTGCTCACCGGCGTGGTGTCCCTCGCCCTGGGCCTGTACATGGCCACCCGCGCTGACGGGATCACGCTGCTGTCATCGCTGATCAACTTCGGGGCGATGGTCGCGTTCCTGGTCCTGCACGTCTCCGTGGTCGTGCACCACCTCATCCGGCGGCGCAGCGGCAACTGGTGGGCGCACCTGGTCATGCCCGGTATCGGGTTCGCGATCTTGGCCTACGTGGTGGTGAACGCGAACATCGCCGCGCAGCGCCTCGGCCTGGCCTGGCTCGCTCTCGGCGTCGTCGTGCTCGCCGGTCTCTACGCCACCGGCCGCCGCCCGTCGCTGTCGGGCCTGGTGCCAGTGCAGCGGTCCGCTCGTGACCTGGGGCGGGTGTGACCACGATGTCTTCCGGAAGTCACTTCACTTATCGGCCGGCGCGGGACGAGTTGGCCTACACCTTCGGCGGGCGGATTCCGGTGGCGCATGTGCGCTCTGGTGACGTGTTCAGCGTGCATACCGAGGACTGCTTCGGCGGCCGGGTGCGAGGGCTGGCGGATCTGCCGTCGCAGGTGTGCGCGATGCCGTATCTGAATCCGGTGTCGGGGCCGTTCTTCGTCGAGGACGCCGAACCCGGCGACACCCTCGCCGTCCACATCGCCTCGATCGTTCCGGCCCGGGAGTGGGGTGTGTCCGCGACGTTCCCGTACTTCGGGGCGCTGACCTCGACCCCGCATACCGCGACCCTCCAGCCACCCCTCGACGAGCGCGTCTGGGTTTACGACATCGACCCCACCGCCGGCGTCGTGCGGTACCGCGCGACCACCAGTGGCCACAGGGTTGAGCTGCCGTTGGATCCGATGATCGGCACGATCGGCGTCGCCCCCGCCGCGATGCAAGTCCGCGCCACGATCGTCCCGGACTACTACGGCGGGAACCTCGACACCCCGCACCTGCGCGCCGGCAGCACCCTCTACCTCGGCGTCAACGTCCACGGCGCGCTCCTCGCCCTCGGTGACGGACACGCCCGCCAAGGCGAGGGCGAGGCGTGCGGGGTCGCGGTGGAGATCGCCACCGTCACCACCCTCGCCGTCGAGGTCATCAAGGGCGACCGTCCCACCGCGTGGCCGCGGCTTGAAAGCGACACCGCGATCATGTCCGTCGGCTGCGCCCGACCACTCGAGGACGCCTACCGCATCGCCCACCAGGACCTCACCACCTGGACCGCCGACCTGTGCGGGCTGGACACCCTCGACGCCTACCAGCTCATCTCCCAAGCCGGCCGGGCGCCGATCGGCAACGTCTGCGACCCCAACTACACGGTTTTGGCTGCGATCGACAAGGCCCACCTCCCTCAGCCGCAGCCCGCCTACGAAGACGCCCACGCCCGGCTCCGGGGCCTCACCCTGGGGCAGCCATGAACGCTTCGGTGCCCGGGCTGCCGCTGCGTGATGAGCTGTACCTGCTCGCCCACAACGACGACACCGGCCAACCCCACATCCACCGCCAAGCCCTGGCCCTCGGTCTCGCCGGCGCCGTCCTCATCGACCTCGTCCTCACCGGCCGCACCACCCTCGACGGCCACGGCCAGGTTGGGGAGCAGCGGGTTCGGCTGCACCTCGATCGGCCCGTCGGCGACCTCATTACCGATGCCGCCCTCACCAGCCTGCGCCACACCCGGCTCGCCCCACCACTGCGCCACTGGCTGCGCGGATTCGCCGACGACCTCTACGAACGCACCCGCGCCGGCCTGCACGCCGCAGGAATCCTCCGCCACACCCGCCACCGCCGACTCGGCGGACTGATCCGCGCCGACACCTACCTGCCCACCCACCAGCGGTGGCCCGTCATCGCGCGCGCTCGCCTGCGCTACCTCGCCGACGGCCGCGAACAACCCGACAACCACACCGCCGCCCTCGCCGGACTCGTCGTCGCCCTCAACCTCACCGACCACCTCTATCTCCACGACGACACCACCACCGTCGCCAACCAGCTGCGCGCCATCGCCGACCAACACCACCGACCCGTCCGCGACATCACTACCGCCGTCGACGCCGCAGTCGGCGACCTCGCCACCGCCATCTACCGCTAACCACGAGGAAGGAACCCCGACACCGTGATGCTCCCCTCGACGGTCCCCACCCGCCTGGCGGTGAACCTGGTCGGCAGCGTCCTGCTCGCCGACTGCTTCGCCAGCTCCCCCGGCCATCCGAGGCCCGCGTCGACCGCGCCCACGGTCGCCGGCAGCCGATCCGCCACCACGCACCCCAGCGCCGCCGGGCCAGGTTTGACCCCGTGGCAGCGGCTCACCGCCCTCGCCGACCCCGTCGACACCACACCCGGCGAGGCGCCGAGGAAGACGAACGAGCACCTGCCCGGCGGCTTGCACCCATACCTGCCCGAAGCACTCCTGGAAGACGCGGACGTGCTGGCCGGGGCGGTAGCGCCCCGAGAACTGGCCACCGACCTCGCCTATTCGCGGGTGCTCATCAGCGGTGTCGTCGCGCTCGTGAGCAGCCAGTACCTCAACCAGGCCCTGCGGGCGACGAGCCTGCGTGTCATCGCCGACATCCCCGGCATCACCGACCGCGGCCAGAGCACCGACCTCGTCGGCTGCACCGGCCTGACGTTCGCCGTCACCGCCGACGGATCCACCTCGCAGCTCCTGGTGGACCCGCAAAGCGGCGAGGTCCTCGCCGTGCACGAGCGGCTGACCGGCCGCCGGGCGGGCCTGTTCTCGTACGTCCTCATCCTCGAACGAGGTCACACCACCTACGCCGGCGCCCCGTCGGACCCTGACCGGCCGGCCACCAACCTCCACCGTCGCAGGCGCGATCAGCAGCAGGGGTCACCCGAGCTGCGACGCGTAGCCACTGCAGCATCAGGCCACCGAATCATCGCCACCGCCTACCGACAGTGGCGAAGGAAAGGGTACTTCCTCATGGATCTACGAACGTGGGTCGGCTCTGGCCGTCGAGCGGGCCCGAGCGAGCAACCCTGCCAGGAGTGGCAGGTGCGAGCGGCCAGGAGCTGTCGGTGATGTCGTCGCAGTTGCAGACGCCGGGCGCCGGCCCGACGCCAGATCGGCCGCGCTACCGCACGGAGACGACGCCTCCGCATACCCCGCTGCGGCCGACGTGGGCATGCCGGGCATGCGGTCAGGCGTGGCCGTGCCCGCAGGCCCGGCTGCTGTTGAAGGTGGAGTACGAATCGGCGCTCCCTGCGCTCTCGATCTACCTCAGCGGGTTGATGTTCGAGGCGATGCGCGACCTGTTCCACCTCAACCCACACGACGGACCGAGCCCGCAGGAGATGTTCGACCGCTTCGTGGCCTGGGGCCCTTTCCGAAGATCGATCCTGGAGCAGCGGTGAGCAAGCACCGCAGCCTGCCGCTGGTGAGGGGACCTCCGCGACGGCCTGGCCGCGACGTCCCCTCTATATCACCGCACGTCAAGTGCTCGCATCACCGCCCCGACGGCGACGTGATACGCGCTCATCCCCGTTCGCGATCAAGGAGGAACCGTGAGCATCACCGCAGACAGACCCGTCACGACCGTCGCACAGGATCCGCGCACGCTCGTGTCGGGCGAGGTGTTCGACAAGCTGGCCCGCTACTTCGCCGCCCGGCAGGAGGTGAGCCACATCTACGCCGAGCGTGCCGTCGGGCAATTCCTGGTCTTCCTGAAGGCCCACGCCGACCAGGCCGGCAAGCCCGACTTCGGGATGCTCCTGCCGACCGGCGAGTCCTACCGGGTCGTGCCCACCCGACCGGTCGACGCCGTCTGGCACGCCCTCCTGCAGATCAGCGAGCCCTACACCGCCGCCTGCCACCAGATCGCCGGCCACTACGTGCACCACCGGCCGATCCTGACCGAAGCCATGCGAGACGGCGCCGCGATCACCTACACCCTCGCGGCGTTGCACGACACCGGCTACCAGATCGACATGGAATTCTGGGGCGGTGAGGCCGAGTCCTGCTGTCCGCCGAACCCGCCGCAGCCCGGCCGGTAACAGGAGAACCTGATGCGCAGCGACTGGACGACCCTGCCCCGCACCGTGATCACCAGGATCACCGAACAGGTCGGTGGAGCGTTCGAGGCATTCCCGGCACCCGACGGCAACCACGCACAGATCGCCTCGACCGTCACCGGCCCGTCCGGACCGGTCTTCGTCAAAGCGGCCTGCGGCGAATGGGGCGTCCGATCGCTGCGCTACGAGCTGGCCGTCACCCAGGCCGTCGACCGGTACCCGCCGGCGCTGCGGTGGCACTTCGAGGCCGATGGCTGGCTGGTGGTGGGGACCGAGCATCTCGCCGGTCCCCACCCCGACCTGTCCCCCGGCAGCCCGGATCTCGACCTGCTCACCGTCGCCTTGAAAGACCTTCAGCAGACGCCGGCGCCGGGCGATCGGTGGTTCACCCCGGCCGACCGGCTCGGATTCGCGCACCCGGCGATGCACGGCGGGACCCTCGTGCACTCCGACCTCAACCCGACCAACCTGATCATCACACCGCACGGCCTACGCATCGTCGACTGGGCCTGGGCCACCAAAGCAGCGACATGGGTCGAACTCGCACTACTCGTCCAATGGCTGATCGGCAGCGGCCACACCGCCGACCAAGCCGAAGACTGGCTCGGGCAATTCCCGGCCTGGACCGGCACAAGCGCTGACGTGCTCAACCACTTCGCCTCGGCCAACGCCGCGAAATGGGCGACCAAGGCCCGACACAACACCGAGCGCTGGGTACAGGACCTCGCCCGATGGACCGGCGAGTGGGCGATCCACCGAGCCCACGGGGCGTAGCTCAAGGCCGTGAGCCGCAGCCGAGGGCCCGACAGGCTTGACAACCGGCAGGCTGGACAAGGTCACCCCACGCCCCAGGATCTCGGCCCGACAAAGTCAGGAATGGACTCGCGCGCTGAGCGCCCGAACCGCAGGGAGCCAACGATGGCCGATCCGCTCGACACCGAGCTCACGAAGACGGCTCGCGCTCGACTGGTCGACAAGCTGCTCGCCGACGGTGCGATCACTTCACCGGCCGTGGAAGCGGCATTCAGACGGGTCCCCCGGCACCTGTTCACGCCCTCGGGAGTCAGTGTCGAGGCCGCGTACGCCGACGACGTGGTGGTCACCCGACGCGGCCCGGACGGCAAGGCGACCAGTTCTATCTCCGCGCCGTGGTTGCAGGCCACCACGCTGCACGCCGCCCAGCTACGGCCCGGCGCGCGGGTGCTCGAGGTCGGCTCCGGCGGATACAACGCCGCGCTGATCGCCGAGGTCGTCGGTCCGCGCGGCAAGGTCACCACCATCGACATCGACCCCCACGTCGTGGCGCACGCCCAGGCCACGCTCGACGCCGCCGGGTACCCGCACGTGCAGGCGGTCCAGGCCGACGCGGCAACCGGCTGGGCCGGGGGCGCACCGTATGACGCGATCATCGTCACCGTCGAGGCCAGCGACATCCCACCCGCCTGGACCGACCAACTCGCCCCCGATGGTCTCCTCGTCGTGCCCCTGCGGATGCGCGCCAACACCCGCTGCCTCACCCTGACCCGCCACCGCGACCACCTCGCCGCCACCGACGCGGTCGTCTGCGGCTTCGTACCCACGCAGGGCGTCGGCGCCCACCCCACCATCCGCCGCCGGCTGCGCGGCGACGACGTCACCCTGATCGTCGACGACCCCAGCACCGCCGCGTGCGACCTCAGCGCCCTGACCGCGGCCCTGGACGGACCCCGCACCGACCTGTGGTCACCGGTTACCATGCCGCCCGCGACGCCCTTCGACTCGCTGCACCTGTGGCTGGCCGGCCAACCCCACCCCTACGGTTTGCTCGCCGCCGACCGCCACCGCGCCGCGGACCTGGCCCCACAGAACTGGATTGCCTGCCCCGCCCTCGTCACCGAGGACAGCATCGCCTACCTGGCCATCCGCCGGCTCGACGACACCAACTGGCAGTTCGGGGCCCACGCCTACGGCCGCCGCTCCCCCGCACTCGCCGACCACATGATCGACCTCATCACCATTTGGGACCGCCTCCATCGGTACGGACCCGGCCCGCACATCACCGTCCACCCCCATGGCAGCACACCTGCGCCCACCGACCGGACACGGCTGCTCGTCCCCCGCCGGCACACCACCACCGCCCTCACTTGGGCGACACCCGAAGGGCGAGCATGAGCGTCAGCCCCCCGACCCTTGTGATCATCCGAGGGAACTCAGGAAGCGGAAAGACGACCACCGCGCGGGAGGTCCGCCGCCGCTTCGGCCGCGGCGCCGCCCTCCTTGAGCAGGACTACCTCCGCAGAACAGTGCTGCGCGAACATGACAGCGCACACATCGACCCACTCGCGCCGGCCTTCATCACCGCCACCGCCCGCACCGCCCTCGACCTCGGCTACCACGTCCTCCTCGAAGGCATCCTGCACACCGAACGCTACAAGCCGGCCTTACGACACCTCATCGACCACCACCGCGGCCCCGTCGCCGTCTTCTACCTCGACGTGACCTACGACGAAACCGTCAGGCGCCACCTCGGCCGCGCCGAACCCATCCCCGTCACGCCCGAACAGATGCGCCACTGGTACACCCACCGCGACCTGCTCGGCATCCCCGGCGAGACAGTCATCCCCGAATCGAGCACCTTCGAACACACCGTCGCCACCATCCTGCAACACAGCGGCCTCATCAACGCGGCACCCACCACCCCGTGCCCACGACGCTGCCAACACTGTGCCCGCAAAGCCGACCAACACGTCGAATGAGGTCCCCCTCTGCCGCATCGATTCACTCTTGTGGGACCACATGCAGCAGGTCCGAGGGGTCTGTGGATCTAAAGGTACTTCCGGCCTGACCTGCCGGGCGTGGTGCCTGGTGAGGAGGGTGCCGTGATGACCGCGACGCTGAACGAGCAGACCGGACGCAAGAAGCGGCCCGAGCCGTCGGCCGAGGCGAAAGCCGCAGCCGAGCTGGTCCGAGCGGCCAAGGAGCAGGGCCTGTCGTTGACGGGCCCTGATGGGCTGCTGAAGCAGTTGACCAAGACGGTCCTGGAGAGCGCGCTGAATGAGGAGATGACCGAACACCTCGGCTACGAAAAGCACGACCATGCCGGTGCCGGCTCGGGCAACATCCGCGACGGCAGCCGGCCGAAGACAGTGCTGACCGACGCGTCGGGGCCGGTGCAGATCGACGTGCCGTGGGACCGGGGCTGGCACCTTCAGCCCGCAGATCGTCCGTAAGCGGCAGCGCCGCCTCTTAGGGGTCGACGAGGTCGTTGTCGTCGTTGTACGCCAAAGGTTTGACGACTAGGGAGATCAGCGCTCACTTCGCGGAGATCTATGGCGCCTCGGTCAGCAAGGAGACGATATCGCGGATCACCGGCAAGGTGATCGAGGAGATGACCGACTGGTCCCCGGCCCCTCGATGAGATCTACGCGGCGGTGTGAACCGACCCACCACGATCCGCGTGTCATCATGAGCCATGCGTTTGCAGCGGCGCCGTTTGGCGTCGGGCATGGACATGTTGGAGCGGTGGCTATCCCGCGCCAGCGCGATCCGCGGACGCTGGCCGCTCCTGCTGCTAGCTTTCTCCGCGTTCGCCGCGCTCGGCGCCCTGGTTCTTCTCATCGGCCCGGTGGCTCGTTGGCTGACCCCGCTGGCGGGTGTGTCCGGCAAGGATGTCCCAGCCTCCCTCAACGCGACACGTCAAATGCTTCTAGTGGCCGTCGCCGGCATTGTGGCGGCCGCCGGGCTGGCCTTCACCGCGCGCACCTTCTTCCTCACGCGACGCGGTCAGTGGGCAGATCGGTACGGCAAGGCGGTGACGCAACTGGGCTCCGCGGAACCGATGGAGCGAGTCGGCGGGATCTACGCTCTGGAACGTCTGATGGCCGAGTCCGCGCAGGACCACTGGACAGTCGTCGAGGTCTTGGCCACCTTCATCCGCCGGCACGCCCCACGGCTAGAGGGCGAGTCAACGGACGGCGAGTCGGCCGCGGCACCCGCGGTCGACGTTCAGTCGGCCCTGACCGTCCTGTGCCGCAGACCCCGGAGGCCGGAGAACCAGACCCTCGATCTGTCGGGCGCTGATCTCAGCGGCGCGGCGATGTCCGGCGGGTATCTGCCGCGGACGCGCTTCGACAACTCCTGCCTCAAGCAAGCCGACCTCAGTGGAGCTGACCTGCGCGGCGCATCGTTCCTGACCGCCGACCTGACGGAGGCGCTGCTCGTGAACAGCGGTCTCGAAGACGCCTTCTTGACCGCCGCTGATCTGAGCTGGGCTGCTCTTGCCGAGGCAAGACTGGATCGGGCGAGTCTCGTGGCGGCACGACTACAGGGCACGATCCTTGAAAGTGCCCGGCTGCACGGCGCTCTGCTGACCCCACCGGACGTCGACGGTCTCACTGCCGCTCAGTTGAAGACGGCGCTGCTGGACGACGCCACGGAGCTGCCGTCGCACCTCGCCACATCCTCACGACCGGACAGAGCCGCCCGGGCGTGACACCTGCCGTGGCACGAGGAGGCGAAGCCACCACCGGCGGTAAACCTGATCGATCTGCTCGTAGGCAGCTTCTAGGGAGGCGCCGCACGCCTTGTTCTCAGCCCGCAGCTGCTGGTTCGCGTACTGGAAGCTCGTCTTGGCCCTGCTCGCCTCGGACAGCGACTGTCGCAACTCGGCGGCTTCCCGCGCCGCCTCTTCCCGGGTCGCGGAAAGCTCGTCGGTCAGCTGCCTCATCTGCGCGCTCCAGATCTCGTCGAGCTTGCGAAGTTCCTCCCGGGTGTCGCGCAGTTGCAGCTCGGCTTGGTGCTTGAGCCGTTCCTCGTACTGCGCCCGTTCGAACTGAAACTCGACCAACCGGTCGTTCACCTCCGCAAGCTCGGTGGCGATCCGCTCACGTTCGGTGCTGACGACGAAGAGTTCGCCCTTCAAGCGTTTGATGTCCCGACGCAGCCGGCGGCGCTCGGACTCCAGCTCGTTGATCCGCTGCGCGAGCCGGTCCTCGTCGGCCTTCTTGCGCAGGGCCTCGATAAGGGCCGAGACCCGGTCGACTTCGCCCTCGACCGAGCGCATACCGCGGACGATTTCATAGTGGTGCTCACGCTCGGCGTCCGCCCGGCGACGCAACTGCCGGCCCAGCGCCTGCAGGTCCGCGGGATCACTCGGGATCACGATGGCGCGCTCCCCGGCCGTCGTGTCGCCCGACCCGGTCTGACCGAGCTCGAAGCTGCCCTCCTCCTTGACGGCGGCTACCCACAACTTCTCGACCGCCTGCACGTCACCACCGAGGGCCTCGGTGACCTGCAGCCAGTACTCCCAGGCCGGCAAGACGGGACCGGAGAGCATCTTCATCACGGTCTCCGGGATGACACCACCCGCCGTACGGGCGGCGATCTGGACCGGGTCGAGCGCGCCAACCGCGGAGCAGACCACCCGGAAATGATCTTTGAGATCTTCGAGAGCCTTGGTCGACGTACGACCATCCGATGGCATAGCGACTCCTGATAACCGCGACTTTGCGCTCTCTCGATGGAGACCCACAGTACCGACTGCGCGCCCTGATCTGAGCCCGCAAGACGGCCGGTGGTGTCGGAATTCCGTGCCGGGAGCCTAGTAATGCAACGGCGACATGCCCCTGCAGTGCCGAGGGGGCAAGAAGTAGGGCCAGCTCCGCGCGCACCTCGCCCATCCACCCGCCATGGCCCGAACCGGCCGCCTTCCACCCGGAACACAGGCTCATGCCTACCAGTGAGCTATTTGGTGAAAAAGCCAGCGGACACCTGACGCGGAGGTTGCGGGTGGTGCGCCAGACCTGCTCGGCGATTGGTAGTCCCCGCTCCGAACATCGAGACGGGCAAAGTCCTGGGCTGGCGTATGAGACGGAGCCGGAGGCCCTCGGCCTGGTCGAGCGTCTGCTGTCCACCGACACCGACGGCTAGTGACGAGAGCAGGGCCGACCTGGGCCGCCGGAGCGACCGCCAGGGCGGCGGCCGAGTCCGACAACCCAAGAATGACAATTATGTGGCCGCGACCCGCCGCATCGACGATATTGGTCACTAACACGATGGGCATCGCCCGTACGGACGAGCTGATCACCGTGCCGGTTGTCCGCTGGCGTCGGCGCCCATAGCCCCCGTGAGTACTGTTCGGCCAGCGTGCCGGTGCGCATCGGCTCGCAGCCCGGCGGCGGGCACTGGCTCCTGGCCCGACGCAACATGAGCAGCGGGGAGATTACCTACTACGTCTGGTACGACCCTCGCCGCACACGTCTGGTCGACCTCGCGCGTGTCGCTGGGGCCCGGTGGGGCGATCGAGGAGCGCTTCTGGCAGGACAAGAACCAAGCGGGCCTCGACGAATACCAGGTCCGTGACAGGCGAGCCTGATAAGCCCACCTGTCAATGGCCGCCTACGCTGGTTGTCCGTAGCCCGATGAAGATCCAGCCCAGGCGCGGGTGGGATACCCGTCCCCAGCAAGTTGAGTGCGTGGCTAGAACAGGGAATCGTGTCCTCCCTCACGCTCGAGGACTGGCCAGTATTTCGCGATGCGATCTTCGATGGTCTGCATGATCCGATCTGCCGGGCCGCCGGTCGACAGCATCTTCTTCGGTGCAACGTCTAAGGCGTAATGGGAGAACGACTTGGAGTCGGTTGCGATCACTTTCCACAGCTTGATCCGGTTGGGCTGCGGGTCAGTAGCGTCTTCCAACTCGATCACATAGATCCAGGCAGGCGGGAAATCGGTGTCTGCGACTGCTGAGTCGGTTTCGCGCAGTTGCCAGGTGCCGTCCGGTCTGGGATCGAGTGTCGGCCGACCGAGATGGGCCTGCCATGAGAGCCAGACGGACTTTGGAAGAATCAGGATGCAACCTGCAGACTTGCCGTGCAGGCCGATCTGAAATTTGAACATCATCTGATAGAAGGTTCGCTTGAAGATGTTCGAGATATTCGGCGTCTCGATACCTCGTCCGGCCACCGTCGGGTCTCGAGCGACCTCGGCGTGGAAGTCGGGGCCGTTCTCGCTGAGAGCCTTTAGCAAACCGTGGGTCGCATCGCCATAACTGCCGTGGAAGTCGGCCGTCTGAATCTCAACGATGCCGTACCGTCCGAATGAGACGCCAAGGCCCTCTACACGCAACTCAATGAGAGTGACGTCGAAGCTGAAGCTGAGGGAGTCGGCCCCCCGCCCCAGATCGATCTCGCCTCCGAACTTCTCGTGAAAGAAGATCACGGTGGGAATGCCGGTGAGGAGATTCTCGTGGAGCTGCTTGCGCTCCTGCAGGTTGCCAATGGCTGTAGCCGGAACTAGCGCGATGGCGGTCGAGCCGTTGTACCCGAACAGACGCTTGGCAGCGTCCACGAGCAGGGCTCGATCGAGCACCCGATGCGGGCAGACCGGCCAGTCTTGCCGTCCCGCCGGGGTGTTGGTGTTGATCGTGCACACACCTCGGGAGGCCTCCGCTGTCTTCGCGCACTGGCGTTCGGCGCCCACCATGGCCGATAGGAATGGGCAGACCCGCTCCTGCTGAGCACTTAGGACGGGTGGACTGGCGGCTACGCGCGGATAGAGCCTGTGCCCGAACCACTCGGCGACGTAGTTTCCCCGGAAGGGCTTGAGCTTCCGGGGCTTCGGTACGTCGCCGCTGTCGGCTTGCTCGATGTTCGGCTCAGTCACACTCTACAGTGTGCCCGCCACCTCTGACTCAGACTCGCCGAGCCCTCCGCTTGGCGTGGTCGTGAAGGAACTCAATCCAGTAGCTGCCCTTGGATAGTGCTTGTGTTGGCCCTGGCAGCCTGCGAAAACTCGTCTGTCAGCTCGAAGCCCAATGCCCGTCGGCCTGCCGCGACGGCCACGCTTAGAGCGCGACCCGTGCCGCAGAACGGGTCAACAACGAGTCCGCCGGGCGGACACGAGCTGATGATCCGAGGCCGGATCAACTCGGGCGGGAAAGTAGCAGAATGTCCGTCTGATCCCGCGCGCACGTTGACGGTCACCACGTCGCGTGCACCGTCCTCGACCTCCGAGACCTCGTAGTGGTAACTGGCCCGCCCCTCCTTGGGCCTCTTCACGAAGTGGAAGAAATGTTCGTGCGCCAAACGAAGGCGATCTTTCTCTGGACGTGGAGGCACGTTTGGCTTATGCCAAATGAGGTCGTTGCGCAGGATCCAGCGCTGCTGTTGCATGGCGATAGCAAATCGTGCTGGCACGAGGAGAAGTTGCTTCTCCTGTCGGTACCCCCCCATCGGGGTCTTCCGCCGCGCTCGCGGCTTGCCACCCATACCTTGTCGGCCATCCATCCGGATACTGGACCATCGGGCGAAGTAGGTATCTCCAAGGTTGATCCACATGCTGCCCCTAGGCTTTAGCGCCGAGGCGCCACGCTGGAATATCTCAACCAGATGGTCCACAAACCATTCGGGCAACGGTTCCAGGCCCAAGCAGCCGCCATGAAGACGATACCAGTCGTAACTGGGCGTTTCAGACGGCTCGTTGCCTTCGGCCACCCACTCCCTCAGGATCTCCTCGTTGTGGTCCTGACCATAGGTGCGGAGGCCCCAGTAAGGCGGCGACGTGATGATCAAATCAACCGACTCGCAGGGCAGCTTCGCGAGCAGGTCGTAGGCATCACCCTGCCACACCTCGGCGACGAGGTCACGGGGCGGCTCGGGTGTGTCTACGACTGGCTCAGCGGTCATGCCCGGGATTCTAGGGCCGCTCACCGGACACCCGTCACCAGGTCGTCGGCGAGGCGGGCCCTGGCCGTGCGCAGCGCCTCGACCCGCGACTCAGTGGGGTTACGTCCCGCTAGTTTGATCTCACGGTCTGCTATTGGGTGCTTAAATGATCGCTCATTGCGTTTCAGCCGAAAGTTCACGCCGCTACCGGTTGGCGCCATTTCATTTGATGATGCCTTCACAACTTACGTTTCTCCCATTTGAACTGGGATCGTTAGATGTCGATCGCCTTCCTGGCATCTGACCTCACGTACGAATGCCCGTCAAGTCGTTTCGGCATGATCTATCGACAGATGCCGGCTTCAGCCGGCAGCGTGTGCGTGCAACCTGAATTCTCTGCAGCATCCGGAGCGGTTCGGTCGGTTCGGTCGGGAACGGCCCATGACATCATCCGCGACCGCCGATGCTTCTGCTCCACCCGTGCTGCCCTTGAAGACAAAGGAGGTTGGGCAAGACTACGTCCAAGATCACACCGCTGTGACTGCGGGAGTTGAGGATAGAACAGCGAGGCAGCCCGCGTCCCGGATCGGGACGCCGAGTACTGGCAGACGGCGATCACCACCGTCGCCGCTCACCGCTGGTCCGACGCCCACGATGGACGGCCTGTTTGGCCCGCTACTTCACGCCGTCGGCTTCAGAGACCATCTGAGGATGAAGGCCGAGACGTCAGCCGCCAGCCCGATAGGGCCGAGAAATCGACGAGGCGTAGGCGGCAGGCAGTCGTACGCTTGCGCGGTACACCAGGGAGGATGACGTGCGTAGAGACTAGTCTCCGATCCCGGCCAGAGCATGACTCGATCTCGCCCGTCAAACCGGTTCAGCACGGGCGCCTCAGCGGATACTGCGGCCGATCACTTCGCGATGCCGGTCGCCCGAGACGGCAATGCGGGCCTGGGCATCGGCCGGGTCGTGCACCGCACCGACAAAGCCGTCGTCGCTACCGATCTTGCGGCCTCGCCCCCGGGCTCCGGGCTCACGGTGTTCCACCGGTCTCACGCCAGCCGTCCTCGAAATTCCCCCTCGGCGTCCCGGCGCCAGCACGCGGCGGCGCGCCCCCCGCCGGTCCGCGCCGGCGTCCCAGGTATTCACCAGCACCCCCGTTACCGCGGCGATCCGCTCCACGGTAGCGCCGTCGAGGCTGATGCCCAACCAGCGGGCCTGATCGGCGTCTGAAGTCGGCGGCGGGTCGGCGAGATATGGGGAATCCATGGCCGCCACGGTATCCGGGCTGTCCGACGACAACCGGCCCGCCCGATACAGAGCGGCTGCTATTCCCTGCTCGGTGGCTTGTCGCCGGCGGTACCGCCGGTCTGCCGGGCTCCGGGCTTGCCGGGACGGGCGGTGTAGTCGCGGGTGAACGCGGCGGCGACGGAGAGCACCTTTTTGCCGGTGACGGGGTCGATGCGGGCCTCTCGCTCCTGCCGCGCCCGTGCAGCGCGGGCGACCAGCTGCTGGTGCTCGTCGCGCGGCAGTAGGGGTTCGGGAGCGTGGCGGCGGCCACGCAGGCGCTTGACCTCGGCGCGCTGGGCGAGGGTCCGGCGGGCGGCGTGGCCGGCCGATACGGCCCCGCCGGTCTGGTTGCGGCATGGCTTGCCGGGGCCCGCCAGGCATCTGGGACAGGTCAGAGCCCGGACCTGCTCGGTGGTGACCTTCACGTCCGGGGTGTAGCGGCCTCGCCATTCAGTCGGCTTGGCCTTGCGGACCCTGCCCCGGTTCGCCCCGGCGCCGCCGGCCGTGCCACCCGAGCTCCCCTGCTTCGGTACCTTCCCGCCGGCCGTGATGCCCAGCACCTCGCGCCACACCGCAACGGTCCCGCAAGGGCTCGCCGCCGCCTGCTGCTTCTTTCCCTTGCTCACCCGCGCAGCGTACGGCTCGACCGGCCCTTGACGGTGCTACGACGCGTCAGCCCCGCGCCTGCAGGGTGCCGGGGTTCCGTCGGCGGCAGCAGAGGTTGCGGAACCTGCGTTCTACCTCTGATCTGCGAGTCAACCCGCCGGAATCCGACCCGCACGGCGGCGCTCCCATCTGCCCCAGATGGTGGTCGCGCTCGCGTCATGCGGAACGTACGGTCCGATGGTGACCGCCGCGACTCCTTGGGCCCCGCTCAGCCGCCGCCTCGCCGGCCTCGGCCCCGATGACACCCAGCACGAGGGCATCCCGAGCTACCTGCGCGATGAGTTGGAGCACTGGATCTACGACTGCTATCCCGACGACACGTACGAGCGGAACCGGCTGCAGGCCACGATCAAGTTTCGGCTCCGGCTGAACGAGCTGCCGCAGCCGGCGCAGCTCGACGATGACCAGCTCCTCAACATGATCGACGCCCTGCTGGCATGGGGCATCCGACGTCAAGACTGGCAGTTCAAGCAGCTGCGTGAGCTTCTCACCGCCGGTGGCGCCGGCTGGCGGATCAACGCCACCGGTGACGGCTTGGAACGGCGCGTGGACGACACCGTCACCGCAGCGGTGACCGACACGGTCCGCGACGCCGGCGCTGAAGCCGCCGAGCATCTGCGGATCGCCTGGCAGACCGCCTACGGACGGCACCCGGACCCGGACAAGGCATACCGGGAGGCGGTGCTCGCCGTCGAGGCCGTGGCGTGTCCGCTGGTCTCTCCGAACAACAGCGTGCCCACTTTGGGCACGGTGATCCGCGACCTGAGCAGCCAGAGCTCCAGATGGGCCCTGGCCTTCGGCAACAGAGCGGGGCTATCAGCGGGGCCGGAGCGGCTGATCGAAATGCTGCGGCTGCTGTGGGAGGGCCAGTCCCGTCACGCTGGCGCCGCCAATTCCCGCCGGCAGACGCAGGCGGAGGCCGAGGCCGCAGTGCACTTGGCCGCGACCCTCGTGCAGTGGCTGACCAGCGGGGTCCTGTATCAGCGGTGAGGGGAAGCTCTCGAGACCGCTTCCAGACAGGGCCCCGGCTATCTGGCCATGACACGGACGGCCACGGACGAGCAGCAGGGCCGGCTCGCCGGGGTGTGCCCCGCTGCCGTACGAGATTTGACCGACCCGGCGCACGATGCGGCAATCTGGGGTTGCTCCGTCGGCGAGCCGATACAGGAAGAGAGGCCCATGCATCGGGCGGGGCCACCTTAGGAGCACAAGATGCTCTACACCACAGAAAAAATCACGGTCCCCGCCGACGGGGATTACATCGCCACCATCCCCGGCGGGTGGCAGGTCGGCATCGTCGTGGACGGCCAACCGGATCCGGCACCGATCGAGTCGACGTTGCCCGACGCCTCTGGCCAGCTGCACCGCCGGGATCTGGTCGGGCTCTGGACCGAGCAGCAGGTGCGCGCGGCGCCGCCTGGTCTACAGCTGCGGCTTGGGCGCGTCGTCGGACCGGGCGCGGCGTAGCGGGCGCGTACGGGCTGGCGCCGCCAGCCTGTCACCGGGTCGCGCCGGATCCGGACCGGCGCAGCCGTGCAACGGTGTGCGCCAGCCCTCCTTCTTGCACCGGCAGCTCCTTCGCCTGCACTTCACCAGCGTAGGGAGGGCGTGACGGCAATCAGGAGCCGTCAGCTCCGGGGGGAACGAGGAGGTCTGCCATGTCCACTGAGGCACGCACCAGCACCGTCCCGGCTGCCAGCGGCCCCCGTGGCGTTCGGCCCGTCAGCCGTACGCGCCCCGGCGCGGACGAGGTCGGCAAGATGCTGATGCTGGTGAACGCGACCCTGGTCGGAGTCCCCAGCGCCTACCTGGCGTCGGGATCGTTGGCAGTCACCGCGCTGACCGTCGCGACCGCGTGCCTCACGCTCATCGTATACCTGTGGCGTGGGCGCCCCGCCGTACCGTGATCTCGAGAGGACACGAGGACCTGGGCGGAAAACCTTGACGAGCCGTTGCACGGCACCGCCGACCTGATGCACTCCGCTGATAGAACCAGGATAGAACCGGGGAGCTCGGTGGCCATCGAGCTCCCCGGTTCTATCCGGAACACGGAGAGCTCGGTGGCCGCCGAGCTCCCGGGGCGGTCCCGGTACAAGGGCCGGACCGACCATCCGCATCGTTCACCGGGACGGCCAGCGGGCCGGGATCCTGCCCAGTCGGGCCGGCTGGCCACGCCACGAGGTCGTAGCGCTCGGCGAGGTGGCTGCCGCAGTCCAGGGCCCGCTCGCCGCCACCGTCGAACACCATCCCGGCACTGCGGTCGATGTCCCCGATGACGAACTCCTGCTGGGACGCCGGCCCGCCCAGCCCTTCGCTGGCGCTCTTGGGCCTCCATACGTGTCCGGGGGAGATCAGCACGACCGAGTCGCAGGCGGCGTACAGCGGCTTCGGCGTAGCGCCGGGCGGCCTCGCGCCTCATGCCCGACCCCACGGTCAACCAGTCGGCGGCCGCCTGTATGAGCGGGCCGGTCGAGTCAGCGGGGTGTCGCAGCGGGGCCGGCTCCGCCGACGCGTATCGGCGCCTCGCGGATGACCCAACGCCGTACCGCACGGCCGCCGCGCTGTTCACCCTTGTCGACCGGCAGCTCCGCGCCGGATCCTGGCGTCGGTGTCGCGTAGGAACGGCGCGGGCACCCGGCGTCGGACGTTGCGGTTCAGGCAGGCCGCCAACGGAATGTTGAACACTACCGCGATCGGTGGGCAGCCGTACCCGTAGCCCAGTCGCAGCAGCTCCTCCCGGTGGGCTGGGCTGGCGTTGGTCGCGTCCGCCACGGTCGTCTACCCGAAGGGCAGGCGCCCCTCCGCCGGAGTGTGCAGCGGCCCGCATCGCGCACGGCGTGGCGGCCTGACAGCCGGCGTCGCCGCTGGCCGAGGCCCGCAGTGCGTCGAAGCTGACCACCTCGTCGGGGCGCGCCCCGGGCTCGCCGGGGCGAGGCACGCGGGCCGCTTGGCCTTCAGCCGCAGGCCGGCGCCGACCTCGTACAGCAGGTGGACGGCGGCGAGGGGCCTGTTTGACGCTGGACGAGCTGGCCTTGGTTGGTGTTGGTGGCCAGGGCGCACCGGTCGAGGTGCCGGTGCAGCGCTGCGAGGGCCGTCTCGACCGCTGCGATGGGGCACGCGGGGCGCAGCGGAACCGCTTCTCCGATCGCGGTCCGAGCCATCGCGCTCCACAGTGTTCCGATCCGCTGAGTGCCAGCCGGCTTTTAGCCACGCCTGAACGACGTTATCCGCTGAGATGATCACATTGCTCAACGGATCAGGGCACTTATTCCTTGAGTGCAGCATGAATGCGAGAGGGCTGTGTCGGTCCTGCCCATTACGCTGTACATGCACATCGAAACATGAAGATCATTTGAGGATGGCAGATGCGCGTAACCAATGCGAAGGTCACCAAGTACAAGAGCGTGACCGACTCCGGGGAGTTCCTCGTCGATGATCACCTGACGGCGCTGGTGGGCAAGAACGAGGCCGGCAAGACCGCCGTACTGGAGGCAATCTACCGCTTCAATCCCCTCCCCAGCGGCCATCCGACCACCTTCGAGCCGCTGCGGGACTACCCGCGCAGCAGCTACAACCGGGACAAGGCGCAGATCAGCTCGGCGGAACCGGTCAGGCTGACCTTCGCGCTCGACCCAGACGACGTCGCGACGGTAGAGGCGGAGCTCGGCAAGGGCTGCGTGACGGCTACCCATGTCGAGGCCGCTCGTCGCTACGGCAGCAAAAGCAGATGGTGGTCGGGCTCGGTCATCGATGAGGCGACTGTGATTGGGCACCTCGTGGACAAGGCGGGACTCGACCCCGGGAAGTACGCCAAGAAGTCGCTAGCCGAGACGGTCAACGCGCTGCGCGCCGAGGAAGAGCCACCGGCGGCCGCCATCGCGCTCGCTGACGACCTGGACGAGCGCGACCTGGAAGCTGAGGCCCGGCGGATCCTCGGCGGCCGGCTTCCGAAGGTCCAGTACTTCGACGAGTACAGCGTGCTGCCCGGCAGCGTCTCCATTGAACGCCTACAGAACACCGACGAGGACGACCTGACGCCCGGCGAGCGCACTGCCCTGGCACTGCTGCGGCTGGCCGGCGTCGCCAGCGAGGAGTTCGCCGAGGCGGACTACGAGGCCCGCAAGGCGTCGCTGGAGGCCGCCGCAAATCAGCTCACCGACGAACTGTTCGAGTACTGGACGCAGAACCAGAACCTGTCCGTCGAGCTGGACATCGAGTCTCGTCCCGTGCCGCATCGGCCGACTCAGCCGGAGCCGTGGCTGCAGATCCGAGTCCGCAACGCGACCCACCGAGTCACCCTGAACATGGCGGAGCGCTCCAAAGGTTTCATCTGGTTCTTCTCCTTCCTCGCCGCGTTCTCTGAGTACGCCGAGGAGGACCGCCGGGTGATCTTGCTCGACGAGCCGGGCCTTAACCTGCATGCTAAGGCGCAGAGCGACCTGCTGCGCTACATCGACGACCGGCTGGCTCGCGACCACCAGGTCATCTACTCCACTCATTCGCTGTTCATGATCCAGCCTCACCACCTGGAGCGGTGCCGCACCGTCGAAGACATCCCCCGCCAGGGCACCCAGGTCAGCAACGATGTATGGGCGGCCCGCCCCGAGACCGTCTTCCCGCTCCTCGGCGCCTTGGGCGTAGACATGTCCCAGGCACTGATCGTCGGTCCCGACCAGCTCGCCGTCGAAGGGCCGGCCGACGTCGCCTACCTCACCATTATGAGCGACCTCGTCCGGGAGAAGGGCAAGACTCCTCTCGACCCCCGATGGACTATCACGCCGGTCGGCGGCCTCGACAAGATACCCACGTTCATCGCGCTGCTGGGCGCCAGCGACCTGAACGTCGCCGTCATCATGGACGTTGCCGCCGGCGGCAACCAGAAAATCACCAGCATGGTCCAGCGCGGGCTACTGCCCAAGGAACACCTCATTCCGCTAACCGACATCACCGGCACGTCGGAGGCGGACATCGAGGACCTGTTCAAGCCGGACTGGTACCTGAAGCTGCTTAAGGAGAGCAAGGTCGGCATTGTGGCGAAGAGCAAGCTCAGCGGCGGCGGCCGGATCGTCAAGCAAGTCGAGATCGCACTGGGCAACCGCTTCGACCACTACCAGCCCGCCAGCTACCTGATGCGCTCGGTCACGACGCTACGCACAGAGATCGACGACGACGTCATCGAGCGGTTCTCTCAACTCTTTGCCCGGATCAACGGCCTTCTCCGCGCGTAGACGTGGCCAAGCTGATCCTGGACCTCTTCGAGGCGTGGGCCGGCATCGCGGTATGCGAGGTGCCGGCCCTCACCGACGAGCGGCGGTCACCAGTACGGCGACATCCATGGATACCGAGCATCCGCCGTATGGGTACGGCCGGGGTGGGCGGCCGTTAGGGTCGTCGCGGGATCGCGACGCGGAGGCGCTGCGGCGAGTGTTGCGCCGAGCTGGCCTGCGGGATTGTCGACTATGGATCTGCTGATAGGGTCGGAAGCCTCTCGGCGGCATCTCCCGCCCGCCGGTGATCTACAGGGAGTGAGCATGAGCCTGCCGACACCGCAGGGCCGTCAGCACGACGTGGTTTACATGGCCGGGCGAGGGCACCATGTCATCCTCGGCACCGCCGGCACGGGCAAGACTGTGATGGCCGTGCACCGTGCGGCGCATCTGGCCGACCCGCGAACCCGGAACAGCGGGCCCACGCTGTTACTGACCTATACCAACTCTCTGGTTTCCTACTTGCGGCACTTCGCTGCCGGCCTACCCGGAGTCACGGTCGAGACGTACGGCCGGTTCGGCCGCGGATATCTGGCCGCCCGTGGCCGGATGGGCAACCACCAGATCGCGACCCCGAATCAGCGCCGCTACTACGTCGAGCAGGCGGTCAAGGCCACGGCCACCACCTACCGCCCGAGCACGTTCTTCGACCGGGCGACCGACTTCTTCCTTGACGAGCTGGAGTGGATCGACGGTAACGGCTTGGCCACGCTGCCCGACTACCTTGCAGTGCGACGCGTCGGCCGGATGGAGCCACTGCAGCCGTCGCAACGGCAGGCAGTTTGGGCAATCCGCATGCACTATCTCGCCACCCGCGCCGGGGCCGGGCTACCCTACGACTGGGCCGGCGTGCCGTCCGCGGTGCGCGCGGCGCTCGCTGACGACCCGCAGCCGCGCCGGTACAAGCACATCGTGGTCGACGAGGCGCAGGACCTGTCGCCGGAGGCGATCCGCTCCCTCGCCGCGGCTATCCCAGGCGACGGCAGTCTGACCTTGTTCGCTGATTACGCCCAGCAGATCTACGGGCAGCGGGTGTCCTGGCGGTCCTGCGGTCTGACGGTGGCCAAGACCGAGGAGTTCCTCGACAACTACCGCAACAGCCCGGAGATCGCCCGGCTGGCCATCGGCATGAGCGAGATGCCGCATTTCCAGGACTCCGCCGACCTGGTCGAGCCGCGGGCACCGCAGCGAGCCGCTGGCGCGAAACCGACGTTGGTCCGGTACTCGTCGGCCGAGGTCGAGGCACCGGCGGTCGCGGCGAACGCCGCCAGCTTCGGCAAAGTGTCCCGGGTCGGCATCCTCACCCGCACCCGCGCCGAAGCCCGCAGGGCCTCGCGAGGCATCCCCGGAGTCCGCGCGCTGCACGATGGCCTCGACCAGTGGGAGATCACGGCAGGGGTATACGCCGGCACCTATCACTCGGCGAAGGGACTGGAGTTCGACGTGGTGTTCCTGCCGTTCTGCGGCGCCGACCGGTGCCCCAACCCCGAGACAGTGGCCGCGTTCGGCGATGACGAGGCCGCCGCCCGGGAGAGCAGACTGCTCTACGTCGGCGTCACCCGCGCCCGCGACGAACTCATCATCACCCACACCGGTGAGCTGACCCCGTTACTCCCGTCAGCTAGCTCGGGCCTCTACCAGGTGACGGTAGCCCGATGACCGCGCCGCTCGACCTCGCGGTCGCCGCCGAGCTGACGGAGATGAAACTTGCCCGGCTGGCTCACTTCACCCCTGCCCGGAATCTACCCCACATCATCGTCGACGGTCTCCTGCGCAGTGTCGCTGACCTGGCCCAGGACGTGCGGGCCTGCTACAGCGCCACCGACCTAGACCGGTTGGACGGCCGACCCGACCGAGTGTGCTGCAGCCTCCAGTACCCGAACGGTTTCTACTTCGACAGAGCCAAGGGCAAGGCGGCCTCGGTGAACTACCCTGACTGGGTCTGCCTGCTTCTGGACAAAATGGTCGCCGCAGCCTCGGGCACGCTGTTTTGCCCGCGCAACGCCGCAGCGTCGGCCGGCATCGCCCGGCCGGGTGTCGACGGCCTTCGCGCCTGCTATGCGGACACGGTGGTCGGGCAGAAGGTGTACACCCGCGGGCCGAACCACGACCCCGGCAGCCCGACCGACGTACAAGCTGAAGTGCTGGTCGTTGCGCCGGTGCCAATGTCGGTGATCCGTGCGATCGTGTTCCCCAGTGAGGCAGCGGCAGAAGAGGAGTACGGACGTTTGGACCGCTTTGGTGTAGCCCTGCCGGACCACGTGAACTACGTGATCTCGTCCGACATGTTCGACAAGTGGTCGATCACCAGAGCTGTTCAGAACAGCCAATACTTTAGCGAGACCCCCTGGTCTCCCAAGGCGGCATGATGACTGCAAACACCCGCCTGAGCGCGCAGGTCGCGACAGGCATGTTCCTGGGCGCCGCGGTCGGCGACGCGCTCGGCTGGCCGCAGGAAGCCCGCGGCGGCCTGATCGGCGGTCAGAAGGAACGCGACCGCGCCAAGCCGCAGATGACCTTCCGCAGTTGGATCCGCCACGCCGGGCATTACTCCAGCCGCTACCGCGACCTTGTGCAGCCAGGCGAATACAGCGACGACACGCAGCTGCTACTCGCGACCGCCCGCGCTTGCCTGGCCGGTGACCGCTGGTGGCAGCGGCTCACTGAGGCCGAACTTCCGACCTGGTTGCTCTACCAGCGCGGCGGCGGCGGGGCAGTACTGCGCGCAGCCGGGGCATGGGCCTCCGGCCGCCCACCCTGGGATCTTGGAAAGTCGGCCCGCTCCCAGGATGCACGGGACAGATACCGCAACGCGGGCGCCAACGGCATCGCCATGCGCATCGCTCCCCACGTACTGTGGGCCGATACCCCCCGCGCCCTCATTCACCGTGTCGTGCGTGACGGCATCACCACTCACGGGCACCCACGAGCCCTGGTCGGCGCACTCGTCTACGCTTTCGCCCTGCGACACGCCGCCCAGACACAAGCCACCCACGGATTCGGCGACAGCATCGGAGCGGCCGCTGGCGGCCTAATCGACGCCGACCAGATCCTCCAGGAACTGCCTGCCAGTTGGGCCACCAGCAGCGAACTAGATCACTTCGCCGACGCCTGGCGCGACACCAACAAAGAAGCACAGCAACTGTTAGAAATCATCGCGGACTCGCTGCAGCAGGGCGCGATGAGCAACCCCGAGAGCACCCTCGAACGAATCGGCTGCACTGATCCCAAGGTCAACGGCTCCGGGACTGTCACCGCAACAGCCGCCATCTACCTAGCAAGTCGATTCGCTGCCCGCCCTCAAGGCGGCCTGCTAACCGCGGCGTTCCTGCGCAAAGCCGACACCGACACGCTGGCATCGATGACCGGCGCGATACTCGGCGCCTTGCACGGCATCGACTGGCTCGGCGATCTCGCACTCACCGTTCAGGACGCCGCCTACCTCGTCAAGATCGCCGAACACAGCCAAGCGCGAATTAAGGACCCTCATCACTGGCCGGAATTCCAGCCACGTCACCTACGCGAAGGGCTGAAACGCACGCTGCTCAACGCGTCCGCCGACAACGCTTCCTCAAAGCTGCACGAATTCCCTGACGGGCGCCGTTTCCGCATCGCCGAGCTCAAGGCCCTCGATGACGGCGTTCTTCGCACACGACTGCAGCTTAGCGACGGTCAGACCGTCCTCATCGACGCGCCGGTACCTGATTCCCCGCCCCCACTCGCCCCCGCCGATCAACAAAGCGGCAGACGCCACGACGAGTCAAGCGCGCCCACGGCCACCGCTTCAGCGGATAAAGATGTATCGCCGGAAGCAGCCGTCATCCTCGCCGCCCGGAGCCTCACTCGGTCAGCCGCGTTCTACGCCCAGCTCATCGGGCGTGACATCCCCGTACGCTCCGGCACAGCTCACATCGGTCCGGGGCTTCTACTCCAGCAACAGGCTGCCGATGCTCCGATCGACACCGCATCAGTCAGCGTGCAGATCACGGTTAGCCTACTTTCCGACGTTGCAAGACGGCTTGGACTGAAGACCCAACACGGTGAGGGAGGTCCTCAGGACGTCCTCGAAGTCAAGGACCCGGACGGACGCATCGTGCGGGTCAGCCAACGCCACACCCGTACTCAACGGGACATGAAGCCAGAACGTTGAGAAGGAAGCCGACAGTCCTCGTTGCGCCCGCTGTTTGTCGGCGTAGCCGAGCTAGTTCATCGACGAACCGAGCTTGACGGTTCGGCGTTTGAAGGGCACGGGACCGCCTTCCAGGTGGTACAGCGTCAGGACGTTGAGGTCGTGGCGTTCGAGGGAGCCGGTAGCTTCGACGACGCCGTTGTTCGCGTCCGAGGTGAGAGTAATGATCATTTCGGCATCGGCGGAGACGACTAGGCCAGGGCTGCGGGTGGCGAAGATGTACTGCCGGCCACCGCGCAAGTCGCGCAGTTTCGCGACAAGGTATTCCTCGATCCACGGGGCGTGGAGCGCGTCCTCGGGCTGGTCGATGATCAGAGGGTCGTTGCCGTCGGCGAGGGCGATAATGAGGATGGCGGTGCACTTCTGGCCGTGCGCGAGCCGCTCGATCGGCACATAGCCATCGTTGGCCTGCTTGCGGAACTCGACGGACAGGCCGTCGTGCAGGTCGAGGGTTTGCAAACGCAGGAAGTCCTCGATGATGCCTTTCTCCCGCACGTGGTCGAACAGGGTCTCGACGTGCTTGCGTTCGGCGCCGGTAGCGGTACACACGCCGTCGACGTCGTCGGCGAGGAACGAGCGAACCAGTTTTACCGGCAGAGTCTTTTCGCAGATCAGCTTGAGCACCGGGGCGCGCAGCCGGGATCCCTTGGCGATGGCGGTCAGGTCGGCCAGATAGGCTGAGTCGTCGTTCTCAGAGAGCATCTTGATCCGGACAATGCCGCCCATCAGCTTGTTGAGCGCCTTGATCCGTTCTTCGCGCCGCCGACGGCGTGCTTTGCGCGCCTCGAGCAGCTCGGCGATCAACTCTTCCCGATAGGTCGTGGCGACGGCCAAGTTCGGCAGAAACTCGTCGTTGAGCTGGGTCCGCTGGGCGTCGAGCTTCGCCTTCTCCGTCTGAAGTTCCACCAGCCGGGTGCGCAGCGCGGCGAGGCCCTTGTTGTCGATGTCGATGCGACTGACCGCCTCGGCGAGTTCCTGGTCGAACTTCCGGTACCGCTCGACCCACTCCTGCCGGACGGCGACAAGCTCCTTGTTCACCACCAACAGGACATGGGCTACCTGCGCGTTGGCCGCCTCGGTCGCCTCCCGCAGCTGCTTGTACGCCGCCTGCACTCGCTGGTAAAGATCTTGATTGTCGGCGACCGCGGCCGAGCCCCGGAACTTGTCCCCGCCTTCGGTACGGGCGGTGATCTTCAGTTCGGGGATGCCGACGACCGGCTCAAAGAGGGCCTTCTCGGCACTCCACCTTGCCTGCATCTTGATGGTCTCGCCGTCGAACAGGCCGGACAGTTCCTCCAGCCGCTTCTCGACGTCTGGGAGGGTCTCCAACCTGGCGCGAACCTGTCCGATCTTGGACTCGAGCGAGCCGATAAGTCGGCCGTTGTCGATGAGCCGGCCGACCGCGTCCGATTCGCGGATCTCGAACTCGGTCAGGTCGAGCGCGGCGTCGATGAGCGCCATCCGGCCGACCGGCGTTCGGGCGTACTCGATCACCTCGCTCTGCGAGAAACCGGTGATCGCGATCCGGCCGGCCAGGCCCGTCAGCTGCTCGGTGTCGCCAATGAACTCCGGCTGGGTGGAGCCGTCCTCGAAGTACGCCCGGCGCACGAGGCACCGCGCGTGGCCACGGGTGAGGACGACCTCGACAGTCGAGCCGGAGGTGAGGGCGTACTTGAGCCGGGAGTCGACCTCCGTGCGGACCTGAGGGAAGTCGCCAGCGTCGGTCTGCTGGTCGAGGGCGAACCGGACCAGCTCAATCAGCAGCGACTTGCCGGCGCCGGTCCCGCCAAGCAGGCAGTTGAGGTCACACGAGAACCGGAACTGCTGCCCGTCGAGGAACCCACCGGTCACGGTCACCGACTCGATCACCGTGTGCTCCGGCGCTCCGGGCTCGTCCAGGCGGACACGCAACTCCGGATCCGCCAGTGCGTGCCGGAGGCCGCGCAGGTCGGGCCGCGACGCCTTGATCCAGGTTCGACGATGACCGATGCCGCGCAGGACATGCCAGCTCACGCCGGGTGCGGTGGTGTCCGAGCTGCGGACAAGCGCAAGCTCGCGCCGGCCGTCGAGCCGCGTCTTGATCCGCTCGGCCTCGGTGACGTCGACGATCTCCACCGCGCTGATGGCGTCGTCGAGCAGCGTCTGGTTGATCCGGTCAGCGACGGCGAGGCGGAGCAGGCCCTTCTCCCGGTCGGCGTGCGCCGGGATCGCCAGGCCGCCTCGGGCGGCAATGATCTTTGCGGTATCGCCGAAGCCCTTGTCCAGGGCCTTGTGGAGGTCACCGTGGTCGGCGCGGACAACGCCGAGTTCGACGAGCACGTCCTCGAGATGCTGGGCCGGGGTGCCCACCTCCCAGATGGCGAGGAGGTGCCCTTCGGCCGTGCTGAGTTCCAGACCGGGCAGCACCACGAGCGTCGTGTCGCGAGCGGCCTCGGCCATCCGGTCGCACCAGCCCGCTGTGTTGTGGTCGGTGACGGCGATCGCGTGGAGTCCGGCGGCGATCGCCGCGTCGACGATCTGCCGGGCCTCGGTGGCGCCGTAGGTGTGCACGTCAACGTCGCGCGAGGCTGGGGTGTGGACGTGGAGGTCGACGGCCCAGAACCGTGCGGGTCCGTGCTTCGCGCTCACTGGCGATGCTGCCTGGCTGCTTTCCGTTGGTGCCGTTGCTGACGTCAAAGCACTCGCTCCGTGATCATTCGCCGCCGTCTGAGCGTCCGGCTCGATACCCTAACGCTCGGTGAGCTGAAGAAGAGGGGCGACACTCGCCCACACGTACGGACAGGCGCCAACCGGATGAAGGTTCACCGGACCATTGGCTCGACCAGCCGTCCGATCCGCCGAGGCGTTCGGGCTTGGCGGGGTGGTCGGCCGCACCGTTCAAGGACGAAGCCAACCATCCGCACGTTCCGTTACCGAGGCGTGCTGAAGCCTGCAGGCCTTCTGGCCCTGATGGTCGGCAGCCGCATCGTGTCCAACGGCTGCAGCACCGCGCCGACGCGTCCTTCGACCCGACGCACGAGAGTCACCTCGGTGTCCGGGATCAGCGGCACCACCATCAGGCGGGTCCAGCGTGTGGCCCGACCGGCTGGTACATGCTCCTGGATACGGTCGTTCACGCTGGCCAGTCCCGACCGGACCGCGCTCAAGACGTAGCGAACGGCGTTGTTCGAGTCGGCCGCGATGTAGACGGCCGCCACGAACTCCGACCACAGCTTCTCCTCCACGATCTGTAGCAGCGTCGCAGCCGCCGGGATTCGTCGCAGAAGGCTCGCGCCGGCAAGGTCGCAGGCGGTGTCATACGCCTCCGGGCTCAGCGCCCGCCCTCGGCGGGTCACTCTTCGTCCCCGCTGTCGTCCAGATCCGCACGTATCCGGTCGGCTCGGCGACGTACGGCCCGCCATTCGGAGACGAGATCGGAGACCGCGGCGAACATGCGCTTCATCTCGGGATCGTCGTAGCCCTTGGTGTCGACCAGCGCGACGCCCTCGCCGTCAACGACCTCGCTCAGATTGGACCTCGCTCAGATTGACCGCCGCGGCGTACAGCTCATCGAGGCGGTCGGGAACTGATCGCGGCGGCGAACAGGTCCTCGGGACTCTCGTGCGTGACGCTCCGCTCGTCGGAGATCTGCGCGAGCTCCCACAGCCGGCTAGAACGTGATCCCGAGCCCTTGGTAAGCAGCGACGGTGCGGCCGAACCCGTCCGTGGACTCCAAGACGGTCACCGACCCGAGGTCGGTGGTCAGCCGCAAGAAGCTCAGCCACCCCGGCGTCTCGGTGCCCCGGTCCTGGATGGAGTCGGCGTGCGGGTTGTGCGAGACCATGTCGGCGGTCCTCGGCGCCATCTGGTCGATCACGTCCTCGGCCGAGTCCATCTCGAAGGCACGATCTACAACAAGGACGGAACCGTCCGGCTGATCGACTTCGATCACAGTCGCTGCGGCCTCGCCGCCCTTCACCTCATACGACTCTCCACCCAGATTTGGCCGCTGCGCCCGGATCTACGTACGAGCTTTCTCGAAGGCTACGGCGAGGTCACAGCCAGGGCGCAACACGCAGCTGTGTCCACACTTACTTTCTAGTAAAGCTGCCGCCCCAGCACGCCTGCGCACCGGACTGGTCCCGGGGCCCTCGGCATGTTGGTCCTGAGCATCTGAGTTGTTGCCGCGTGGCACCAGCCGTGCTCGGTACTCGACTTTCAACGGGTTACATGAGCCGGGCGGTGCCATTCCGGCTTGGCGCCGGTACGCAGGGAGCTGCCTGCTCCCAATCTGCTCCCAATTTAAGGGGCAACAGTACGGAAGCCCGTTACCGGTGAATCCGGCTACGGGCTTCCTACCTGCACATACTTACGGTGGGCGATACTGGGATCGAACCAGTGACCTCTTCGGTGTGAACGAAGCGCTCTCCCGCTGAGCTAATCGCCCTCAGCGCGCATGACTCTACCCGATCACCCGCCCGGACCAAAAACCGGCCCTCAGTGCGTCGCGAGGTAGTGCAGCGCCTCCGCCACCACGTCGATGCCGAAGCTGTACTTGAGCGACAGCCACACCACCACGGAGACGAACGCGAGCCCGACCGCGCCCAGCACGAACCGCACCGGCAGCGACCGCCTGGTCACCCAGCGCGTCCAGGCGTTGACGTGCCGGCGGGTGAACGCGAGCAGCCGTCGCGCCCAGTGGAACTCGACCGCCCAGACGCCGAGGCCGGCGATGACCAGCAGCCAGCCGGGGCCGGGCAGCGGGATCAGCGCGATCCCGACGGTGACCACGATGGCGCCGAGGATGCCGATGAAGATCTTCAGGGCGACGCGGCCGGTGGGATTGGCGCGGATGAGGTCGAGCGTGGTGTGCAGGCGTCCGCGCCAGCCCCGCCGCCGTCGGCGCTGCTCCATGAGAGCGCCTTGCGACCGCCCTTCCACCGGCACCTCGTACCCCCGACTTTCGGCTGCTCGGACCGCACCTTTCGGCGATTCGGCCGTGGTCCGCGACGTCACCGAGGAGCCCCTCGTGACCATTTCCACCCCCAGTGTCGCGCGGGACCGTCACCCCTGCTCACGACTGGACGTTACCGGAGTAAGTCGACGACTGAACCACCCGTTGCCGGGCGGAACGACGGAGTGGGCGGAACCGGAAATTCTACGCGGGGCCAGGCGGTCCCGGGGGCTTTCGGAACCCCTTCCCACCACTGGGTGAAGTCAGCGTATGGCGGAGCGTAGCCAGGAGCAGCACCTGAGTATGGGAAAAGCGGGACACGCGCGTTCCGCAGCGGTGCCGGGGGGAGAACGTCCATGAGTGTCATCCGACCGACGACCGTAGAGGTCGAGACGTCGCTAAGGCTCGTCGCGCCTGACGCCACCGCCTTGCCGGTGCGTGCCAGTCTGCGTTACGACCCTGCTGACCCGTATGCGGTCCATGTCCTGTTCCATGCCGAGTCTGCCGGAGGCGAGGCGGTGAGCTGGTCGTTCGCGCGCGAACTGCTGGTCACCGGGCTCGACGAACCGGCCGGCATCGGTGATGTGCGGGTCTGGCCGTGGGCCACCCCGCGCGGCGACTTCGTCGCGCTGGCGCTGTCGTCCCCGGACGGCAATGCCCTGTTCGAGGTTCCGCGCAGCGTGCTGGTGCGCTTCCTGCGCCGGACCTACGTCGTCGTCCCGCGCGGCCGCGAGGCCGAGCACCTGGACGTCGACACCGCGGTGAACCGGCTGCTCGCCGGTCGCTGACACGGCGGCACCCGGGGCCGCGCGGATCTGCCGAGTCCGCGCGGCCCCGGGCCGTCTGCAACCGGGGGTACGCCTCAGCCGCGCGTGGTGATCCCGCCGTCGACCGGGATGACCGCTCCGGTCAGGTACGCGCCGGCGCGGGACGCCAGGTAGATCGCCGTGCCCGCCATGTCCTCGGGCCGCCCGATCCGGCCCAGCGGCACCTGCTGCTCGATGGCGGCGCGCGACTCGGGGTCGTCCAGCGCGAACGCCATCATCTTGCTCTCGAACGGTCCGGGTGCGATCGCGTTGACGGTGATCTGCTCACCGGCGAGCTGGTGGGCGAGGCCACGGGTGAGCATGTGCACAGCCGCCTTGGTGGCCGAGTACGCGTACACCTCCATCCACGGCACCCGGATGCCGTCGATCGAGCCGATGTTGATCACGCGGGCCGGGTCGTCGGCGCCCGCCGCGGCGCGCAGTTGCGGCAGCAGCGCGGTGGTGAGCCGGAAGACGGCCTTGACGTTCACCGCCCAGAGCTTGTCGAAGGCGCTCTCCGGGTACTCCTCCAGTGGCGCACCCCAGGTGGCGCCCGCGTTGTTGACCAGCACGTGCAGCCGGTCGTGGCGCTCCCGCACGGCCTCGGCCAGCGCCAGCGCGCCCGCGTCGCTGCCCAGGTCGGCCGGGATCGCCTCGCAGTGGCCCTCGGCGGACAGCTCCTTGGCGACCGACTCGCACACGTCCGCCTTGCGCGAAGAGATGATCACCTTGGCGCCGGCCCGGACGAAGCCGCGCGCGATCATCAGCCCGATGCCGCGTGAGCCGCCGGTCACCAGGACCGTCTTGCCGTCGACCGAGAACAGATCCGTCATGCCCATCCCATCGCCGTCGCCCGGCCGCGGGCCGGTCGGCCGGGGCCGCGTCGGCCGGGTGCGCAACGCACGCCGGCCCGGGTCTTACCGATCGGTAACCTAACCGTCCGGCTCGGGTGCCGACAAGAGCGGCCCGGGCGGGTGAAACCGTCGAGATGCAACGTGCGGGCGGGCCGGTTACCGTCGGGATGATGGTCACTACCGGTCAGCCCTCCCCGGCCACCCGCACCGGCCTGCCGGAGTTCCGCCCCGGCGCCGACGAGATCGTCACCGGTGTGCTCGGCGACCTCGCCGCCGAGCCCGGCTGGCCCCGCCCGGTCCTGCTCGACCGCGATCTGCTGATCCTGGTCACCCACGGCCACGGCACCGCCGAGCTGGATTTCCGGCCGGTTCGCTGCCGTCCGGGCACGCTGCTGCGCGCGCACCCCGGCCAGGCGCTGCGGTTCGTCGGCGCCCAGCTCGACGCGACTGTGGTGAGCTGGCGGCCGGACGCGCTGCGCGGCCTCGACGTCGACCCGGACGCGGTGCCCGCCCACCGCCAGCTCGCCGGTGAGGACGAGGACGCGGTGATCAGCGAGGTGAGCCAGCTCGCCGTGGACGCCGACCGGCACGCGCTGGTGCCGGCCGCCGCGGCGCTGCTGCGCCACCAGCTCGCCGTGCTGCTGCTGCGGCTGAGCCTGCTGCCACATCCGGGCAACGGCGCGACGCCCCGGGCCGAGACGGAGACGTTCCGGCGGCTGTGCCGGGAGGTGGAACGCGGCTACCGGCACACCCGCCGGGTGGAGGACTACGCCGCCCGGCTCGGCTGTTCGGTGCGTACCCTGACCCGGGCCTGCCTGGCGGTGACCGGCCGCAGCGCCAAGCAGGTGATCGACGAGCGGGTGGCGTTGCAGGCGTGCCGGCTGCTCGCCGCCACCGACGAGTCGATCGCCGCGATCGGCCGGGAGCTGGGTTTTCCCGAGCCGACGAACTTCGGCCGCTTCTTCACCCGGGAGGTCGGGGTGAGCCCGGGGACGTTCCGGGCCGAGCGGGAACGCCCGCTGCCCGTCCGTCTGGTGCGGCCCCGGCCGCCCGCCGACTCCCCCGTACCCGGCGGCCAGGCATGATGGCACTGTGCAGATCTCCGCGCGCGGCGACTACGCGGTCCGGGCAGCCCTGAGCCTGGCCACCGCTTACCCCACCCTGCTGTCCACCCAGGCCATCGCGGCGGAGCAGGACATGCCGCGCAAGTTCCTCGAGGCGGTCCTGGCCGACCTGCGCCGGGCCGGGGTCGTCCGGGCCCAGCGCGGCGCCGAGGGCGGCTACACGCTGGCCCGGCCGCCGCGGGAGATCACCATCGGGCACGTGTTGCGCGCCGTCGACGGCCCGCTCGCGGGGGTACGCGGGCTGCGCCCCGAGGAGACGCGGTACGAGGGGGCGGCGGAGAACCTGCCCCGCCTCTGGGTGGCGGTACGCGCGTCGGTGCGCCGGGTGGTCGACGAGGTGAGCCTGGACGAGCTGGTCAGCGGCCGACTGCCGGCCCACGTGCGCAAGCTGACCGCTCAGCCCGACGCGTGGGAGCCGCGCTGATCACAGCGTGCCGACCACCTCCTCGTAGGGCAGGCGGGGCAGCCGTTCCCGCCCGGCGTCCGGCGCCGGGCGGCCGATGTTCATCAGCAGCAGCACCCGGTGCCGCCCGCCGGGGAAGAACTCCCGTTCCACGCCTGCGGCGTCGAACCCGGCCATCGGCCCGGCGGCCAGCCCGGCGGCACGTACGCCGACCAGCAGGTAGCCGATCTGGAGCGCGGCGTTGAAGCGGGCCTGCGCCTCCCTTCCGGCCGGGTCGCCGGCGAACCAGTCGCGGGCGCCGGGGCGGTGCGGGAACAGCTCGGGCAGCCGATCGTGCCAGTCCACGTCGGCGGCGAGCACCGCGGTCAGCGGCGCGGACGCCGTCTTGTCCCGGTTGCCGGCGCTGACGTACGGCAGCAGCCGCGCCCGGGCCGCCGCGGAGCGCAGCAGCAGCACCCGCAGCGGCTGGGCGTTCATGGCGGTCGGGCCGTAACGGACGAGGTCGTGGATGGCACGGACGTGGTCGTCGCCGACCGGTTCGCCGGTGAACACGTCGGCTGTGCGGGCCGCCCGGAACAGCAGGTCCTGGGCGGCCCGGTCGAGCGCGATCAGCTCGTCGGCGGCGGTGGTCACCACGCCTCGGGCCAGTCGCCGAGCGTGGTGGTGTAGCGGCCCCGGTGGTGCACCAGCGGGTCGCCGTCCTCGCCCGCGCCGAGCGCGAGCGGCTCGCCGAGCAGGATGGTGTGGTCGCCCGCCTCGATCCGGCGGACCACCCGGCACAGCAGCACTGCCAGGGCGTCGCCGATCAGCGGCACGCCGAACGGCCCGGTGGTCCAGCCCGGGTGGGCGGTGAACCGGTCGATGCCGCTGGTGGCGAAGATCTGCGCGATCTCCTGCTGGCCGGAGGCGAGCAGGTGCACCGCGACGTGTTCGGCCTGCTCGACGGTGGGCCAGCTCGACGAGGCGCGGCCCAGGCAGACCGAGACCAGTGGCGGGTCCAGCGACACCGAGGTGAACGAGGTGGCGGTGAAACCGGCCGGCGGCAGGTCCGGCCGCATCCGGTTGCCGCGCAGGCCGGGGGTGGTGACCACGGTGACAGTGGACGCCTGGCGGCGCAGCAGGCCGCGGAACGAGTCGACGTCGACCGGGCGCAGCTCGACGGTGGCGGCGCCGGGCTGGTCCACGGTGGTCACGACGCCACCAGCTCACGGGTCGCGTAGACGCTGGCCGGGCGGGGCAGGCCGTAGTGCTCGCGCAGGGTGCGCCCGGTGTACGCGGAACGGAACAGCCCGCGCCGGCGCAGCAGTGGTACGACGTGGTCCACGAAGGCCTCCAGTCCATCGGGTAGCAGCGGTGGCATGACGTTGAAGCCGTCGGCGGCGCCCTGGGTGAACCAGAGCTCGATCTGGTCGGCGATCTGTTCCGGGGTGCCGACCACGACGCGGTGCCCGCGTCCGCCGCCGAGCCGACCGATGAGCTGCCGCAGGGTGAGCAGTTCCCGCCGGGCCAGGTCGACGACGAGCTGGTAGCGGCTCTGGTGGGACTGCACGGCGCCGGCGTCCGGCAGGTCGGGCAGCGGGCCGTCCAGCGGCAGCCCGGTCAGGTCGAGCCCGGTCATGCCGGAGAGCTGGGCGAGCGCGTGCTCGGGCACGATCAGGGCCTCCAGTTCGTCGGCGAGGGCACGGGCCTCCTTCTCGGTACCCCCGATGACCGGTGCGATACCGGGTAGCACCTTCACCAGTTCCGGGTCGCGGCCGGCGTCGGCGGTGGCCCGCTTGAGCGCCGCGTAGAACGCCTGCCCGTCGGCGAGCGTCTGCTGGGCGGTGAACACGGCCTCGGCGTACCGGGCGGCGAACGCGATGCCGTCGGCGGACGAGCCGGCCTGCACCAGCAGCGGCCGGCCCTGCGGCGGGCGGGGCGTGTTCAGCGGCCCGCGGACCCGGAACCGCTCGCCGGCGTGGTCGATCTCGTGCACCCGGCCGGTGTCCGCGAACACACCCGCCGCGGCGTCCAGGACCAGCGCGTCGTCCTCCCAGCTGTCCCAGAGCTTGATCGCCACGTCGACGTACTCGGCGGCCCGCCGGTAGCGGTCGGCGTGGGCGGGGTGGTCGTCGAGGTTGAAGTTGCGGGCCTCCCGGGCCTGGGCGGAGGTGACGATGTTCCAGCCGGCCCGGCCGCCGCTGAGGTGGTCGAGCGAGGCGAACGCGCGGGCCAGGTTGAACGGTTCGGTGTACGTGGTGGAGGCGGTGGCGATCAGGCCGATGTGCTCGGTCGCGGTGGCGATCGCGGCGAGCAGCGTGATCGGCTCGAAGACGGCCTGGATGTTGTGCCGCACGGCCGGTCCGACGGCGAGCCCGTCGGCGAGGAACACCGAGTCGAGCGTGCCCCGCTCGGCGATGCGGGCCAGTTCCTGGAAGTGGCGTACGTCGGCGAGGCGGCTCGGGTCGGCGCGCGGGTGCCGCCAGGCCGCCTCGTGGTGGCCGACACCCATCAGGAAGGCGTTGAGGTGCAGGGTCCGGGACATGGCGGTTCCTCTCAGGCGATGGTGACGTCGGCGCGCCAGGTGGAGAAGCGACGTTCCCCGGCGACGAGGAGCTGGTTGACCACCAGCCCGATGGCGGAGATGGTGATGATCCCGGCGTACATGTCGGGGATCGCGAAGTTGTACTGCGCGTAGTTGACGAGGTAGCCGAGCCCGGCCTTCGCGCCGACCATCTCGGCGGCGACGAGCACCAGGATCGAGTACGCCCCGGCGAGCCGGACGCCGGTGAACACGGTCGGCACGGCCGCCGGCAGGATCACCTTCTGGAACAGCCGCAAATGGTTCAGCCCCATCGAGCGGGCCGAGCGGATCAGCAGCGGGTCGACGCCCTTCACGCCGGCGACGGTGTTGAGCAGGATCGGCCAGGAGCAGGCGTAGACCACCAGGGCGATCTTCGACGTCTCACCGAGCCCGAGGATGAGCACGAAGACCGGCAGCAACGCGAGCGCGGCGGTGTTGCGGAACACCTCCAGCAGCGGGCTGAGCAGGTCCGCGAGCGGCCGGTACCAGCCGATCAGCAGGCCGAGCGGGATGGCGGTGACCACCGCGAGCGCCAGCCCGGTGAGCGAGCGGGTGAGGCTGGCGCCGACGTGGTCGGCGAGCTGCCCGCTGCGCAGCAGCTCCCACCAGGCGGCGAGCACCTCGGACAGCGGCGGCAGGAAGACCCGGTCGACCAGCCCGGCGCGGGGCGCCGTCTCCCAGATCGCGGCGAGCGCCAGCAGCGCGGCGCTGCGGTGCAGCACCCGGCCGCCGAGGCCGAGCAGGCGGCGGGGCCGGGCGGGCACGGCCGCCGGGGCGGGGGGCGCCACCGGCCGGACCGGCGGTGCGGCGACGTCAACCAACGCGGGCCTCCTCGCGTACGGCGGACTGCGCGACGCGTACCTCGTCGCGCAGCAGCGTCCAGATGCGGTGCCGGTGGTGGCGGAACGCGTCGGTGGAGCGGACGTCCTCCTCCGCCTCCCGGTCGCCCAGCTCGATGTCGATGACCTGCTTGATCCGGCCGGGCCGCGACGTCATCACGGCGACCCGCTGGCCGAGGTGCACCGCCTCGTCGATGCCGTGCGTGATGAACACGATCGTCTTGCCGGTGGCCTGCCAGATCCGCACCAGCTCGTCCTGGAGCGAGTCGCGGGTCTGCGCGTCCAGCGCGGCGAACGGCTCGTCCATGAGCAGCACGTCCGGGTCGTACGCGAGGCTGCGGGCGATGGCGACGCGCTGCTTCATGCCGCCGGACAGCTCGTGCGGGTAGCGGTCGGCGAAGCCGGTCAGCCCGACCAGGTCGAGGTGGTGCGCGACCAGGTCGGCGCGCTCGGCGCGGGGCAGGCCCTTGGCCTCCAGTCCGAACGCGACGTTGCCGGCGGCGGTGCGCCAGGGCAGCAGCGCGTACTGCTGGAAGACGATGCCCCGGTCCAGGCCGGGCCCGGTGACCGGGCGGCCGTCGACGAGCACCTGCCCGCCGGTCGGGGTGGCCAGACCGCCGAGCAGGTCGAGCAGCGTGGACTTGCCGCAGCCGCTGGGGCCGACGACGACGAGGAACTCGCCGGGGCGTACCCCGAGGGTGAGCCCGTCGAGCGCGGTGACCGCGCCGCCGCCGCCACGCCGCCCCGGGAAGACCTTGTGCACCCGATCGAAGAGGATCTTGTCGGTGCTCATGCGCCACCGCCGGGGGTCGCGGCCGCGTTGAACCTGTTGGTGTAGAGGTCGGACGGCTTCGGCCGCTCGCCCTTCAGTTCGCCGGTGTCGGCCAGCCAGTCGATCCAGGTGGCGAACTCCCGGTCGGTGATGACACCGCCGGGTTCGGCGACGCCGCTGGACTTCCAGTAGTCGACGAGCGTGGAGTCCTCGTTGCGCCCGCGCTTGCTGATGATCGCCTTGAGGCGGGCCACCACGGTCTCGCGCGGTTGCGTGCGCGCCCACTCGATCGCCTTGCCCACTGCGGTGACGAACGTCCGGACGGTGTCCGGGTTACGGGTGAGGAAGTCGTCGCGGAAGACGTAGCTGCCGGCGCTGAACGCGCCGAGCAGTTCGTAGTCGGTGAAGATCGTACGGATGCCGCCGTTCGCGACGGCCTTGTCGCGGATCACGCCGCCGAGCACGGCGACGTCGATCTGCCGGGCGCGCAGCGACTGCTCGGTGTTGACCGGCGGCAGCGCGACCAGCTCGACCTTGCCGATCTCGGCGGCGGTGAGGCCGCCCCGGGCCAGCCAGGTACGCAGGACGGCCTCGGCGTGCGCGCCGAGCGTGTTCATGCCGACCCGCTTGCCGATCAGGTCGCGCGGGCCGCGGATCGGGCTGCCGTCTAGCACGTAGTAGCCCTGGAACGTCTGCGCGTCGGAGCCGTAGTAGCTGACCACGGCGGTGATCGGGGCGTTCGCGGCCTGGAGCTTGACGATCGCGCCGTTGAACGCGCCGCCGAAGTCGCTCTGGCCGGTGGCGGTGGCCTGGATGTCGGCCGGGCCGCCGGTGACGTTGCCGATCCAGTTGAGCCTGACGTCACCGAGGTAGCCGAGGTCGGCGGCGAGTTCGGGGAGGGTCACCTGGCCCACCGAACCCTGGTAGCGCAGTTCCTTGGTCTGTGCGCCGTCGGCGGCGTCGGCGCCGCACGCGGTGGCGGTGGTGAGGGCGAGCAGGGCGACGGCGGCGGTGAGGGCACGCCGCGGTGATCGGGTCGAGGGCATGGCGGAGTCTCCTGATCTGTCCACGATGCGGTGGAGGGGGCCCGCGCGGGGCCGGGGAGCACGCCGCACCGCGCCGGGCCACGGTGCGCCGGCTGCGGGAACGGACGGGCGGAGAGGGAACGACGAGCGCTCGGCTCAACAGAGCGCGCTCGCGTGCCGGACCAGGTCGACGTGCACGCGAGCGGTGAGGAGAAGCTCGTCCCGCTGCGACATGCCCTCATGCTGCCGACCGTTCTCCACGCCGGTCAACGCCCTTCCACTGAGTGAGACTTTCATCGCTGGCTTTGTTACGACCCGCCTCCACCAGCATTTACGACTCCTTAACACCTATCCGTTGAATAGAGATTCTGCCGAGCGGAAGTCCCACCGTCCAGAGCGGACCGGGCAGGGTTTCGCGAATCGTCGATCCGGGCATGTTCGTTGCCGCGAAGGCATGGAGACGACTGCAGAGGCAGGGAGAGAAGGAGGCACCCCCGATGGGCGTCCAGTTCCGCAAGCGTAAGAAGTACGGGCCGCTGATCCTCCACTTCACCCAGAACGGCTTCTCGTCGTGGAGCATCAAGATCGGCCGCTGGTCCTGGAACTCGAACACCCGCGCCCACCGCGTGGACCTTCCTGGGCCGCTGTCGTGGAAGCAGGACAAGGCCTGACCTTCCCGGGCGACGAGCGGGGTGCCGGCTGACCGCCGGCACCCCGCCCGTCGTCTGCGGCCGGGTTCGCGGTTCCGCCGACCGCGGCGTCCCGGTGACCGGAGAATCGCCGCATGGCGGACGTGTTCCTGCGGCGGTTGCGACGGCGGGCCGTGGCGGCCTGCGCGCTCATGCTCGTCGGCTACTTCCTCGTGCCGGTCGAGGCCGATCCGAACGGCCTGCGGCTGGCCCTGCGCTCGATCGGCACGGCGGCCCTGGTGGCGGTGATCGCGTTCCTGGTCACCGGCCAGGTCCGCCGCCAGCTCGTCCAGGACCAGCCGACCGGCCGGGACGAGGACCGGGCGCTGACCCGGCTCGCGGTCGCGCTGATCGCCGGGCTGCTGGTCTTCGCGCTCGGCGACTACGTGGTGGCGAACACCCGGCCCGGCGAGTTCGTCGGCCTGCGGACCCGGGTCGACGCCCTCTACTTCGCGCTGGCGACGCTCACCACGGTCGGCTACGGCGACGTGCACGCCCAGGGCCAGATCGCCCGGGTGGCGGTGTGCGCGCAGATGGTGTTCAGCATCGGTGTGGTCGGCACCGGGGCGTCGATAGTGATCAAACAGATGACCCGGCGCTCGGGACGGCGCTGATCGACACGTCCCCGCCGAGCCGGCCGTGCTCCGGGTCGCGGGTCACCGCGCCGGAGGCGAGCAGCGAGGCCAGCGCCCGGTTGGCGTCGGCGGCCCGGTAGACGGTCGAGGTGGTGGCGAAGCGGCGCAGCTCGGTGACCGTACGCGGGCCGGAGCGGGCCAGCTCGGCCAGCAGTTCCCGGCGCAGCGGGCCGGGTTCGGGTTCGAGCGAGATGTCGAGCAGCCGCCCCTGCGGGTCGGCCGGGTCGCGGTAGCGCACACCGGCGTACTCGTCGACCGCCCAGAGCGCCTCCTTGACCGCCTCCAGCCCCCGGTCGGAGCCGGTGGCGTAGCCGAGCAGCCGCGCCGGGCCGTCCCCGTCGGGCACCAGCTCGACCTCGGTGACGAGCGGGAACCCGGCGCCGGTGAGCGCCGGGCGCAGCGACCGGCCGGGCGCGGTGACCAGCAGCAGCTCGGCCGGGCGCCCGGACGCGGCGGCGGCCAGCAGGGCCGGGTCCGGGTCGGCGCCGTCGGCCACGACGAGCAGCGGAGCGCCGGCCGCGCCGGCCGCCTTGAGCGCCACCGGCAGCCGGTCCGGGCCGCCTGGTACGAGGTGCACGGCGACGTCGGCGGGCAGCGCGGCCTCGGCGGCGCCGAGCCGGGCCGGCAGGTCGGTGCCGTCGTCGGCCACCACCAGCACGGTCAGCCGCCGCCCGCGCAGCCGGTCGGCGAACTCGGCCACCACCCGCAACGCCTCCTCCGCACCGGCGGCGTCACCCTTGGCGTCACCCCCGGCGTACGCGAGCGCGAGCGTGGCCCGCCGCGCCCGGTGCAGCGCGGCGGGGAGCCAGTGGTCGAGCTGGCGGACGAGCAGCTCGCGCAGGACGGCGTCGGTCGACATGGTGCCGTTTCTACCGCACGGCGCGGCGTGCCCGGCCGTGAACCCCGCTCAGACCGGGACGGAGATGCCCACGCCGCCGCGGGTCTGCCCGCCGTAGCGCTGCCGCTCACGGTCGAGGTCGAGCCGACCGATGCGGGTACGCGCGGCGAGCGCGGCGTCGTCGAGCAGGTCGGCCGGGACGATCCAGACGATCTCGAACTCCAGCCCGTCCGGGTCGCGGCCGTAGAGGCTCTTGGTGGTGCCGTGGTCGGACGCGCCGACCAGCGCTCCGGCGGCGGAGAGCCGCTCGGCGGTCGCGGCCAGCTCGTCGAGCGTGTCCAGTTCCCAGGCCAGGTGGTAGAGCCCGACCGTGGCCCGGCCGGCCTGGGACGCCCCGGCCGCCGCACCGATCTCGAACAGGCCGAGGTCGTGGTCGTTGGTGGAGTCGGGCGCCTGGAGGAACGCGGCGCCGCGGAAGCCCTCGGGCGTCATCGGCACCCGACGGAAGCCCAGCACGTCGCCGTAGAAGGCGACGCTGCGCTCCAGGTCACTGACGTAGAGGACGGCGTGGTTGAGTCGGTGGATGCCCATGCCGTCGACCGTACCCCGGTTTTGTTGAGCGTTCAACTATCTGCGATATGATGGGCGTCATGACCCGGTGGCTGGACCCCGACGAGCAGCGGACCTGGCGTGCCTTCCTGACCGCCTCCCGGGCGCTGATGGACACGCTCGACCGCGAGCTGCAACACGACGCGGGCATGCCGCACGCGTACTACGAGATCCTGGTCCGCCTCTCCGAGGCCCCCGACCGGCGGCTGCGGATGAGCGAACTGGCCGAGCTGACCGGCTCGTCCCGTAGCCGCCTGTCCCACGCCGCCGCCCGGCTGGAGGCGTCCGGGTGGATCCGCCGGGAGGACTGCCCCACCGACCGGCGCGGGCAGGTCGCCGTACTCACCGACGAGGGCTTCGCCACCCTGGCCGCCGCCGCGCCCGGCCACGTCGAGGGGGTACGCCGGCACCTGTTCGACGCGCTCAGCCCGGCCCAGGTCGACCAGCTCCGCCGGATCAGCGAGACGCTCGCCGACCACCTGACGGATTCGGGACCAAACTGATCCACTCCGGGTCTTGTACATACCGTCGCCGGACGAGCACGATGGGGCGTGTCCTCCGGCTTCGCTGACCTGACCGTCCAGGCGCACCAACTGGTGTCCGAAGGCGACCTCACCGGCGCGGAACGGCTGCTCGCCGACGCGCTCAGCGACGCCGATCCCCGTCCCGGCAACGCCTCCCCCGAGCTGGCCGAGGCGGCCGGTCTCCAGGCCCGGGTGCTGGTCGCGCTCGGCGAGCCGCACTCCGCCCGGGGCTGGGCCGCGTTCGCGTACGCGGCCGCCACCCGGCTGCACGGGCGCTCCGACGAGCGCACCGTCACCGCCGCCGCGACGCTCGCCGCGGTGCTGCACCGGGTCGGCAGCGACGCCCGGGCCGCCCGGCTCTACTCCGACGTCATCATCGAGCTGACCGCCCGCGACGGCCCGGAATCGCAGCGGGTGCTCGCCGCGCACGCCGACCTGGCCACCGTGGAGTACGCGCGCGGCCAGTGCGAGGTGGCCCGCGACCGATTGCAGGACGCGTGGGAGCTGCACCGGGAGGTCTACGGCGACGGCCACCCCAGCGGCATCAAGATGCTGGCCAAACTCGGCGCGATGGAACGCGACTGCGGCCGGTACGCCGACTCCCACGAACACCTGACGCTCGCCGAGGAGCTGTGCCGCCAGCACCTCGACCCCGACGACCCGCTCGCCGCCCAGGTGGCCGGGCTCGCCCGCGCCGCCGCCGACCCGGACCACGTCTGCCCCGCGCCCGCCGCTCCGGCACCCGAGCCCTCGCCCGCCCGCACCACGCCCGTGGTGCCCGCCGCCCGGGTTCCCCCGGCCACCGAGGGCCCGCACGACCTGCCGCCCTACAGCCCGCCCGCGCTCGACGAGCCGGTCGAGACGCCGCTCTACCACCCGCCCGGCCGGGCCGCCGAGACGGCGCACGTGCCGACACCGCGTACCGCGCCGGAGGCCGACGGCGACGCGTTCGACGACTACCCGTGGCCGCCCGACGAGCCGGCCGAGCAGCCGTGGCGGCCCGGCGCCGACCCGCTGCCGCCCACAGTGGTCGGGCTCGCCGACGACGAGCCCGACGGCGTACGCCGGGTGCCGCCGCCCCCGCCCGAGCCGCCGTCGCGCTACCTGCCGGTGCACGTGCCCCGGCCACCGGCCGCCGAGCGGCGCACGCTGCCCTGGCTGCCGCTCGTGGTGCTCGGCGTCGTGGTGGCGCTGCTGCTCGGCACCATCGCGGTGATCGCCGGGGTGTCCCGGGTGGACGACGGCCGCGACACCCCGCCACCGGCCACCAGCGCGCCGCCGCCCACCTCGGCCGGTCCCGCGCCGACCACTCCCGCCGCCGCCGAGCCGGGCACGCCGCCCGGGAGGTTCACGCTCACCGACCGGCGCGACAGCATCGTGCTGAGCTGGACGTACCCGGCCGGCGCGGAAGGGCCCGTGGTGGTCGCCGGGGGCCGGTCCGGGCAGCCGCAGGGCACGTTCGCCACGCTGCCCGCCGGCTCGGCCGACTACATCGCCTACGGCCTCGACCGCACCACCGACTACTGCTTCACCGTCGCGCTCGTGTGGTCCACCGACACCGTGGCCCGTACCGGCCCGGTCTGCACCAAACGCCGCCGCTGACCGCTCACTCCGCGTCCGGCTCGGCCAACGCGGGCAGCCGTACCGTCGCGCGCAGCCCCGGCGCGGCGGCGCCGGGCGTCGCATCGGCCAGCTCCACCGTGCCGCCGGCCCGGCGCACCAGCTCGCGCACGATGGCCAGGCCCAGGCCCGCGCCGCCCGCGTCGCGGGCCCGCGCGTCGTCGAGCCGGGTGAACCGGGCGAACACCCGCTCCCGGTCCGCCGCCGGGATGCCCGGCCCGTCGTCGGTCACCGTGATCAGGTGGTACGCACCGTCCGGCCCGCTCACGGCCAGGTCCACACCGGTGTACGCGTGCCGCAGCGCGTTGTCCACCAGGTTCACCAGCACCCGGCGCAGCTCCCCCGCGTCCCCCTCGACCCACCGGGGCGCGTCCGGCGGCGTCAGGCGCACCGGCGGCGACGGGTAGCGGGCGGCCACCGCGCGCAGCAGCTCACCCAGCTCCACCGGCCCGACCGGGGACGGCCGGGCGTCCTGCTCGTCCAGGCGGGCCAGCAGCAGCAGGTCGTCGACCAGGCGGCTCAGCCGCTCGGTGTCCGCGAGGAGGTCGTCGGCGACCGCCGGCCAGTCGGTGTCGTCGCCGAGCCGCCGGGCCACCTCCAGCTCGGTGCGCATGTTCGTCAGCGGGCTGCGCAGCTCGTGCGCGGCGTCGGCGACGAACGCCCGCTGCCGGTCCCGGGACGCGGCCAGCCGGTCCAGCATGTCGTTGAGCGTGACCGCGAGCCGGTGGATCTCGTCCTGCCCCGCCGGTACGGGGAGCCGCTCCGCCCCGGCTCGCCCGGTGATCTCGGCAGCGCCGCTGCGCAACTGCTCGACCGGGCGCAACGTCGCGCCCACCACCCGCCAGGCCACCACCCCGAGCCCGGCGACCAGCAGCGGGAAGCCGACGAGCAGCAGGTTGCGGACCACGTTCAGGCTGTGCCGCACGTCGGTGAGCGACTTGGCGACCAGCACCGTGCGCGGCTCCTGCGGCGTGCCGGCCGGCACGGTGACCACCCGGACCGGGCCGGGCATGCCGGCGCGCCGCCCGTCCACCACCAGCCGCTGCCGCTGCCCGGGACGCAGCTCGTCCGGGCCGAGCATCGGCACGAGACGGTCCGCGTCGATCGAGGCGGCCCGGATCCGGCCCTGCGCGTCGACCACCTGCACCCGCAACTGCCCACCGGCCACCGGCAGCGGGTCCGGCAGCGCGTCCTCGGCGGTGAGCAGCGCCACCGCGTCGGCGGTACGCAGCGCCTCCTCGTCGACCGAGCGCTGCAGCGTCCAGCCCAGCGCGCCGAGCAGCAGCGCCCCGCCGAACGCGAACCCGACCACGAGGCCCAGCACGCCCAGCGCGAGCAGCCGGGCCCGCAGCCCCAGGCGCGGCAGCGGGCCGCGTACCCACCGGCTCATGTGACCAGCCGGTACCCGGCGCCGCGCACCGTCTCCAGCCGCTCCCGGCCGATCTTGCGGCGCAGGTAGCCGACGTAGACCTCCACCGCGTTCGGGGCGGTGTCGACCGAGGCGTCCCAGACGTGGTCCAGCAGCTCGGTCTTGGAGACCACCTCGCCGGGGCGGCGCATCAGGTAGTCCAGCAGCGCGTACTCGCGGCTGGTCAGCACCACCTCGGCGTCGGCCCGGGTGACCCGGCGGCGGGCCGGGTCCAGGCGCAGGTCGCCGACGGTGAGCACGGCCGGCCGCCGGGGCGCGCCGCGGCGCAGCAGCGCCCGCAGCCGGGCCAGCAGCACCACGTACGAGAAGGGCTTGGTGAGGTAGTCGTCCGCGCCGCAGTCCAGCCCGTCGGCCTGGTCGTACTCGCCGTCCTTGGCCGACAGCATCAGCACCGGCAGCCAGCGCTGCTCGGCGCGCAGCCGGCGGACCACCTCGTAGCCGGACAGGCCGGGCAGCATCACGTCGAGGATCATCGCGTCGTACTCGCCGTGCCGCGCCGCGTCCAGCCCGTCCGGGCCGGTGGCCGCCACGTCGACCACGAAACCCTCCGCCGACAGGCCCCGGCGCAGCGCCGCCGCGAGCCGCGTCTCGTCCTCCACCACCAGCAACCGCACCGGTCCAGGGTGCCACCATGGGGTCACCCGTAGGGGATCTCCTCAGCGTGGTCACAGCGACGGTCGCGCAGCATGGTGCGCAGGAGGTGCACACTATGTCCGTGATGAAGAACCGCGCCGTGCTGCGCTGGCTGGTCCCGGTGACCGCGGGGGTCGCCGTGATCGGCGGTGGCGCCGCCGTCGGCACGTTCGCCGCCGGCGCCGACCCGGCGCTGCCGCCGCGCAGCGCCGCCCAGCTCCTGGAGGACCTGCGCACGTCCCGCCTGGACGGGCTCTCCGGCACCGTCGTGCAGCGCGCCGACCTCGGCCTGCCGCCGATCGCCGCGCTCGCCGGCCAGGCCACCGGCAACGACCTGGCCGGCCTGGTCTCCGGTACGCACACGCTGCGCGTCTGGTACGGCGGCGAGGACCGGCAGCGGCTGGCCCTGGTCGACACGCTCGGCGAACAGGACATCCTGCGCAACGGGCGGGACGTCTGGACCTGGAACAGCCGGGAGAACACCGCCACGCACCGGACGCTGCCGGCCGACGCGCCGGACCGGGCCACCGTGCCGGCCACCCCGGCCGACGCCGCGGACCGGGCGCTGGAGGCGATCGACCCCACCACGGCGGTCACCGTCGGCCGCACCGCGACCGTGGCCGGGCGCAACGCGTACGAGCTGGTGCTCACCCCGCGCGACAAGGCGTCCCTGGTGCACCAGGTCCGGATCGCGCTGGACGCGAAGGAGCACGTGCCGCTGCGCCTGCAGGTGCTCGCCGACGGGCAGGACGAGCCGGCGTTCCAGGTGGCGTTCACCCAGGTCGACTTCCGCACGCCGGAGGCCGACCAGTTCCGGTTCAACCCGCCGCCCGGCGTGAAGGTCACCGAGGCGACCGAGGACGAGCGGCCCGGACCGGCGGGCAAGCGGTTCGACCGGAAGGACGCCGAGAAGCCGGACGTGCGTACCGTCGGCACCGGCTGGACCACGGTGGTGGTCGCCAAGATCGGCGACGCGGCGACCGGCGACGGCGCGAAGCCCGGCGCGGACGCGCCGGATGCCCAGATGCTGGCGCAGGTGCTCGGTGACCTGCCGAAGGTCAGCGGCGACTGGGGCAGCGGCCGGCTGCTCAGCGGCAAGCTGTTCAGCGTGCTGCTGACCGACGACGGCCGGGTGATCGCCGGTCTGGTCACGCCGGAGCGGCTCTACGAGGCGGCCAAGGGCTGAGAACTGCCGTGCCCGGGGCTCGGTCGGCTGACGCCGGCCGGGCCCCGAGTCGTGTCCGGGCTTGGTCGGATGGCTGCCGACGCGCTATCTTTCTCAGTTCAGGCACAAAAAAGGAATGGCTTCTGAATGCCATTCCTGCAGCAATTTTAGTCAATGAGGAGCCGGATTGTCAACGCACTCCGACGTGTCGGCTGACCTGCGCCAGGACGACGAGATCGGCCGGGAACAGGAATACGTCTCGATGCTGTACGACCGGCTGGACGGCATGCGGGAACAGGCCGCCCGGCGGCTCGACGAGGAGTTGCGCCACACCGGCGGCACACAGCAGGCCCGCTCGCAGCGCGACTCGACCGTGGCGATGTACGCCGACCAGGTCGAGCAGTTCTCCGCCGTCGAGAGCGGCCTGTGCTTCGGCCGCCTCGACGGCGACGACGGCGCGGTCCGCTACATCGGCCGGATCGGGATCTTCGACTCCTCCGGCGACTACGACCCGCTGCTGATGGACTGGCGCGCCCCCGCCGCCCGCCCGTTCTACCTGGCCACCGCCGCCAACCCGCAGGGCGTACGCCGACGTCGCCACCTGCGTACCCGGGACCGCAAGGTGACCGGGCTCAACGACGAGGTGCTGGACATCGCCGCCGCCTCCCCCACCGCGCACGAGGAGCTGACCGGCGAGGCGTCCCTGCTCGCCGCGCTCAACGCCGGGCGCACCGGCCGGATGCGCGACATCGTCGAGACCATCCAGGCCGAGCAGGACCGGATCATCCGCGCCGACCTGCCCGGCGTGATGGTGGTGCAGGGCGGGCCCGGCACCGGCAAGACGGCGGTGGCGCTGCACCGGGCCGCGTACCTGCTCTACACCCACCGCCAGCAGCTCTCCACCCGGGGCGTGCTGCTGGTCGGCCCGAACGCCACGTTCCTGCGCTACATCTCCCAGGTGCTGCCCACGCTGGCCGAGACCGGCGTGCTGCTGCGTACCCAGGCCGACCTGTTCCCCGGCGTGCACGCCCGCCGCGCGGAGCCGGCCACCACCGCGGCGCTGAAGGGCCGCGCGGTGCTGGCCGACGTGCTCGCCGCCGCCGTCCGCGACCGGCAGTGGGTGCCCGACGAGCCGGTCACCATCGAGCTGCCGCAGCGGGAGGTACTGACGCTCGACCCGGAGACCGTACGGCAGGCCCGCGACCGGGTACGCCGCACCGGCCGCCCGCACAACCTGGCCCGCGCCCTGTTCGACGTGGAGATCGTGCACGCGCTCGCCGACCAGGTGGCCGAGCGGATCGGCGCCGACCCGCTGGGCGGGGAGAACCTGCTCTCCGAGGCCGACCGCGCCGAGATCCGCCGCGAGCTGCGCGAGGAACCGGAGATCCGGGCCGCGCTGGACGAGTTGTGGCCGGTGCTCACCCCGCAGCGCCTGCTCGCCGACCTGTACGCCTCGCCGGAGCGGATCGCCACCGCCGCGCCCATGCTCACCGACGCCGAGCGGGCCGCGCTGCACCGCGAGCCCGGCGGCTGGACGCCCGCCGACGTGCCGCTGCTGGACGAGGCCGCCGAACTGCTCGGCGAGGACGAGCGCGCCGCAGTGGCCCGCCGGGAGCGGATCCGGGCGCTGGAACGCGAGTACGCCGAGGGCGTGCTGGAGATCTGGCGCGGCTCCCGTTCCATCGACGTCGAGGACGAGGCCGACGGCGGTGAGATCCTCGGCGTCACCGACCTGATCGACGCCGACCGGCTCTCCGAGCGGCAGGAGGAGTCCGACCGGCTCACCACCGCCCAGCGCGCCGCCGCCGACCGCACGTGGGCGTTCGGGCACGTCATCGTGGACGAGGCACAGGAGCTGTCGCCGATGGCGTGGCGGCTGCTGATGCGCCGCTGCCCCAGCCGGTCGATGACGATCGTCGGGGACGTGGCGCAGACCGGCGCGCTCGCGGGCACCCCGTCGTGGGGCGAAGCGCTGGCGCCGTACGTGGCGGACCGGTGGCGGCTGGAGGAGCTGACCGTCAGCTACCGCACCCCGGCCGAGATCATGGCGGTCGCCGCCGACGTGCTCGCCGAGATCGACCCGGCGCTGCGGCCACCCCGCTCGGTACGCGCCACCGGCGTACCGCCGTGGGACCGGACCGTACCGGCGGACCGGCTGGTCACGGAGCTGGTCGAGGCCACCGCGCGGGAGGCCGCGTCGCTCGGCGACGGGCGGCTCGGCGTGCTGGTGCCGACGGGCCGGGTGGCCGAGCTGGGCGGCGCGGTCGTGGCGGCGCTGCCGGAGGCGACGGTGGGCGAGCAGCCGGAGCTGGCGAACCGGATCGTGGTGCTGACCACCGAGCAGGCGAAGGGTCTGGAGTTCGACTCGGTGCTGGTGGTCGACCCGGCCCGGATCGTGTCCGAGTCCCCGAGGGGCCACAGCGACCTCTACGTGGCCCTGACCAGAGCCACCCAGCGCCTGGGCATCCTCCGCACCCCCACTGCCTAACCCCCTGCCCTCAGCCCCGTTGATCATGAAGTTGGCGGCATTGTCGATCTCCGAATCGGCCGCCAACTTCATGATCGACGGGGTCGGGCACGTCTTGCCTCATGCCCCGCCGCGTCCCACCCTCGCCCTCCCGCTCGCTCCGCGATCATGGAGTTGTGGCCCCGGAAAGCTCCGCCAAACGGATATTTTTCGGGGCGGAAGTGCAAGATCGGCGAGTGCCGGCTTGGGGTGGTGGCGGGGGGCGTTTCCGGGCGGCCTGTTCGCGCCAGTTCGCCGGAGTGGCGGGGACGTGCACCAGATCGGGGAAGTTGCTACATCACACCCGCCCTGACCCCGCCACTTCCCCGATGTGGTGGCACGCCGCCAGCGCCAGCCGCAGGAAGCCCACCACCAGGTCGGGCGGGATCGGCGGGGGCGAACGCGCCAGTCCGCCGGAGTGGCGGGGACGTGCGCCAGGTCGGGGAAGTTGCTACATCGCGCCCGCCCTGACTGCGCCAGTTCGCCGAAGTGGCGGTGGCAGAAGTCGCACGGCGGGGGCGGCCGGAGGCCGCCCCCGCCGTGCCGTGCTGCCCCGGTCAGCCCGGGTTGGGGCGGTTGTCGGTGAAGTTGCCCACCTGGGCACCCGTGGACGAGTTGTCGCTCGTGGAACCGCCGGCCGGGGTGCTCAGGCCACCCGTGCCGGCGTCACCGGTCGTCGTGGGCGCCACCTTGCCGGGATGCTTCTCGGGCTGGCGGGCCACCCGGCGCACACTCGCCGGGCCCGCGGTGCCACCGGTCGTGGTGACCGCGCCCTGACCCCGGGTCGGTCCGCCGTCGCGCAGCACAGTCGGGTCGACGGGTACGTCCGCCGGGTCGTCCGGGTCCAGTTCCTGCCGCATCCGCTCCACGTCGGTCTGCGGCACTGTGACCTCGTCCAGCGCGCCCTCGCCGTACACGCCTCCGGCGACCCGCTGCTCGGCCCGCCGGGCGGCGTCCTGCCGCATGTCGTCCTCACGCACGTCAACCACCTCGCAGCTCTCTCGGGGTATCGGTGTTGCGTGCCCGAGGGTGGGTGGCTGAAACCGGGGCCGGCACCGGGATGACCGCTGTGCACCCGGCTGTCCGGTTCCGGCCGCGAGCCGAGCGTGGCGGCCATCGGATGGCGACCGGCGGTTACCTTGTCTCCGGCGAGGGGTAGACCCAGGGTGCCCCCGCCACAGAGCGCGAACCGTGCCGTGGCCGACCTGCGGTAGCGGGGCGAGGGTATGCAGGTACGACTCATCAAATCCTGAGGAGGACCAGATGAGCACGCAGGCTGCATCCACCAGGCCGGCCAACCGGCCGATGTCCGACGTCCAGAACCGGTCGAACATGCAGGACACGTCGACCCGGCAGATGCCGTCGATGCACGACGGTCACCGGGAGAACATGCCGTCCCCGGGTACGGAGACGAAGCAGGCGTTCCTGACCACCGAGTTCTGGGTGTACGCAGCCGCGGTCGCGGTCGTGGCGATCGCCGCGTTCTGGAAGGGCACCACCGCCAACGGCCTGAACATCAACAACCCGAACCAGGCCTGGTGGTACCTGACCGCGCTGACCGGCGCGTACCTGGTCAGCCGGGGCCTGTCGAAGGCGGGCAGCGCGCGCCGCTCCGGTGAGGAGCGTCGAGGCCGGCGCTGACGCGCACGAGCCACGCGTACGGCGACGCCCCCGGGATCCGTCCCGGGGGCGTCGTCGCGTGTGCTCACTCCTCGCCGAAGTCCCCGAAGTCGTCGCCGCCGCCGTCGAACGCGTCGTCGAGCATCTCACCGGCGATCATGCCGCCGGCGACACCCAGCGCGGCACCCGCCACCACACCGCCCATGCCCGGGCCGCGCCGCCCGTGACCGGCGTATCCGTGCTGACCCGGGTAGCCGTGGCCGCCGTGCGGCATGCCGAAGCCCTGGGCCCGCAGGCTGCCGTAGCGGCCGGTGGTCTCCCGCAGCCAGCCGTCGACGACCTGCACCCAGTCGGTACGGGGGGCGTCGGTGTGCGGGATCGAGTACCGCCCGATGACGTCGTGCCCGGCGCTGAGGAAGCCGCCGCGCTTGTCGCACTCCAGAATCACCTCGACGCCCTGCTGGCTGGTCACGAACGTCAGCTCGACCTCGGTGACCGTCTGCGCGTACTGCGGCGCGGCGAAGAACTCGATCTCCTGGTAGAACGGCAGCGTCTGCGGCACGCCGTAGATGTGGCCCCGCTCCAGGTCGGCGTGCTTGAACCGGAAGCCGAGCGCCTGGAACGCCTCCAGGATCCGCTCGTGGATCGGCAGCGGGTGCACCGACACCTGGTCCAGGTCGGACTTGTCGACCGCGCGGGCCACCGCCAGCTCGGTACGCAGGCCCATGGTCATGCCGTGCAGGCGCTGGCCGTACACGTCGGTGATCGGGGTCTCCCACGGCACCGGCATCTGGAACGGGATGGAGAGCTGCTGCTTCGGGGCCAGCTCGAAGGCGCCGCTGACCGGCATCCGGTGGAACTCCATCACGCCCGCGTACTCGTGGTCGCCGCTCTCGATCTCGACCCGGGTCACCAGACCGATGTTGATCTGCTCGATGCGGGCCGCCGCGTCGCCGCCGACCAGGTTCACGTGCCCGTCCAGGGTCAGGCCCGGCCGGGTGTTCGGGTTGCTGAGCACCGTGTCGACGCTCGGACCGCCCACGCCGAACGCGCTCAACATCTTCTTGAAGACCATCGGTCACTCCCGTGCAACTGCGCTCCGACATGGACCGTCGGGCACTTCGTCAGGGCACCCTAGACGGCGGGGCTGAGAACTGTCTGTGAGGCACGCCGTGACCTCAGTCCGCACGGACCACCACCAGCTCGCCGACCTGCTCGCCGAGCTGCCGGCGGGCCTCCGGCGGCAGGCCGCCGTCGGTGATCAGCACGTCGGCCTCCTCCAGCGGCGCGATGGTGGCGATGCCGATGGTCTCCCACTTGGTGTGGTCGGCCAGCACCACCAGCCGGCGCGCGGACCCGATCAGCCGCCGGTTCACCGCCGCCTCCAGCAGGTTGGGCGTGGTGAAGCCGGTGCGCGGGCTCATCCCGTGCACGCCCAGGAAGAGCACGTCGACGTTGAGCGCGGCGATGGCCGCCTCGGCGACCGGGCCGGTCAGCGCGTCCGACGGGGTACGGATGCCCCCGGTCAGCACCACCGTCTGATCGGCGCGGGGGTTCTGGTAGAGCGCGTCGGCCACCGGGATCGAGTTGGTGACCACCGTCAGACCGCGTACCTCGGCCAGCCGGGCGGCCAGCGCCGCGGTGGTGGTGCCGGCGGAGAGCGCGACCGCCATCCCCGGCTCGACCAGCCCGGCGGCGCGCTCCACGATGGCGCGTTTCTCGGCCTGCTGGCGGACCGACTTGGCGGCGAATCCGGGCTCCTCGGTGGAGCCGGGCCCGGCCAGCGTCGCGCCGCCGTGCACCTTGTCGATGAGGCCGCGGTCGGCCAGCACCTCCAGGTCGCGGCGGATCGTCATGTCGGACACACCGAAGCGGCTGACCAGATGACTGACCCGGACGCCGCCGCTCTGGCGGATCAACTCCAGGATGGCGCTCTGCCGTTGCTGGGCGAGCATGGGGGACCTCCTCGGCGCGAACGGCAGGGTACCGGTCAGGCGGTCGCGGGCACCGGCGCGGGCTCCTCGCGTACCACCGCCACCTCGCCCGCCGGCACCTCCAGGGTGCCGTCGCACCTGACGCCGCCGAGCAGCTCGACGCCGCTGACCGCCAGCCGGGCCGGCCCGGTGGTGTGGTTGACCACGAACAGCCAGCTCCGGTCCGCCGAGCGGCGGCGGACCACCTCCACCCCGGCCGGCGCGTCGACCGGCGGGCGCACGCCGGTCTCGGCGAGCAGCCGCGCCACCAGCCGGTCGGTGGCGTCGTCGTCGAGCCGGGTGCCGACGTACCAGGCGGCGCCCGCACCGATCGCGTTGCGGGTCAGCGCCGGCACGCCGGGCAGCGGCCCGTCGGTGTACGCGGCCAGCACCTCGGCGCCCTCGGTGTGCAGCCACTCGGTCCACACGTCGGCGCGGGCGCCGTCGTCGAGGCGTACCGTCTCGCCCTCCCGCAGCGGGAAGAACTCCTCGACGCGTACGCCGAGCAGGTCGCGGAACGCGCCGGGATAGCCGCCGAGCCGGATGTGGTCGTGCTCGTCGACGATGCCGCTGAAGTAGGTGACAGCAGCGGTGCCGCCCGCCTCCACGAACCGGCGCAGCGCGTCGGCGTCGGTGTCGCGGACGAGGTAGAGCGTAGGCACGAGGACGAGCCGGTAGCGGGACAGCTCGGCCGACGGGTGCACGACGTCGGCGGTGACGCCGGCCCGCCACAGCGCGGCGTGCAACGCGAACAGCCGGTCGGTGTACGTGACGTCGACGCTGGGGTGGGAGTCGAGTTCGGCGCCCCACCACGCCTCGTAGTCGAACAGGATCGCCACGTCGGCGTCGACGCGGCTGCCGCGTACCTCGGCGAGCGCGCGCAGGTCGGCGCCGAGCCGGCAGACCTCGCGGAACACCTTGGTGTCCGGCCCGGCGTGCGGCACCAGCGCGGAGTGGAACTTCTCCGCGCCGGCCCGGGAGGCCCGCCACTGGAAGAACAGCACGCCGTCGGCGCCGCGCGCGACGTGGGCGAGGCTGTTGCGGCGCATCTGGCCGGGCGTCTTGGCCACGTTGCGGGGCTGCCAGTTGACCGCGCTGGTGGAGTGCTCCATCAGCAGCCACGGCGCGCCACCGGCGACGCCCCGGGTGTGGTCGGCCGCGAGGGCCAGGTCGACCTGCGGCTGCGGGTCGGCGGCGGTGAGGTAGTGGTCGTTGGCGACGACGTCCACGTCGGAGGCCCAGGAGTGGTAGTCCAGGTACTTGATGCCGGTGCCGATCATGAAGTTCGTGGTGACCGGCTGCGGGACGAGCCGGTTCAGCAGATCCCGCTCGGCGCGGAGCTGGGCGCGCTGCTCATCCGAGGAGAACCGCAGGAAGTCCAGTTGCTGGGTCGGGTTGGCGAACGTCGGCGCGGTACGCGGCGGGTTGACCTCGGCCCAGTCGTGGTAGCGCTGGCTCCAGAACGCGGTGCCCCAGGCCGCGTTGAGCGAGTCCAGGTCGCCGTAGCGCTCGCGCAGCCAGCCGTGGAACGCCTCGGCGCTGACGTCGCAGTAGCAGTGCACGTTGTGGCAGCCGAGTTCGTTGGAGACGTGCCAGAGCACGACGGCGGGGTGGCGTGCGTACCGGCGGGCGACGGCCTCGACCAGGGCGAGCGAGTGGTCCCGGAACACCGGCGAGCTGGGGCAGTACGCCTGCCGGCCGCCGGGCCAGAGCACCGTGCCGTCGGCCCGGCGGGGCAGCGTCTCCGGGTGCCGGTGCGCCAGCCACGGTGGCGGGCTGGCGGTGGCGGTGGCCAGGTCGACGCTGATACCGCCGTCGTGCAGCAGGTCGATCACCCGGTCCAGCCAGTCGAAGACGAACCGCCCGGGGCTGGGCTCCAGCAGGGCCCAGGAGAAGATGCCGACCGAGACCAGGTTGACCCCGGCCCGTCGCATGAGTTCGACGTCCTCGGCCCATGTCTGCTCGGGCCACTGCTCCGGGTTGTAGTCCGCGCCGTACCAGATTCCCTCGCCGTGCCAGTTCCGCATGACAGCAGAGGTTGCCCCCGAACAGCACCCAAGTCAACACTTTCCAACATCGACTGAAGTTCCAACGTTTACCGGCTCTTTGCCCTGCCGCACCGCCGACTGCGTCGCCTTTTTGCCCTCTTGACAGCGCCGCGCCAAGGGGTAGCTTCAAGCGCCACCGGCTGTTTGTGTTCGGACATGTGGATTCTCGGTGGATCTGCCGCGACCGACGCGAACACCGCTCACCGCCAACGATCACGGTCCATGAGCGCAGCGCACCTCTTCCACGCAGGAGGCACCATGTCCCGTCCCCGCTCGCAAGCCGAATACCTCGCCCGGCTCGTACCCCCGTCCGTCGCCGGCCTGAACCGGCGCTCGCTGCTCGCCGGCGCGGCCGGCGCGGGGGCGCTGCTCGGCACCGGTCTGCTCGCCGGCTGCGGCGACTCCGACTCCGGATCCGGCGGTGACGCCAAGAGCGTCTCGCTCGGCTCGAACCAGTCGGACCCGAAGCCCAAGGACGTCGTCGCGAAGGTGATGGACGGCTTCAAGACGTCCTCCGGGGTGACCGTCGACATCAACACGGTCGACCACAACACGTTCCAGGAGAACATCAACAACTACCTGCAGGGCAAGCCGGACGACGTGTTCACCTGGTTCGCCGGCTACCGGATGCGGTTCTTCGCCGCCAAGGGCCTGGCCGGCGACCTCAGCGACGTGTGGGGCAAGCTCGACGGCTACTCCGACGCGTTCAAGAAGGCGTCCACGGGCGACGACGGCAAGCAGTACTTCGTACCGGCGTCGTACTACCCGTGGGCGGTCTTCTACCGCAAGTCGGTGTGGCAGCAGCGCGGCTACGAGGTGCCGAAGACGCTCGACGACCTGAACACGCTCGGCGCGCAGATGAAGAAGGACGGCCTGGTCCCGATCGCGTTCGCGGACAAGGACGGCTGGCCGGCGATGGGCACGTTCGACATCCTCAACCTGCGGATCAACGGCTACCAGTTCCACATCGACCTGATGGCCGGCAAGGAGGCGTGGACCTCCGACAAGGTGAAGAAGGTCTTCGACACCTGGGCCGGGCTGCTCCCCCTGCACCAGCCGGACTCGCTCGGCCGCACCTGGCAGGAGGCGGCCCAGTCGTTGCAGCAGAAGAAGAGCGGCATGTACCTGCTCGGCCTGTTCGTCGGCCAGCAGTTCAGCGGCGCCGACCTGGAGGACCTGGACTTCTTCACGTTCCCCGAGGTCGACTCCACGATCGGCGCGAAGGCGCTGGACGCCCCGATCGACGGCTACATGATGGCCCGCAAGCCGAAGTCCAAGGACGCGGCGCAGAAGCTGCTGACGTACCTGGGCTCGAAGGAGGCGGCGGACATCACCGTCAAGAACGACCCGAGCACGCTGGTCGCGAACAGCGGCGCGGACACCGGCGCCTACACCGCGCTGCAGAAGAAGGCCGCCGAGCTGGTCGGCTCCGCCACCGAGATCGCCCAGTTCCTCGACCGGGACACCCGGCCGGACTTCGCCTCCACCGTGATCATCCCGGCGCTGCAGCAGTTCATCAAGGATCCGAAGGACATCGGCGGGCTGCTCACCAGCATCGAGAACCAGAAAAAGTCGATCTTCACCAGCTGACGGCGGAAGGGGGAAGGACACCATGTCCGACCTGCCCCTGATCCAAGCGGATCGCGCCGTGCCGCCGCCGGCCGCGACCACCACGAACGGTGGTCGCGGTCGTCGGCTACGGCTCCTGTCCCGCACCGACCGCGTGGTGATCACGCTGATGGTGCTGGTACCCCTGCTGCTCGTCACCGGCCTGGTCTGGCTGCCCGCGGTGGCGACGGTGCTGCTCTCCGGCACGAACTGGGACGGCATCGGCCCGATCGGCGAGATCGAGTGGGTCGGGGCCAAGAACTACGACGACGTGGTGAACATCTACCCGCCGTTCGTCCCCGCCGTGCAGAACAACCTGCTCTGGCTGGCCGCGCTGTTCGTGGTGGCCACCCCGATCGGCATGTTCCTCGCCGTGCTGCTGGACAAGGAACTGCGCGGCAGCCGCTTCTACCAGACCGCGCTCTACCTGCCGGTGGTGCTGTCGCTGGCACTCATCGGCTTCATCTGGCAGCTCATCTACAGCCGCGACCAGGGCCTGCTCAACGGCGTGTTCGGCGGCGAGACCGACTGGTACGGCGACCCGGACGTCAACATCTGGGCCGTGCTGGTGGCGGCCGGCTGGCGGCACGTCGGCTACATCATGCTGCTCTACCTGGCCGGCCTCAAGGGCGTCGACCCGTCGCTGCGCGAGGCCGCCGCGGTCGACGGCTCCTCGGAGACCAGCACGTTCTTCCGGGTCGTCTTCCCGGTGATGCGCCCGATCAACATCATCGTGCTGGTGGTGACGGTGATCGAGTCGTTGCGCGCGTTCGACCTGGTCTGGGTCATCAACAAGGGCCGCAACGGGCTGGAGCTGATCTCCGCGCTGGTCACCCAGAACGTGGTGGGCGAGGCCAGCCGGATCGGCTTCGGCTCCGCGCTGGCGACCATCATGCTGGCCGTGTCGCTGGTCTTCATCACCATCTACCTCTGGACCGTGATGCGGGAGGACAAGCGATGACCGCCGTCTCCGCCGGCCGCCGCCGCCCCGTGCGGCCCGCCCGGGTCGTCCTGCACCTGTTCCTGGGTACGGTCGCCGTGGGCTGGCTGTTCCCCATCCTCTGGGCGGTGCTCACCTCGTTCCGCTCCTACGAGTACACGGCCGCCAACGGCTACGTGTCGCTCGGCGGCTGGACGATCGACAACTACGTCACCGCCTGGCGTACCGCCGAGTTCGGCAAGCACTTCCTCAACTCGGCGTACATCACCATTCCGGCGGTGCTGCTCACGCTGTTCCTCGCCTCCTGCGTGGCGTTCGTGATCGCCCGGTTCAGCTGGAAGCTCAACATCGCGCTGCTCGGCCTGTTCACCGCCGCGAACCTGCTGCCGCAGCAGGCGCTGCTCATCCCGCTGTTCCGGATGTTCACCGAGATCCCGCTGCCGGCCTGGATGAGCGACTCGGAGCTGCTCTACGACAGCTACTGGGGGCTGATCCTGGTCAACGTCGCGTTCCAGTGCGGCTTCTGCGTGTTCGTGCTCAGCAACTACATGAAGGCGCTGCCGCACGAGCTGTACGAGGCCGCGATGGTCGACGGGGCGAACGTGTGGCGGCAGTACTGGCAGGTCACGCTGCCGCTGTGCCGCCCGGCGCTCGCCGCGCTGGCCACGCTGGAGGTGGCCTGGATCTACAACGAGTTCTTCTGGGCCACAGTGCTCATGCGGACCGGCGACAAGTTCCCGGTCACCAGCTCGCTGAACAACCTGCGCGGCGAGTTCTTCACCGACAACAACCTGGTCTCGGCCGGTTCGGTGCTGGTCGCGATCCCCACCCTGGTGATCTTCTTCCTGCTCCAGAAGCAGTTCGTCCGGGGTCTGACGCTGGGAGCCTCCAAGGGATGACGATCGTCCACCTGCGCCGCGCGCGGACCAGCCTGGTGCTCGACGCACGCGGCCCGGGGCTGCCCCGGGTCGTGCACTGGGGCGCCGACCTCGGCCCACTGCCCGACGGGGACCTGCCCGCGCTCGCCGACGCCACCGTGCCACCCGTCGTGCCGAGCAGCTTCGACGCGCCCACGGTGCTGTCGCTGCTGCCCGAGGCGAGCGCCGGGTGGAGTGGGCGGCCCGGTCTCGCCGGTCACCGCGACGGCCGGGACTGGTCCACCGCGTTCCGCCTGGTCGACCTCGACGTGCACGACGCGCCGTCCCCGCACGGCGGTGCGGCGGGCGAGCCCGCTCCGGGCGGCGTGGCCGAAGGCGGGGACGCGGTGCGCGTATCCGACGAGGAGCGGAACCGCGACGGGGCCGGCGCCGCGCGGGTCACCGTGCGGGCGGCGGACCCGGGCGCGGGGTTGAGTCTGACCGTCGAGATCACGCTGGACGCGGCGGGGGTGCTGACGCTGCGGCACCGGCTGCGCAACGACGGCGACGGCCGGTACGAGGTGCGGGAGCTGACACCGGTGCTGCCGGTGCCGGCGGTCGCCACCGAGCTGCTCGACCTGACCGGCCGGTGGTGCCGGGAGCGCGCCCCGCAGCGGCATCCGTGGCCGATGGGCGCGTGGGTACGCGAGGGGCGGCACGGCCGCACCGGCCACGACGCCACGTTGTTGCTGGTCGCGGGCACGGCCGGGTTCGGTTTCCGGCACGGCGAGGTGTGGGCGGTGCACACCGCGTGGAGCGGTGACCACGTCACGGCCGCCGAGCGCCGCCCGACCGGTGAGTCCACACTCGGCGGCGGTGAGCTGCTCGCGCCGGGAGAGATCGTCCTGGGGCCGGGCGACGAGTACGCGACTCCCCTGCTGTACGCGGCGCACTCGGCCGACGGGCTGGACGGGCTCAGCGACGCCCTGCACACGCACCTGCGGGCCCGCCCGTCGCACCCGCGCACGCCGCGGCCGGTGACGCTGAACGTGTGGGAGGCGGTCTACTTCGACCACGACCTGGACCGGCTGCGGGCGCTCGCCGACGCGGCCGCCGAGGTCGGTGTGGAACGCTTCGTGCTCGACGACGGCTGGTTCCGCGGGCGGCGGCACGACCAGGCCGGTCTCGGCGACTGGTGGGTCGACGGCGAGGTCTGGCCGGACGGGTTGCAGCCGCTGATCGACCACGTACGCGGGCACGGCCTGCAGTTCGGCCTGTGGGTAGAGCCGGAGATGGTCAACCCCGACTCCGACCTGTTCCGCGCCCACCCCGACTGGGTGCTCCAGGCGCCGGGCCGGCTGCCGCCGCCGTGGCGGCACCAGCAGGTGCTCGACCTGGCCCACCCGGACGCGTACGCGTACCTGCTCGAACGGCTCGACGCGGTGCTGGGCGAGCACCACGGGATCGCGTACCTGAAGTGGGACCACAACCGCGACCTCACCGAGGCCGGGCACGCCGGACGGCCGGGTGTGCACGCGCAGACCCTCGCGGTCTACCGGCTGCTGGACGAGCTGCGCGCCCGGCACCCGGGCGTCGAGATCGAGAGCTGCTCCTCCGGCGGCGCGCGGGTCGACCTGGAGATCCTGCGCCGCACCGACCGGGTCTGGGCCAGCGACTGCAACGACGCGCTGGAACGGCTGTCCATCCAGCGCTGGACCGGCCTGCTGCTGCCGCCGGAACTGATCGGCACGCACATCGGGCCGGAGCGCTCGCACACCACGCACCGCGTGCACGACCTGGGCTTCCGCGCGGTCACCGCGCTGTTCGGCCACCACGGCATCGAGTGGGACATCACCGCGATCGACGCCGGCGAGCGGGCCGAACTCGCCGCCTGGGTGGCGCTGCACAAGCGGCTGCGCCCGCTGCTGCACACCGGCCGGGTGGTCCGGGTCGACCACCCGGACCCGGCCGTGCAGGCCCACGGCGTGGTCGCCCACGACCGCTCGCATGCGGTGTACGCGGTCAGCCGGGTCGCCACCTCGGTGGCACAGGTGCCGGGCGCGGTCCGGCTGCCGGGGCTCGACCCGGAGCGGCGCTACCTCGTGCGCCCGCCCGCCGGGGTGCCGGAGCCGGCGCTGCTGGAGATGTCCCCGCCGGGCTGGCTGGCCTGGCCCGGCGACGGCATCACGGTGACCGGTTCAGTCCTGGCCATGGTGGGCCTGCAACTCCCGGCCCTGCACCCCGAACAGGCCCTCCTCCTGGAGGTGACCGCCGCCTGACCGCCCCGGCCCCACCCCCGTGATCAAGGAGTTTGTGTCGCCGTCGAGGTCCGATCGGGACACAAACTCCTTGATCACGTCACTGGGGTGCGGGTCAGGCGGGGGTGCAGGTCACCGCAGGGGTGGAGTTGGTGCCCTGCCAGGTGCCGATGAAGCCGAAGCTGGTGCTCGCGCCCGCACCGAGGCGACCGTTGTAGTCGACGTTGCGGGCGGTGTACGCCGATCCGCTGTTGCTGACGCTCGCGTTCCACGCCTGGGTGACGGACTGGCCGTTGGCGTACGTCCAGCGCACCGTCCAGCCGGTGATCGCCGCGGCTCCGGCGGTCACCCGGACCTCGCCCTGGAATCCGCCCTGCCACGAGTTCGCGACGGTGTAGGTGGCGGTGCAGCCACCGGACGGCGGGGGCGTGGTGGTCGGCGGCGGGGTCGGGCTGGGGCTGCTCGTGGGCGACGGGCTGGTGGTCGGGCTGGTGGTGGGGCTGGCGGTGGGGGTGCTGCCGGCGTACACCGACGCCTCACGGGAGGTGGCCGCGATGCCGTTGGTCCCGTTGAAGATCCGCTGACCCCAGCTCGTGAGCTGGGCCGGGTTGAACGCGGTGGTCATGTCCAGGTACTCCACGCCGCCGCCGTTGCCGCTCCACGACCAGCCGAGGTAGCCGATGCCGTTGGCCTGGCTGTACGCCATGATGGCGTCCTCGTCCGGGTTGCCGTCGGAGTGGTTGAAGCCGAACTCGCCGACCACGATCGGCAGCCCGGCGGTACGGAACCGGCCCAGGTAGTCGCTGATCTCGGCGGCGGTGTCGAACACGCCGTACATGTGGATGGAGAAGACGGTGTTGCGCTGCGGGTCGGCGGCGAACACGGTGCCGGCGTTGTCGCGCATGGTGAACGACCAGTCCTGGCCCCAGTTCGGCGCGTCCACCATGATCGTGTGGGTCAGGCCGGCGGCGCGCAGCCGCTTGATCGCGTTCGAGGTGTCGGTGGTCCAGGCGCTGTAGCCCTGGTTGCCGAACGGCTCGTTGCCGATGTTGACGATGACGTACTTCTCCTGGCCCTTGAGCACGTCGGCGATGCTCAGCCAGTAGTCGGTGGCCTTCGCCAGCGTGGTGGCGGCGCCGTCCTCGCCGTACCCGGTGGTGTCGTGCACCTCCAGCACGCAGATCAGCCGGTTGGCCTTGCACAGCGAGATCACGTTCGCCACGTCGGCGGCGCTGTTCTTCGTCCAGCGGTCGCCGCTGGACAGCACCACCCGGACGGTGTTCGCGCCGAGGGCCTTGATGTCGGCGAACGAGCTGGTCTGCTGCGGGTACCAGGTGTGCGCGTGGTTGACCCCGCGCATCACGAACTCGACGCCGCCTGCGTCGTAGAGCCGCCCGTTGGAGACGGAGAACCCGGTGGCGGCGTGGGCCGGCTGCCCGAGGGCGAAGACGGCGGCGAGTGCCGTCAGCAGGGCGGCGCCCGCGACGGAGAGCAGTTTCTTCATGGCTGTCCTCAGGGGAAGGTCTCCCCCGTGCCCGAGCGGGGGTGCGGTGACGGTGACGAGGTGGTGGCGACTGAGCCCGGTAGCCGCCGCCCGGTTCCCGAACGGACGCAGGCATCAGCGTAGGGCGATGGACGACATAAGGCAACCGGTTAAGCGGAATCAGCCGGGAGGCACCGACGCTCGCCGGGCCGCATGAGCTGAACCGGTTAAGACGCAGCGGGGAAAGCGGACAGCAGGGTTGACCCGCGCCGGGCGGGGTATCCGTGGACGATCCGCCCGGGAAGGAGACGTGCCATGGTCAACGTCGGTTACACCCTCATGTGCGAGCAGGCCGGCCCGAAGGAACTGGTCGACCACGCCGTACGCGCCGAGGCCGCCGGCTTCGACCACCTGGTCATGTCCGACCACTACTACCCCTGGCTGGAGTCCCAGGGCCACTCCCCGTACGCCTGGTCGGTGCTCGGCGCGGTCGCGCACGCCACCAGCCGGGCCGAGCTGATGTCGTTCGTGACCTGCCCGATCCGGCGGTACCACCCGGCCGTGGTGGCGCAGAAGGCCAGCACCGTCGGGGTGCTCTCGGACGGCCGGTTCACGCTGGGCCTCGGCGCCGGGGAGAACCTCAACGAGCACGTGGTGGGCGGGTGGCCGCACGTGCAGCAGCGGCACGAGATGTTCGAGGAGGCGCTGCAGATCATCCGGCCGCTGCTCAACGGCGAGACGCTGACGTTCTCCGGCAACCACTTCGACGTGCCCGACGCGTACGTCTGGGACCGCCCCGAGCGGCCGGTGCCGATGGCGGTGGCCGCGTCCGGACGGCAGTCGGCCACGCTGGCCGCCGAGTACGCCGACGCCATGATCGCCACCGACCCGCTGTCCCACCTGATCGACATGTACGAGGAGGCCGGCGGCGCGGGCCGCCCCCGCTACGGGCAGGTCGCCATCTGCTACGGCCCGGACGAGGACGAGTGCCGCAAGATCGTGCACGACCAGTTCCGCTGGTTCGGCCTGGGCTGGAAGGTCAACGCCGACCTGCCCGGCCCGGAGTCGTTCGAGGCGGCCACCCAGTTCGTCCGGGAGGAGGACGTGGCCGAGGGCATCTCCTGCGGCCCGGACACCGACCGGCACGTCGAGGCGTTCAAGAAGTTCGTCGACGCGGGCTTCACCCACGTCGCGCTGGTCCAGGTGGGCGGCGACACCCAGCCGATGTTCCTCGACTGGGCCCAGGAGGAGCTGCTGCCCCGGCTGCGCGAGCTGTGACAGTCGCACCGTCCCCGCCGGGGCGCTTCGGCCCGGCCGAGCTGCGCCTGGCGCTCGCCGCGCCCCGGCCGGCCGCCGGGCTGACCAGCGAGTTCCGGCAGGTCGGCGGGCTGCGGGCACACACCCGCCGCTCCGGCGACCCGGGCGGGGACGGGCCGCCGATCGTGCTGGTGCACGGCCTGGCCGTGTCGCACCGCTACCTCACCCCACTCGCCGTCGCGCTGGCGCCGCGCCAGCCGGTGTACGTGCCGGACCTGCCCGGCTTCGGGCTGACCGAACGCCCCGGCACCGCGTACGACGTGGACCGGCACGTGGCGTTCCTGGCCGACTGGCTCGCCGCGTACCGGTTGGGTCCGGTCGTGCTGCTCGGCCACTCCTTCGGTGCGGAGGTGGCCGCCGCGCTCGCCGCCCGTCACCCCGGCCTGGTCCGCGCCCTGGTGCTGGCCGGGCCGACCTGCGACCCGGTCGCCCGGTCCCGGCGCGGTCTGATCGGCCGCTGGCTGCGGGACACGCTCCGGGAAGCGGCGTGGCAGGCGCCGATCCTGCTGCGCGACGTGGCCGAGGCCCGGCCGTGGCGGGTGTTCGCGACGCTGTCCCACTCGGTCCGCAACGCGGTCGAGGAGGATCTGGCCCGGGTCACCGCGCCCACGCTGGTGCTGACCGGCGCCCGCGATCCGGTCGCGCCGGCCGCCTGGCGGGAGCAGGTCGCCCGGCTGGTGCCGGACGCCCGGTCGGTGGCCGTGCCGGGCGCGGCGCACAACGTGGTCACCACCGCACCGGCCCAGGTCGCGGACGCCGTCCACGACCTGCTCACCACCCCGCTGAGGAGTTGACGCCATGCGTATCGGGAACACCGAGATCCGTCCCGCCGGAGGCGGGCTCGGCTGCCTGCTGATGATCCTCTTCTCGATCGTCGCCTCGGTGGTGCTCACCGTGCTGCTCAACCTGGTCCTGTAGAACCGGGCCCGGCGCGCACGGCGGCGACACCAGAATGGGGCATGCCCCTGCTGACCGCGCTTCCGCTGGCGCTGGAGATGGTCGCCGGGTCGAAGCTCGTCAGCGCCGTCGTCCTCGCCGCCGGCCGCCATCCGCGGCGCAGCTCGGTGGCCTACCTGGCCGGCGTCACGGTGGGCGTGCTCGGGCCGTTGACGCTCTGGTACGCGGCGTTCCGGGTGGTGCGGCGCACCGCCGTGCACGGCATCGGGGTGGGCGGCAGCCGCCGGCTCATCGACTGGATCGTGCTGGCCCTGCTGGTCGTGCTCATGGTGGTCACGTTCCGCAGGCGTCGGCGGGACCGGCCGCCCGGGTGGCTCCGCCGGTTGCAGGACCCGCGGCCCGCGTACGCCTTCGGTCTGGGGCTGCTGCTCGCCGTCGCCGTGCCGAGCGACGAGCTGGTCATGGCGTCGGTCGCGGGCAGCATGGCCGGGCACGGCCGCCCGTGGTGGCATCTGCTGCCGTTCACGGCGCTCACCGTGCTGCTGCTGGCCCTGCCGCTGCTCACGCTGCTGCTGTCCGGCGAACGCGCGGAGCGTCTGCTGCCCGCGTTCCGCTCCTGGACCGGCAGGCACTCCTGGCTGGTCAGCGAGACGGTCATCCTGATCTTCGCGGCCTTCGTGGTGGCCGACCTCGCGTCCGGGTCGTTCAGCCGGCCGTGAGGTCCACCTCGGCCAGCACCGGATAGTGGTCCGACGCCGAGTCGGCGTCGCCGCCGCGGACCACCCGCACCGCGCGTACCCGATCGGCCAGCGCCGGGGTGGCGAGCAGGTAGTCCAGCCGCATCCCGGCGAACTCGGCGCCGCCGTGCCGGGTCGGCACGGTCAGGCCGCCGGGTTCGTCGCCGCCGGAGCGCGGCCACAGGTCGACCAGCCCGGCGTCGAGCAGCCGGGCCACCGCCCGGGTGTCCACGGTACGGCCGTCACGGCGCAGGTGCCGCCGCCGGTACGGGGTGGCCAGCCCGGCCAGCCGGGCGGTGTGGTCGGCGGTGGGCTCCAGCGTGTTCAGGTCCCCGGCGAGCAGGGCCAGTCCTCCCCCGGTACGCCGCAGCGCGGCGGCCAGCCAGTCCGCCTCCATCCGCCGCCGCCCACCCGAGTACGGGTTCAGATGGGTACTGAACACGGTGAGCGGTCCGGCCCCCGTGGCGACCTGCACCCGGGCGGCGGCGTGGTGGAACGGGCGGCGGACCTGGCCGGCGCGCAGCACCCGCAGCGGCGGGCGGACCAGCACCGCCACCGGCTGGCCGAAGCAGGACCGGGCCAGGTACGCCTCCATCCCGAGCCGGTCGGCCAGGCCGCCCAGCGTGGCGTCCATGCCGCGCAGCTCCTGCAACGCCAGCACGTCGGGGCGCTGCGCGGTGACGACCGAGACGACCCGGTCCCGGCGGTCGGCGCCGCCGCCGTCCCGCCCGCCGGTCCGGATGTTCCAGGTCATCACCCGCAGCATCGGCTCAGTCCGGCCGCGCGGCCTTGGCCAGCTCGTCGTCCAGCTCGTCGACCTGTTCGGACTCGATCGCCGGCCGGTTGCCCTCGTACACGTCGGCGTTCGGCTTGATCACCCAGTACAGCAGCGACAGCCAGAGCGCGCCGAGCAGGATCGCGCCCATGAAGTCGGTCGGGTGGTGCATGCCCCGGTACATCCGGGAGGTCGCCACGCCCACCGGCATCAGCACGGCCATGCCCACGAACAGCCACCGCCACCACCTGTCGGTACGCGGGAACACGATGACCGCCATCGCCACCCACAGGCAGATGGTCGCCGCGATGTGCCCGGACGGGAACGACGAGGTGGGCATCTGCCCGTCCAGGTTCTCCACCGGCGGCCGGGGCCGGTCCACCACCCGAGCGCTGGCCAGGAACAGGCTCAGCTCGCCGAACATCGCCAGCACCACGTACAGCACCGGCCGCCACCGCCGCCACACGGCCAGCACGATCGGGCAGAACACCAGCGACACCAGCAGGATGGCGTGGGTGTCGCCGAACTTGCTCCACCACCAGCTCACCTCGGTGAGCGCGCCGGTGTGCCGCTCGGCGAACCAGCGCGGCACCTCGGTGTCGAGCGTGTCGAAGAACGTGCCCTTGGCGTGGTAGCTGACGACCATGCCGAACGCGTAGAGCACACCGAAGACGAGCACCCATCCGACCAGCAGCTCGGCCACCGCCGAACGCGGGTGCTCCAGCACCTTCTCCTCGTCCGGCGCGAGCGCCAGCTCCTCGCCCGCCTCCGGCTCCAGGCCCTCGCTCAGCGGCGGCACCGGCCGGCCGCGCTCGCGCCGCCACAGCCGGAAGGCGTACGCGGTGACGCCCAGCCAGGCCGCGCCGAGCAGCCAGCCGCCGATCACGTCCGACACGAAGTGCACGCCCAGCGCGACCCGGGTCAGCCCGACCAGGAAGATCAGCACACCGGCGACGGCGATGGCGGGCTTGCGCCAGCGCGGCGACATGGCCGGCAGGAACACCAGCAGCAGCGCCCCGTACGCGACGAACGAGCCGAGCGCGTGACCACTGGGGAAGCTGTTGCCCGGTGCGCTGGCGATCGGCACGTCCACCACCGGGCGCAGCCGCCCGACCAGCGCCTTGAGCGACGGGTCGAGGATCAGCCCGCCGACGCCGGTGACGATCAGGTAGACCGCCAGCCGGGACTGGCGGCGGATCAGCAGGCCCACCACCGCGATGGTGACCAGCCAGATCAGCACCGGCCGCCCGCCCAGGTCGGTGATCGCCTGGAGCACTGTGACCAGCGGGCCGTGCGGCGCCACGAGGTCGTTGAACCACTCGGCCACCGCGTGGTCGGCGTCGCCCAGCGGGCTCCACCGGAACCGGACCAGCATGAGCAGCACGCCGAACCCGACTCCCGCACCGGCCACGGCGAGCAGGCCCGCGAGGCTCCGCTCCGCGAAATGGCTGAGCGGCCGGCTCCCGGCTTCCTTGACCGCGGTCACACCGCACCTCCCTCGTTCCTCTGCGAGGCGCGCTGTACCCGATCGGCTTGTCCCGTACACGCCGTACCGGCGCGGCGTCCACGCCGGACCGGCCGTGGCGTCAGAGCGAGGTCATCTCGCCGGTGTCGAACAGCTCCGCCCGCTGCGCCTCCGGCTCCCACAGGTCCGGCTGGGCGGGCTCCTCCACCCCGATGCGCATCGCTTCGAGCTGGGCGGCGAAGGCCAGCCCGCCGAACAGCGCGATCCCGGTGAGGTTGGCCCAGAGCAACAGGGCCATCATGCCGGTCAGCGCGCCGTAGGTCTGGCCGAATCCGCCGCTGTACTTCACGTAGGCGGCGAGCAGCAGGCTGGCCAGCCACCAGATCGCGATGGCGATGGACGCGCCGAAGAAGAGCCACGACAGGCCGGGCTGGCGGCGTCGCGGGGCGTGCCGGAACAGCACCGCGACGGCGAGGACGGTCAGGCCGAGGCTCAGCGGCCAGCGGATCACGTCCCACCCGGACATGGCGAGGTCGCCCCACTCGTAGTGCCGCCGTACCGACTCGCCCATCGCCCGGCCGCCGACCAGGATCAGGAAACCGGCCAGCGCGGGCACGCCGGCGAGCACCGCGAGGACCGCGGCGCGCACGTACTTGGCCAGCGCCGGGCGGTCCCGCTCGACGCCGTAGATCCGGTTGGCGCCCCGCTCAATCTGCGCCATCGTGGTGGTCAGCGCGACCAGCCCGGTGAGCAGACCGAGGGTCAGCGCCAGCTCGCCGGCGTCCTCCGTACGCTCGCTGTCGGTCAGCAGGTCCTGCACCATCGCCTCGCTCTGGCCGGGCGTGATCGCCAGCACCGTGTCGGCGACGACCTTGCCGCCCTCGTCCACGCCCAGGTCGGTGATCAGACCGGTGAGCGCGATCAGGAACGGCACCACGGCCAGGCAGAGCTGCAACGCCAGCGCCCGGGAATGGCTGAAGCCGTCGCCGTAGCGGAACCGGATGAACGCGTCCCGCAGCAGGCACCAGCCGCCGTGCCGGCGCAGTGTGTGCCAGGCGTCGTCGGCGGACAGCTCGTTCTCGGCCATCAGCCGGGTCTCGGGGACCAGCTTCGTGCTACTCACGGCGGGCCTCCTCGACCAGGTGCTCGCCGCGCTCGCCGACCGCGTCGGCGTCGACCGCCAGGTCGGGGTCCTCCTCCGGGCGCGGTACGCAGAGCCAGAGCGACTCGGGGCGGATGGTGGCCTTGAGCGAGCGGCCCGGCTCGATCAGGTCGCCGTCGAGCTGCCGGGGCTGCGACCGGGTGCTGGTGATCTCGACCGAGCGGGCCCGGAACACCTCCATCCCGGGCACTCTGTCGCGGCGGCGCAGCACCGCCCAGCCCATGGCGAGCCAGTGGCGCAGCGTACGCGGCGTCAGCACCGCCACGTCGAGCCAGCCGTCGTCCGGTTCGGCCTCGGTGAGCAGGCGTACCCCGCCCTGGAGGCGCCCGACGTTGGCGACCAGGACCGAGCGGGCGCGGCGGCGCAGCGGCGGCTTGCCGTCGATGCGCACCGAGACCCGCATCGGCCGGTCGCGCAGGTGCCGGGCGGCACCGACCACGTACGCGGGCCAGCCGATCCGCTTCTTCGTGGTCTCGGAGGTGGAGTCGAGCATCTGGGCGTCGAAGCCCATCCCGGCCATCACCGCGAAGCACTTGTCGCCGACCACGCCGACGTCGAGGCGGCGCATCCCGCGCTCGACGGCGACCTCCAGCCCGGCGGCCAGGTCGTTCGAGAGGCCGAGGTTGGCGGCCAGCAGGTTGCCGGTGCCCTGGGGCAGTACGGCCAGCGCCACGTCGGTGCCGGCCAGCGCGGTCACGCAGGCCATCACCGTGCCGTCGCCGCCGCAGGCGAAGACGACCTCCGCGCCCGCCTCGACGGCCTGTTCCGCCTGCCCGCGGCCCGGGTCCTCGACTGTCGTCTCGTACCAGGCCGGGGCCGGCCACCCGGCGGCGGCGAGCGCGCCGTCCACGGTGCGGCGGAACTCGTCCAGGTCGGCCACCTTCACCGGGTTGACCACCACTGCCGAGCGCGGGGTGCGGTTCTCCGCGTTCACCGGGCGCTTGTCGTCTGCACCGTCCACGGCGTCAGTGTGCAGGACACGGGGCGTGACGGCGACCCGGCGGAGCGGGACGTTGCGAGGACCGCAAACAGGTTTGAAGACCGGGTGCGGGTCAGGCCGCCTCACGCAGCGCCGCGTCGACGCGCCGCCGCAGGTCGTCGATGTCCACCCCGGCCTCGGTGAGCACGACCGCGGCCGGGCCGTCGCCCTCGCGCAGCAGGCCGAGCAGGATGTGTTCGGTGCCGATGTGCCGGTGGCGCAGCCGCAGCGCCTCGCGCAGCGACAGCTCCAGCACCTTCTTGGCGCGGGGCGAGAACGTGCCGTGGTGCGACCCGCGACGCCACCACCGGCGCGGACGCGGCGTCGCCTCGCGCAGCGCGTCGGGGCCGAAGGACTCCTCGATCCGGGCCACGATCGCGGCGAGGTCGATGCCGATCTCGCGCAGCGCCGCGGCGTCCGCCGCGCCGAGCCCGTCCACGCCCTGCGCGGTGTGGCGGGCCACCGCGGCGCGCAGCGCGTCGGCCTCGACGCCGCCGGCCGCCAGCAGCCGTACCGCCAGGCTGTCGCGGTCGGCCAGCACGCCCAGAAGCAGGTGCTCGGTGCCGACCGGCCGCCGTCCCTCGGTGCGGGCCTCGTCGAGCGCGTGGTGCACCACGCTCCGGGCCCGGTCGGTGAATCGTTCGAACATCACGCCTCCCAGCTCTCGCGCACCGCCGGTCGTCCGGCGTGCTTCTTGTGGACCGCCTGCCGGCTGACCTCGAGGGCGTCGGCGATCTCCTGCCACGACCAGCCCTGCCGCCGGGCGTTGTCGACCTGGATCACCTCGAGCCGTTCGAGCAGCCGGCGCAGGGCGAGCACGGCGCGCAGGCCGACCTTGGGGTCGGTGCTGCCGGCTGCCGCCGCGAGTTCCGTCGCTCGACTCATGCTGTCAATGTAGGTTGACGCATCCCCTCTGTCAACCCTGGTTGACAGGCGACCCGGCCTGCCGCTGTCCGGCCGGTCCCGGTGTTACGGTCCGCTGATGTTCCGCCGCCGTCCGCTGGACCGGCCGGTCGAGTCCGCGCGCCGGCTCACCGCCGGCCGCCTCACCCTGGAGATCGCCGGCGGCAGCGTGGTCGGGCACCGCTACCCGGAGAACTACGACGTGCTGCACGTCGACCCCGAGCTGCCGCTCGCGGTGGTCTGCGACGGGATGGGCGACGGCGAGGGCAGCCGGGTGGCCGGCACGACCGCCGCGGAGACGTTCACCACGCGGGTCCGCGCCGGCTGGCCCGCCGTCGGCGCCGCCGCTCTGCGGGCCGCCGTGGCGGAGACCCAACGGCGGGTACGCCAGGCCGGCGCCGCGCAGCCCGGCCTGACCGGGTGCACGCTCACCGCGCTCGTGGTCGAGCCCGACGGCGACCAGGGCTGGCTGGTCCAGCTCGGCGACTCGCGGGCGTACCGGCTGCGCGACGGGCTGCTGGAGCTGGTCACCGTCGACCACACCATGGCCTGGCTCGGCCTGCTGCACGGCTGGTGGCCGGCCGACTCGCCGGAGGCGGCGCGGGCGCGCTACCAGCTGCTGCGCTACGTCGGCCACCCGGACCGGCCCGAGCCGGACCTGCTCGCCGTGCCGCTGCGCCGGGGTGACACCTGGCTGCTGTGCACCGACGGGATCAGCGACCAGCTCGGCTACCACCGGCTGCGCGACCTGCTGTCCGCGCGACGCGACCCGGCGCGCACCGCCGAGGCCCTGCTCGCCGCCAGCCTGGACGAGGGCGGCGAGGACAACGCCACAGCCGTCGTGCTGCGCGTACACCCGGCGCTGCCCGCCCCGCGCTGACCGCCAGTTCCGCCGACCCGCTCCGGCGCACCCGGTCCCACGACTACGGTGGGTGAAAAGCACGGGTCGGGAGGTGAGCCGGGGTGGCCGCACCCAGCCACGGCGCGGTGGTGGTCGGCGTCAGCCGGTCCGAGGCCGACCTGGCGGTGGTCCGCACGGCCGCCGCCGAGGCCGCCGCCCACGACCGGCCGCTGCACCTGCTGCACGCGTTCAACTGGGCCGCGACGCCCGGCCCCGCCCCGGCCGGCGGCACCCGCACGGACGCGGAGAACGTGCTGGAGCACGCCGGGCAGGTCGTCGCCGAGTGCGCGCCGCAGGTGTCGGTCAGCGGCCGGATCGTCGAGGGCTCGCCGGTCGAGGCGCTGCTGCGGGTCGCCGACACCGCGTTCCTGATCGCGCTCGGTGACGGGGGCATGTCCACCCACCCGGACCGCGTACCGGCCGACACACCGGCCGTGGACGTGGCCGCCCGGGCCGGTTGCCCGGTGCTGGTCGGGCGGACCGAGCCGGCCCCGCCCGGCCCGCTGCTCGTCGGCTTCGACGGGTCGCCCAGCTCGCAGGCCGCGCTCGGGTACGCCTTCGACTGCGCGCAGCACCGCGGCGCCCGCCTGCTCGCCGTCCAGGTGATCGAGCCGGAGTCCGGCGACCGCGGCGACGGGCGGCTGGAGGAGGCGGTCACCCGGACGGCCCGGCGGTACCCCCGGGTCGCCGCCGACTGCGAGACCGTCCACGGCGACCCGAAGTCCGTCCTGCTCGACCGGTCCCGCGCGGCACAGCTCGCGGTGGTGGCCGCCTGGGGAGACGGGCCGGTAGGGTCCACTCTGGGCGCGGTCAGCCAGTCCCTGCTCTACCACTCGCCGGCCCCGCTGATCGTCGTACGGGGTGTCCCCGCAGATACCGGGGACGGGTCGTGACGCCCGCGCGAGGCGGGACCTACGGCCCTGACCGGCGACCCCCGACAGGGACGAGGCTGGACGCGCCGGGGAAGAAAATGTGGTCCCCGAGTGGCAGCCGACCCCGAGCCACGAGAGGCTAAGGCAGCATGGACACCGCGGTGAACCTGCACAGCCCCCTGACCGAAGACGAGTTGCGCCGGCTGGACGCCTACTGGCGCGCGGCGAACTACCTGACCGTCGGCCAGATCTATCTGCTCGACAATCCGCTGCTGCGCGAACCGCTCAAGCCTGAGCACGTCAAGCCGCGCCTGCTGGGCCACTGGGGCACCAGTCCCGGGCTCAACCTGCTCTACACGCACCTCAACCGGGTCATCGTGAACCGGGATCTGTCCGCCATCTTCGTCACCGGCCCCGGTCACGGCGGCCCGGCGCTGGTGGCGAACACGTGGCTGGAGGGCACCTACAGCGAGCTGTACCACCACATCCCCCGGGACGAGACCGGCATGCAGCGGCTGTTCCGGCAGTTCTCCTTCCCGGGCGGCATCCCGAGCCACGTGGCGCCGGAGGTGCCGGGTTCGATCCACGAGGGCGGCGAACTGGGGTACGCGCTGAGCCACGCGTACGGCGCCGCGTTCGACAACCCGGACCTGCTCGTGGCCTGCGTGATCGGCGACGGCGAGGCGGAGACCGGCCCGCTGGCCGGAAGCTGGCTGTCGAACGTGTTCCTCAACCCGGCCCGCGACGGCGCCGTGCTGCCGATCCTGCACCTCAACGGCTACAAGATCGCCAACCCGACGGTGCTGGACCGGATCCCCGGCGAGGACCTGCGGGACATGATGCGCGGCTTCGGCTACGAGCCGTACGTGGTCGAGGGCGACGACCCGGCGACGGTGCACCAACTGCTGGCCGCCACGCTCGACCGGGCGGTCGACGAGATCACGGCGATCCAGCGCCGGGCCCGCTCCGGCGAGCACGTCGAGCGCCCCCGCTGGCCGATGATCGTCCTGCGGACGCCGAAGGGCTGGACCGGTCCGTCCCGGGTCGACGGCAAGCAGGTCGAGGGCACGTTCCGCGCCCACCAGGTGCCGATCTCCGAGGTCCGGGACAACCCGGAGCACCTGGCCGAGCTGGAGCGCTGGCTGCGCAGCTACCGGCCGGAGGAGCTGTTCGACGCCACCGGCGGCCCGGTCGCCGAGGTGGCCGACCTGCCGCCCACCGGTGACCGCCGGATGAGCGCCAACCCGGTCGCCAACGGCGGCCGGCTGCTGCGCAACCTGGAGCTGCCGGACTTCCGCGACTACGCGGTCGACGTACCGACGCCGGGCGAGCCGATGGCCGGCGCGACCGGTGTGCTCGGCCCCTGGGTCCGCGACGTGATCGCGCGCAACCCGGAGACGTTCCGCCTGTTCGGCCCGGACGAGGTCGCCTCGAACCGGCTCGGCGCGGCGTTCGAGGTGACCGACCGCGCGTTCGTGGGCGCCGAGGTGCCCGGCGACGACCACCTCTCCCCCGACGGCCGGGTGATGGAGGTGCTCTCCGAGCACCTGTGCCAGGGCTGGCTGGAGGGCTACCTGCTGACCGGCCGGCACGGCATCTTCACCAGCTACGAGGCGTTCATCCACATCGTCGACTCGATGGTCAACCAGCACGCCAAGTGGCTGAAGGTGACCCGGAACATCCCCTGGCGGGAGCCGGTGGCGTCACTGAACTACCTGCTGTCCAGCCACGTGTGGCGCCAGGACCACAACGGCTTCTCGCACCAGGATCCGGGCTTCATCGACCACGTGGTCAACAAGAAGGCCGAGGTGGTCCGGGTCTACCTGCCGCCGGACGGCAACACGCTGCTGTCCACCATGGACCATTGCCTGCGCAGCCGGCAGTACATCAACGTGGTGGTGGCCGGCAAGCAGCCCGCGCCGAACTGGCTGACCATGGACGAGGCGATCCAGCACTGCCGCCGCGGCCTGGGCATCTGGGACTGGGCCAGCAGCGACGACGGCACCGAACCGGACGTCGTGCTCGCCTGCGCCGGCGACGTGCCGACGCTGGAGACGCTCGCCGCCGTCGACCTGCTGCGCCGGCACCTGCCGGACCTGAAGGTGCGGGTGGTCAACGTGGTCGACCTGATGCGCCTGCAGCCGCCGTCGGAGCACCCGCACGGCCTGCCGGACAACGAGTTCGACACCATCTTCACCCGCGACAAGCCGGTGATCTTCGCGTACCACGGCTACCCGTGGCTGATCCACCGGCTCACCTACCGCCGCACCAACCACGACAACCTGCACGTGCGCGGCTACAAGGAGGAGGGCACCACCACCACGCCGTTCGACATGGTGATGCTCAACGACCTGGACCGCTTCCACCTGGTCATCGACGTGATCGACCGGGTGCCGGGGCTGCGGTCGCGCGCCGCGCACCTGCGCCAGGACATGGTGGACGCCCGCCAGGCCTGCCGCGACTACACCCGCCGCTACGGCGAGGACGACCCCCGGGTCGCCGAGTGGCGCTGGATCAGGGAGAACGACCCCGCGGTGAGGAGTGGCGAATGAGCGACGACGAGATCCTGGTCGGCTACGACGGCTCCTCGGACGCCGCCGTCGCCCTGAACTGGGCGCTGGACGAGGCGGGCCGCTCGGGGCGGCCGGTCCGCCTCGCGTACGTCTTCGAGTGGTTGACCGTCACCGGCTGGATCGGGCCCGGCGTGGCGCCCGGGGTGTGGCCGGACGAGGCCGCCCGGCAGCAGGTCGAGGAACTGGTCCGCAAGGCGGCGGCGGACGCCGCCGCCGAGCGGCCGGGCCTGACCGTGCACGGCGAGGTGTTCGACGGGCCGCCCGCGCTGGTGCTCCAGGAGCGGTCCGCCGACGCCGGGATGCTGGTGCTCGGCAGCCGGGGTCACGGCGGCTTCGGCGGGCTGCTCGCCGGCTCCACGGCGGTCTCGGTCACCGCGCACGCCCACTGCCCGGTGGTGGTGGTCCGCGACGGCCAGGCCGCCACGTCCGGGCCGGTGGTGGTCGGCTCGGACGGCTCGGAGTCGGCGCTGCGGGCGCTCGGCTTCGCCGTCGAGCGGGCCGCGCAGCGGGACGTGCCGCTGCGGGTGCTGCGGGCCTGGGAACCGCCGGGTGACCGGTGGGTGCCGCCGGACTTCGACCCCGAGCAGGTCGCCGCGAGCGAGCGGGCCGCCGCCGAGGCGGAACTGGCGCCGTGGCGGGAGAGCTTCCCCGACGTGCCGGTGGAGATCGAGGCGGTCCCCGGCAGCGCGTCCGCGCTGCTCGTCGAGGCGAGCCGGTCGGCGCAGCTGGTGGTGGTCGGCAGCCGGGGCCGGGGCGGCCTGCGCGGCATGCTGCTCGGCTCGGTCAGCCAGCAGCTCATCCAGCACTCGCACTGCCCCGTCGCGGTGGTACGCGAACGCTGACTCAGCGGCCGGGCGCGGTGGAGCCCTCCTCCGGGTTGAGCGAGAAGTAGTCCTCCTCCTCCTGGGCCAGGTGCAGGCGCAGCACCGCGTCCAGACCGTAGAGCGCGGCCAGCAGATCGGGCACCTCGTCACGGCGCAGCCGGCCGTCCGGCTGCGCCGTGAGGTGCCCGCCGATCCGCTCCACCAGCCGCACGATCTCCACGTGCGCCCGGCTCATCGTGGAGGTCGCCTCGTCGCTGCCGAGCGGCCCGGCCAGCGCCGGGTAGAGCTGCCGGTCCTCGGCCGCCTCGTGCGGCAGCACCTCGTCGATCAGGCGCCGGTGCACCTCCCGCAGCGCCGGCAGGCACGCCGGGTCGTCCGGGCGGGTCGCCACCATGTCGGCGGTGTCCCGCAGCCCGGCCAGCACGTCGCGCACGCCGCCGTGCTCGCCCGCGTACCGGTCGAGCAGTTCGCGGGTGTGCGCGGGCAGGTCCCGCCGCCGCAGGCCGCCGCCGAGCGCGCGCAGCGCGTTGAGGATCACCAGGACGTCGATGCCCTCCTGGAGGAACGCGCCGGCGACCGGGGGCAGCCGCCCCGCGGCGGCGACGACCATCGCCACCACCGCCAGGCCCATCCCCACCGTGGCGCTCTGCACCGCGATGCGGCGGGCGTACCGGGCGATCTCGACGGCGTCGGCGAGCCGGTCCAGCCGGTCCACGGTGAGCACCGCGTCGGCCACGTCCGCCGAGGCGGTCGCCCCGGTGGCGCCCATCGCCACGCCGACGTGCGCCTCGGCCAGGGCGGGCGCGTCGTTCACGCCGTCGCCGACCATCACGGTCACCGCGTGCGCCGACTCCTCGCGTACCCGATCGGCCTTCTCCTGCGGCGAGCAGCGCGCGATCACGTCGTCCACGCCCACGACCTGCGCGACCTGCCGGGCCGTGCCCGGCCGGTCGCCGGTCACCATGACCAGCCGGGTCAGGCCCGCCTCGCGCAGCCGCCGCACGGTCCGCCGGGCGTCCGGCCGGACCGGGTCCTCCAGCAGGATCGCGCCCAGCGGCCCGTGGTCGTCGCTGACCCAGACCGCGGAACGCCCGGCCCGTTCGGCGCGCTCACCGAGCCGGCCCGCCCACTCCGGCGGTTCCCCGGCGAGCTGCCCGACGTGCACCATCCGCCCGTCGACGCGCCCGCTCACCCCGTGCCCCGGCTCCTCCGTGACCTGCGTCGGCTCGGCCAGCGCCAGCCCGCGCTCGCGGGCCTGCCGGACCAGCGCGGCGGCCAGCACGTGCGGGGAGAGCTGCTCGACCGAGGCGGCCAGCCGCAGCACGTCGTCCCGGTCGCCGCCCGGCGCCACCACCACCTCGGCCGCCCGGGGCCGACCCGCGGTGAGCGTGCCGGTCTTGTCCAGCAGCAGGGTACGGGCGCGGCCGAGCTGTTCCAGCGACCCGCCGTCCCGGACCAGCACACCGCGCCGGGCCACCCGGGACAGCCCGGAGACCACGGCGATCGGGGTGGCCAGCAGCAGCGGGCACGGTGTGGCCACCACGAGCACCGCCACCGCCCGGGTGAACTCGCCGGACAGCAGCCACGCCACCCCGGCCAGCACCAGCGTGAACGGCACGAACGCGGCGGCGTACCGGTCGGCCAGCCGTACCATCGGGGCCTTGCGGGCGGTGGCCTCGCCGGCCAGGCGGACGATGCCGGCGTAGGTGCTCTCCGCCGCGTTGCGGCGGGCCCGCAGCCCGAAACCGGCACCGGCGTTGACGACACCGCTGGCCACCTCGTCCCCGGCCGCGCGGGTGACCAGCTGCGACTCGCCGGTGACCACCGACTCGTCGAGCGTGGCCGCCTCCTCGACCACACCGTCCACCGGCACCACGTCGCCCGGCCCGACCACCAGGCGGTCCCCCACCGCGACGCGGTCCAGCGGCACCACCTCGATCCCGCCGTCCGGGGTGCGCCGGCGCGCCTGCCGGGGCGCGCGTTCCAGCAACGCCCGCAGGTCGCGGGTGGCGCGGCGCTGGGCGTACTCCTCCAGCGTCCGCCCGGTGGCGACCATCACCGCGATCACGGCGCCGGCCAGGTACTCCCGCACCAGCAGCGCGCCGAGCAGCGCCAGCACCGCGATGACGTCCACCCCGAACTGCCGCAGCCACAACTGGCGCAGCGTCGTCCAGGCCGCCGGCACCAGCGCGACCACCGTGACCGCCGCCCAGACCAGCCGGGCGGCGTCGTGCGCGCCGGCGAACCACAGCGCCGCCCCGGCCAGCACCGCCGCCGTGAGCAGCACCAGCGGCGCCCACTCGGCCCAGGCCCGCCGCGGGGCGCGGGCCGGCTGCTCGGGTACGCACTCGCGTGGCTCGGTTCCCACGTGTGGATCGTCTCAGTCCCGGCGCGGGACGACACGGGTAATCCGGCCCTGCGGGGCGGCCGGGCATGCCCGAGGATGGAGCGGCATCCCCACCCGGGCGTCCCGGGCGTGGGGCACGATGGGGAAAACAGGAAAGGTCGTGACGATGAGCCACGAGACGCCGGCCGGCGATCGCCCGTTGACCACCGCGCTCGCGGAGGCCGCCGGAATGGCCGGCCACGCCCCCTCGGTGCACAACACGCAGCCGTGGCACTGGACGGTCCTGCCCGACGCGCTGGAGCTGCGGGTGGTCCGCGAACGGCACCTCAGCGCCATGGACCCGGAAGGGCACCTGCTGGTGGTGAGCTGCGGCGCCGCGCTGCACCACGCCCGGGTGGCGCTGGCCGCCGAGGGCTGGACCCCGGTGGTGGAACGGCTGCCCGACCCGAAGGAACCCGACCTGCTGGCCCGGATCACCACCCTCAAGCACACCGGCGCCGACGCCGACGCCATGCGCGTCGTGCAGTGCATGCAGGTGCGGCACACCGACCGGCGGCCGGTCAGCGACGAGCCGATCCCCACCGCCGCGCTGAACGACATCGAGCGGGCGGCCACGCTGGAGGGCGTGAACCTGCAAGTGCTCGACGACACCCAGAAGATCCAGCTCGCCGGCGCCGCGCAGCAGGCCGCCGCCGTCGAGGCCGACAGCCCGGAGCTGCGCGAGGAGCTGGCGTACTGGACCAGCCGGGCCGGCACCGGCACCGGGCTGCCGCCGGAGGTGCTGCCCGAGCAGGCCCCGCAGACGACCGTTCCGGCCCGCGACTTCGGCCGCGCCGGCTCGCTGCCGATCGGGCCCGGCCACGACAAGGCCGCCGTGTACGGGATCCTGTGGGGCTCCGACGACGAGCTGATGAGCTGGCTGCGCGCCGGTGAGGCGCTCTCCGCCGCCTGGCTCACCGCCACCCGGCACGGGGTGTCGCTGGTGCCGCTGTCCGGTGTGGTGGAGGTCGAGAGCACCCGCGAGGTGCTGCGGCAGATGCTCTCCGGCCTGGGGTTCCCGTACATCAGCATGCGGCTCGGCGTGGCCGACCCGAACCACGCCGGCCCGCCGCACACGCCCCGGCTGGACGTCGCGCAGACGGTCGACACCTCGGCGGTCCGCGACAGTCTCGCCTGACCGGTCTCGATCACGGCGGCCACCGGGGGATACCATCGCCGGGTGGCCGCCGCACCCCAGTCCCGGCACGAGCACGTCACGCCGTCGCTCGGACTGACCCCGCTGTCCCGCGTACGCCTGGACGAACTGCTCCAGGAGATGCTCGACCGCGTCGGCGAGGTGGTGACCAGCCGTGAGCGGCTGCGGGCGCTGCTGGACGCGGTCGTCGGCATCGGGTCCGACCTCGACCTGCGCAGCACGCTTCAGCGGATCGTGCAGTCGGCGTGCGAGCTGGCCGGCGCCCGCTACGGCGCGCTCGGCGTGATCGGGCCGGACCGCATGCTGCACGACTTCATCGTCCACGGCATCAGCCCGGAGCTGCACGCGAAGATCGGCGAGCTGCCGCACGGCCGCGGCGTGCTGGGTCTGCTCATCGACGAGCCGAAGCCGGTCCGCATGCCGGACATCACCAAGCACCCGAAGTCGTACGGCTTTCCCCCGAACCACCCGCCGATGCACAGCTTCCTCGGCGTGCCGGTGCGCATCCGCGACCACGTCTGGGGCAACCTCTACCTGGCCGAGAAGCAGGGCGCGGCCGAGTTCACCGAGGACGACGAGGAGATCGTGGTGGCGCTGGCCGCCGCGGCCGGCGTGGCGATCGAGAACGCCCGCCTCTACGCGCTGGCGCACCGCCGCGAACGCTGGCTCGCCGCCGCCGCGGAGATCACCTCCGTGCTGCTCGGCGAGGTACGCCGTACCGACGCGCTGACGCTGGTGGCCCGCCGCGCCCGCGAGGTCGCCGAGGCCGAGCTGGCCCTGGTGCTGCTCTACGACGAGGACGAGGCCCAGTTCACCGTCGAGGTCGTCGACGGCGCCGACCCGGTCACCCGGGAACTGGTCGGCGCGGTGCTGCCGGCCGCCGAGACCAGCTTCGCCGCGTCCGTCACGCAGGGCCGCCACGACCAGGTCGACGACCTCGCCGCCGCGGCGCCCTGGCCCCGGCCGGTGGTCGCCGGGCCGGCCGTGGTCTCCCCGCTCGCCGCCGCCGACACGCTGCACGGCGTCCTGGTGATCGGCTACCGGCCCGACCACGGGCCCGCCGCCGACGACGACCTCGCGCTGCTCGCCAGCTTCGCCGGGCAGGCCGCGCTGGCCATGGAACGCGCCCGCGGCCAGGAGGAGCGGGAACTGCTGGTGGTCCTGGAGGACCGCGAACGCATCGCCCGCGACCTGCACGACGTGGTGATCCAGCGGCTGTTCGCCACCGGCCTGCAACTGCAGAGCGGCGCGATGAACGCCCGCCCCGAGGCGGCCAAGCGGATCAACCAGGCGGTCGACGACCTGGACGCCACCATCCGCGACATCCGCCGCACCATCTTCGAGCTGCGTACCCCGATGAGCGCGGCGCTGCGCACCGAGATCCGCGAGGCGATCGAGGTGGCCGCCGAGTCGCTCGGCTACCGGCCGCACCTGGAGCTGATCGGCCCGATCGACAGCGCCGTCCCGGACGACCTGCGCCCCGAACTCACCGCCGTACTGCGCGAGGCGCTGTCCAACGCGGTACGCCACGCGCAGGCCGACCGGGTGTCGGTGCGCGTACGCGTCGACTCCGGCCGGGTCGAGATCACCGTCACCGACGACGGGATCGGCTGCGACCCGGAGGCGGCCCGCAGCGGCCTGGTCAACCTGCGGGAGCGGGCCGAGCGGCTGGGCGGCGAGTTCTCGCTGCGCCGGGCCGATCCGCGCGGCACCGAGGTGCGCTGGAGCGTCCCGCTCGACTGAGGCGCCGTCAGGTGTTCTTGCCGAGCAGGCGGGTGGCCAGCACCGCCGCCTGGGTACGCCGCTCCAGGCCCAGCTTCGCGAGCACGCTGGACACGTAGTTCTTCACCGTCTTCTCGGCGAGGAACATCTTCCCGGCGATCTCCCGGTTGGTGAGTCCCTCCGCCACGTACTCCAGGATCCGCCGCTCCTGCTCGGTGAGCGACTTCAGCTCCCGCGGCTGCTCCACGCCGCTGCGGATGCGCTCCAGCACGCGGGTGGTGATCGCCGGGTCGAGCAGGGACTGCCCGGCCGCCACCCGGCGGACCGCGTCCACCAGGTCGGTGCCGCGGATCTGCTTGAGCACGTACCCGGCGGCGCCCGCCATGATCGCCGCGAACAACGCCTCGTCGTCCTCGTACGAGGTGAGGATCAGGCCCTTGATCGAGGAGTCCACGGCCCGGACGTCCCGGCAGACGTCGATGCCGTTGCCGTCGGGCAGCCGGGCGTCGAGGATCGCCACGTCGGGGCGCAGCGCCGGGATGCGGCGCGCCGCCTCCTGGGCCAGGCCGGACTCGCCGACCACCTCGATGTCGCCGCTGCTCTGGAGCAGGTCGGCAAGGCCACGACGGACGACCTCGTGGTCGTCGAGCAGGAACACCCGGATCATCAGTCCTTTCTACCCGCTTTCCCGCCCCCGTAGCACGGGTCGAAAGTCCCGTCCTGCCCGCGTCGGCCGGGACCGACGGCCGGGCCCAGGTGGGGACCTCCGGCCCTGCTCACCGCGCCGCCCGCTGACGCACCGTAGTGGTGTACCCGGCCGGGGAAGCCGGCGCCGCACGAGAGGGAGCACCACCATGACGACCGAATACACCGGCGAGCAGCTGCGGGCCGCGGTCGCCGACGCGGTCCGGGCGCCGTCGCTGCACAACACCCAGCCGTGGCGGTTCCGGCTCGTCGACGGCGGCATCGAGGTGTCCGTCGACCCGCTGCGCGGCCTGCCCGCCACCGACCCGACCGGCTGGGGCGCGCGCATCGCCGCCGGTGCGGCGCTGTTCAACCTGCGGCTGGCGCTCGCCGTCGCGGGCACCCCGGCCACTGTGCGGCTGCGCCCGTACCCCGCCGACCCGGACGTCGTGGCCCGGCTGGTGCCGGACGTGCCGCGCCGCCCCACCCCGGTCGAGCAGAGCCTGTACGGGGCGATCAGCCACCGGTTCAGCAACCGCGCGCCGTTCTGGCCCGACCCGGTGCCGGCCGAGGCCCGCTGGCGCCTCGGCGAGGCGGCCCGCGCCGAGCAGTGCTGGCTGGAGCTGGTGATCGGCACCAGCGCCGTCAACGCGGTCGCCGAGGTCGCCCGCAGCGCCCACCGCGTGCTGGAACGCGACCCCGCGTACGTGGCCGAACGGGCCGAGTGGATCCGCTCCGAGCCGGCCCCGGACGGCGTGCCCACCGGCGCCGCCGGACCGCAGAGCGAGCCGCAGGACCTGCTGCCCCAGCGCGGCTTCGGCGGACGCAACCGCGCCCCCGGCCGCGACTTCGAACCGGAGCCGCTGGTCGCGGTGCTCGGCTCGGCCGGCAACACCTCCGCCGACCAGATCCTCGCCGGGCAGGCGCTGCAGCGGGTGCTGCTCACCGCCACCGACGCCGGGCTGAGCGTGTCGATGCTGTCCCAGCCGATCGAGGTGCCGGCCGCGCGGGAGGCGCTGCGGATGTCGCTGGGCCGGTTCGGCACCCCGCAGATGGTGATGCGGATCGGCTACGGCCAGCCGGGTCGCGCCACCCCGCGCCGCCCGGTCGAGGAGGTGCTCGACCTGCCGGTCGTGCCGGCCTGACCGGCACCCCTCCGCGGGTCAGGCCGGGAGCGCGGCGAGCAGGGCCGCCTCCCGTTCCGGTGCCAGGCCGACCGGGGCGCGGGCCGGACGCCCCGCCCGGTCCGGCACGCGGCCCACCTCGCGCAGCCACCGCCAGGTGTCCGCCACCGTCTCGGTCACCGGCCGGCAGACCAGCCCCGCCGCGTACGCGCGTTCCACACCCCGCTCCTGCAACCAGCGGTACTCGTGCCCGCGCGGAATCCACACCGGCAGGTCGTTCCACGGCTCCACGCCGGCAGCGAGGATCGGCTCCGGCGCGGTCCACCGCAGCGTCGCGTCCGACCCGGTCACCGCCACCGCCGCGTCGAGCAGGTCACCCAACGTCGCGTGCCCGGTGCGACCCACCACGTTGTACGCCCCGCCGACGCCCTCGGCACCCCGGTCCAGCAGCCAGGTCGCCAGGTCACGGACGTCCACGTACTGGATCGGCAGGTCACGCGGCCCCGGTGCCAGCACGTCCCCGCCCCGGGCGATCCGGTTCAGCCACCACGGCAACCGCCCGATGTCCTCCCCCGGCCCCAGGATCAGCCCGGCGCGCGCCAGCAGCGCCCGGTCACCGAACACCCGCGTCGCGGCGAGTTCCCCGCCGGCTTTGTTCGCCGGATAGTCACCGTCGTCCGCGTCCGGGTCGGCCGGCACCGTGGGCGCCTCCTCGCCGCTGCCGGGCGCGACGGGTGACGCGTACACCGATCCGCTGGACACGTAGACGTAGTGCGCCACCGCGCCGTCCAGCGCCGACGCCGCGTCCCGTACCGCACGGGGTGCGCCGTCCCAGGTGTCCACCACCAGATCCCACTCGCCGCCGGTGAGCGCGGCCAGACCGTCCGGCGCGGTCCGGTCACCCCGCAACCGGTGTACGCCGTCCGGCACCTGACCGTGCACACCCCGGTTGAACACGGTCACCTGCCAGTCGCGGCGTACCGCCTCGGCCACCACCGCACCGCCGACGAACCCCGTACCGCCGAGCATCAGAAGTCGCATGTGTCCCAGCGTGCCGCCCCGTACCGCCCGGCAGGTCCCCCGTTCACGGTAAGCAGATCTGCCAACGGCAGAACCCGGCTCCCCGAGCCTCTCGCGCCCAGCCCTCCCCGTCGATCTTGGAGTTGTGGCGCCCGGGATGCCCGGTTCGCGACGTTCGCGAGGTGCCACAACTCCAAGATCGGCGGACTGCCTCCCCGGCTCACGCCGGGTCCGCGACAGCTCCGGACAGTCCCGCGATCTTGCACTTTGGCGCCCGGCAAACCTCGCGAATCCGGCACCCCGACGGCCCGAACCGCAAGATCGCGCGAATGATCGCGGGGCGCCACCCTCCCGCCCCGGACCAACCCCGCCCTGCCCTGCCCCGCCCTGCCCTGGGTGGGTTGATCGTGAACTTAGCCGCGGTTGGTGTCCGTTTTGTCGCCGCTAACCTCATGATCGACGCGTTGGTGGTGCCCGGGAGGGCTTGTTCGGCGGTGATCAAGGGGTTTGTGTCCTCGGCCGGGCCGGATGTCGACGCAAA